>WHTE01000059.1 GCA_009377845.1 Nitrospirales bacterium | reverse complement strand
GTTGAAGGTCCTACCGAGGCTCCGGGATCTTGATACGGTTGAAGATCTTCACTTCTTTATCCGGGATGCCAAAGATCGGCAGAATCAGACATTGTCTTCTCGTACGAAAAATGTGCTGCAAGAATTAGCCAAGCGATTGACCAACCGCGAATAGAATAAGGGAAAAGTCATTCTTCCAGCACACAAGGTTGAGCCCACGAAAACCAAAGGTGAAAGGAGAGAAGATGGAACGAGTGGCGTTAATCACCGGCGGGGCCAGAGGAATCGGGCGGGGCATTGCCCTGGACTTAGCCGGCCATGGTTGGACAGTGGCCATCTGCTATCGCACGAGTCAACAGGAGGCTGAGGAAGTGACGCGAACCATTGAAGGGCAGGGCGGTCAGGCGTTGGCCATTCAATGTGATGTCTCAGACCCCACTGCCGCCGCACAACTCGTTCAGCACGTGGAAGGCACCTGGGGCCGGATTGATGCGCTGATCAACGGAGCCGGTCCCTACCATCGGGTACCGCTTTTTGAAGAAACTGTTGAAGGCTGGTCGGAGATGTTCACCAATAATCTGCACCCTATCTTCTATCTTGCGAAGGCGGTTGCGCCAGGAATGAAAGCTAGAAAATCCGGCCGGATCATTTCATTTAGCATGGCCAACGCGGACAAAATGGAAGCCCAACCGCATGTGACGGCCCATTATATTGCCAAAGCCGGCGTGCTCGTTCTTACCCGGACCCTGGCTAAACTATTGGCTTCCGATGGTATCACCGTGAATGCGATTTCCCCGGGATTTATCGATTCCGGGAGCGCGCCACCGGGAGAGCTGGACGGCGTGGCCAAGAAAATTCCGGCTGGATATATCGGCGAAGTCGACGATACCGTCCAGGCCGTTCGGTATTTCCTCTCTGACGAGGCCCGCTACGTGACCGGAGCCAATCTGCACGTGAGCGGCGGCTGGGGAATATGAAATTTCTAAATTTGAGGGCATCGATTCCAAGAATGATTGTTTTCTCCAAGATTCCCTTCTATTTGTAAGACAAAGCCAGGGGAGGTCATCTTTCGACGTCTTTACCCTTGGATCTCTCTCTGTCGTAACCGCCTCCACGCTCTTTCATCGCCGGGTGTTGTGCCCACCACCCCTACAAGATTTGGACAGGGGGTGGGAGGTCCATCTGAAAATGTTCCAATATTGTTTTTTAACGTTCAACTAAGACATTTCAAAAATCCCTTGCCCTTCAAGGGAGAGTGTTGAGGTGATGGTGAAGGTTCACCCAATAGGTGTGCGATGAAGGATGTCCCGTTTGCAAAATCCGGGATCCGGCAAATTCCCCATTAATCCTCCTTTACTACCCGTCTCGTCTCGCTCAACCTTCTCGATTTCCATCCAAACCGATCTCCTTGAAAGATTGAGGGCACTGGCGCAGTCCCCCCTTGAAAAATTGAGAGTGGAGGCACAATTATGAAATTCGCACAGAATCCGTCCAAAACCCGCTTCAGTATAGCAGCCGATCAGCCGGGTTTCGGCTGTTTTGGACAGCAATGAAATGGTATAGAACTTAAAGACTTCAGATTTAAAGTCCCTCCTGTTGAATTAGAAATTAAAGTCGCAGGTGCGCTGGAGTAAAAGGATTGCTCAGCGGAAATCAAACACTATCCTGGGAACAGATATCTTCGGATAAAAAGTCTATGGAGAGAGTGTAAGGACCTACGCGGCTAGATTTTCAAATTTTTAAGTCCCCTTCAGGCCCCTGTTGAATGCGCTTTTACTTGACCAGACAAGAGAGACAAGTGCGTGGGGCCCTCAAGAGTTCGGCCGCTTTGGTCTGACTGCAATCGAAAAAAAGACTTCTTAAAGGTTTATCAGTCGTTCGAGTAAAATATCCTCAAGGTTTCGGCGTGAGTCTATTACAGACACCACGAATACCATTGGCTTTGATACTCTATACATCACCCTCCAAGGGGGAATAATTAACTCCCTGTATTGTAAGATCCCCTGTTCTTTTAACTCCGGTATAATGCGCCCCCGCGTTGGGTGATGGAACAAACCGGAAGTGGTTTTTTTAATTTTGTTTAATATTTTTAGGGCTTGGGTGGGGTTGTCTTTGGCGATGTAGGCAACTATATCTCGCAGGTCTTTTTCGGCTCTTTCCGCCCATACAATGTCATACGACTTTCTCATTTCCCCTGCAGAAACGTTTCCATACGGTCAAAAATCATTTTTTGTGTTTGAGTCGCACCTCTCTTGATATCTTGTTCCCCCTGCGAAATCAGTTTTAGAATTCCAAGGGCGTTTCGCATGTTTTCGAAACTCTGTGGATCTTGAAGGACCCCCTTCGGTTCTCCGTTTTGTGTAATCACCACAGGACGATGGGTTTCATTGATATGCTCGAGTAGGGCGGCAGCATTGGTCTTCAGATAAGTCACAGGCTTGATGTCGGTTGTGATTTTCATAGTAATTCCCTCCGGTCTTTTTATGGTACCATATTAAGCTCTGATCTCCAATTCACGCGGGTCGGGGTGTTACCTACTTTTTTCTTTGCTTAAACCCCCGTTTCCCAAAATGGAGTGGCGGACTTCAAGCGCGAGACGTAACGTAAGCTCTAAGTGCCTAGTCCGACCCTTGTTGAATGCCCTTTTGCTGGAGCAGGCGGGCCAGGTAAGTGCGTTGAAGCCCCAGGAGTCCGGCGGCTTTGGTTTGACTCCAATTGCTCCGGCGCATGGCTGTTTCGAGAATGCGTGTACTGTACTGTTCGAGAAAATATGCAGCCAAGGGAATGAAATCCTCGGGACGATCTCGCAAGGGGGGCAGGGATAAACTCACGACGTGGAGCCGGAAATAGAGATCTTCGCGGAAGGCGACGGCTTTGATCCTCTGCTTCAGATCCCCCCAAGATTCCGCATTCCTTGGAAGGACGGACCTGCGAATGGCTAGGATTAATGGCTGTTCGGGGATGACTCCGGGTGGAGAATGGAATTTTGGAGTTCTTTGCGCTTCATCCTCTCAATCGGGCGATGGGGTTTGGACCTGAATATGGTAGGAAATGGGGTGTGGGGGCATTTCCGGATCATTCAGAATTTATGGTTCTGGCCTTACAGCTTTACGATGTGTATCGGGAAACCATCTTGGGGTTTGCCAGTAAAAAAGGCGCTGTCAGGTGACCGCCTTACATTGTGTACCCAATTCTCGTGTCAACGTGATGTTCTGTGTTGCCGGGTTTCGCCCCGGCAGGCGAGGTCCTTTTGTTCCGGCAAAAGGCCCCAAAACCATTGACGCTCCGTCTGGCCTCATTGGAGTGGACGGACGCTAGCCTGAAGAGGGCGGGCCAACTCGCTCCGCTCAAACAAGGCCCGCCCACTGAGGAGAGCGTCCCTCCCTTGGGCCAGACGGCAGGCGTCGGACCATTGGAGACGAACCGTTCAGGGGAAGACATGAAAGCGCGAGGAGCCCTACATTCTGTATGATCCGCATTTCCTCAACAAAATGTCTCGATTACCAAACCGGGAGAGTAAAGATAAGACGACAGGGGGAAGATGGCTTTCATCTCTATGAATAGGACGAACAGAGAGGCTAAGGGTCTGCCTGAAAGGAGTCGATGATGAGAGCAGGCTATCCTGAATAATCACCTTTTCATCCATGCGATTCCAAAGACTTCTCCGAAGTGTTGAACGACGTGTTCCCGCACTTCATGCGAATCAATTGATTTGCCGAGTTCACTGGCCATGGAAGTCATGGTGCAGTCTTCGATTCCGCATGGTGCCAACAACGTGAATGGCTGGAGATCGACATTCAGGTTTAACGCAAACCCGTGCGTCGTCACTCCACGGGAAATTCGTACACCGATGGAGGCAATCTTTTCCAAGCGGGAGGTGGATGTTCTCACCCACACTCCGCGAAACGATTCATGGCGACAACCGGCAATTCCCCATTCGGCCAGGGTGCGAATCAGCACTTCCTCCAATTTCCAGACATACATTTTGGGTCCGGAACAGTAATTCCCAAGTCGGAGAATCGGATAGCCGATCATCTGTCC
This sequence comes from Nitrospirales bacterium, assembly GCA_009377845.1. Classification (GTDB taxonomy): domain Bacteria; phylum Nitrospirota; class Nitrospiria; order Nitrospirales; family UBA8639; genus Nitrospira_E. Next base: position 14,816 of record WHTE01000059.1, on the reverse strand, counting down.
GGGGCCATGATAGGTGACAGATCCGCCTCGTCCGGTCTGATGAAGGCGAATCCCCTTGTCCTGCAGTTCAGGCCAACGAGGCTCCCAATGTTCGGGTTTGGTCGTTCGTCCCAACGTGAGGACCGGTTCATGTTCCGTCAACACCAGTGTGTCGGGCCGACGGTTCTCGAGACGTTGGGTTGCCAGGGATTGTTGAAGTTCCCAGGCTTCCGCATAGGGCAGGTGGGGAAACACCAATACCATTGCCGGTTGTGGAGAATTGGAGGAAACCATAGGAATGCGATCTTAAGAAGAAGTGAACACGAGCGGGAGGCCCAAGACTTCCAGGATGGGAGGTGGGAGGCGCCTGATTTTGCCTTTGGCATCGACGGCCACGAGCGTCGCCGATCCTTCCACGACTATCCGTTGAGAGGTGCGTTCCCGAATGACATGTGAAAACGTGAGAGAGATTCGCCGATCAGCCGCGACAGTCGTCTCAACCACCAGGGTTTCTCCATAGGTGGCGGGCGACCGATAGGCGAGTTCAGCACGGGCCACACGAAATTCCATTCCTTCCTGTAACAACGTAGCGACTGACAAGCCGTGGGTTTCCAGATAGTGAGTTCGGGCCCGTTCAAAATATTTCAGATAGTTGGCGTAGTAGACGACTCCGCCACAATCCGTATCCTCATAATAGACCCGTATTTCCATCCCCGACAATCGTCTCCACTACACGTTTAAGGATGGGAATTCCGGAAGGTCGACGGGAGCCACACCACTCAATTTTATCACCAGGTCATAGAGTTGATGAAAGCGTTCGGGTTTGATGGGTTCAAATCCATAACCCAGGAGCGCATGCTCCGCCGCATCAAATAAGGATTTCATTTTAGGCCAATCTGTGACAAAGCGTTGCCCCAAGGGATCTCCGATCCCGGCCAGCGCTTGAAATTGGGCCTGAAGGGGAAGGCGATATTTCCCGTCAATCTCGTTGAGATACTGTCTGCGACAGATGTCTCGCAGATCCTCTGGAAGCTGTTCCGGGTTTACATCCCAACTTTTCAGGTGATACTGGGTAAACAACCGGGATTGGGCAAAGGCTTCCAAGGCTCGAAGCAGGACTTGAGTCGCGGCTTCAAGATCCCGTCCCCGATCTCCGCGGCGCTTGGCCCATGCCAATAAGTCGATAGCCACTGCTGATTTAATGTCTTTTGAATCCAGCACGATTCGTTCAAGGAATATGAGGTTTCCCTTGAGGACTTTAATGAGACGATCCATTCCCGGCGGGCCGCCCCACACGGAGGCCAGCTCCAACGCCTTGGTCCCGCCTTTTAATTTTTCCCAGGCGGCGCGATACAACAGTTGATCCCACAGCCCATATGCCTGTGCCACATCAGCCAAAGCCCGATAAAAGGGTTTCAGCCCGCCGCTGACCTGGTGTTCCAGCGTGTGAAACGACCGGGCCGCGGCTTCGTAGGAGCCATGATTAAAATGGAAACAGGCCTCGCGTCGAATGCGGGGCGCCTCTTCGTCCCAGGGATTTTCAGAGGCTTCAGATTGGGCCGACCGTTTGGCTGTCTCCGCGGCAGGATGTTCAGCAGAGGGAGGTTGATTGCCGGGAAACAAAAACACTTTAGTGGAAAAGGGAAATCCCGCCAGCATCATAGCGGAAGCCATGCCTGTTGTGGCGCTTGTTAAATCGATAACCAGTTCGCCCGGCACCACGTTCCAGGTCGTCAACAAAGGACCAAGGCCCTGTGCGAGGGCCTTATGGCACGCAGAAAAGCTTTCAGGAGAAGGCGTGAGGATCCAGTCCCAGCGTTGTGGCATGTGGGACAAAACGGGATGGATCTGTGACTCCACCACAGGTTTATGCGACTCGTGCAGAAAAAAACACACCATGTCGGGATTCAGATGCTGCATAATCGCGATCGCGGGAGCAGGATCGGCTTGAATGGCGAGCAGGAGTGCTTTGGTAGAGATAGGGGCACTCACAATGCCTGGACTATATCATCGGTCGGGGAGACCGGCAAGAAAGCCAATCCCCGGCATCACCAAGCAAATGGGCAGCGCGGTGTATTTATTCCCCCCCACAGTGTGAAATTTCAGTCCTATCCTGATAGAATCGGCCCCGATGGATATTGATGCCGTGGTACAGGCCTTTGAAACCAGTGCGGATGTCAAGAATGAATTTATCCGCACCCACGCCGAACGGGTGGTCGAAGTCGGTCAATTGCTGATCCGCGCGTTTCGGGAAGGCCGAAAAGTGTTGCTTTTTGGGAACGGCGGAAGCGCCACCGACGCTTCGCATCTTGCAGCTGAATTTGTCGGCCGGTATCGCCGTGATCGAGATCCCCTCCCCGCTCTCGCTCTGGCCTCTGATATGGCCGCCATTACCTGCATTGCCAATGATTACGATTATGCCGATATTTTTTCCCGGCAAATACTGGCGCATGGCCGCAAGGGCGATGTCGCGATTGCCATTAGCACCAGTGGAAACTCCATCAACGTCATTCGTGGGGTGGAAGCCGCTTCTGATCGTGGCCTCGTCACAGTGGCTTGGACCGGAGCCACCGGTGGGAAGGTCGGGGATCTCGTCGACTATTGTTTTCGGGTCCCTTCGTCGGTGACGGCACGCATTCAAGAATGTCATATCACCCTGGGCCACGTCTTGTGCGAATTTATTGAAGAGCGTCTTTTTGGTGACCAGGTTTAAATCATTGCCGACCGGTACTTCCCCGAAGCTGAATCTCGCCCGGCTTCGGACCTATCCGCTTCAAACCCGCCATTCCAAAGTGAAAATGGCGGACTTTGCTTCTCCCTGGCGACGCACCGGCTCATTTCACGCGTTTCTCAAAACCCTGCCGGATATTTTAGCAGGCAAGACTTTTCGAGCCGTGGTGGCGGCGATTGTCGACGCCAGACGACGCGGGAGACCGGTGATCCTCGGCATGGGTGCCCATCCCACCAAAGTCGGCCTCAATCCTATTGTCGTTGATCTGATGCGCAAGGGAGTGATTACCGCAGTGGCCATGAATGGTGCCGTCATCATTCATGACTTTGAATTGGCGTATCTGGGGCAAACCTCCGAAGAGGTCGAAGCCGAAATCGATTCAGGGCGATTCGGCATGGCGGAAGACACGGGACGCATTCTGAATGAGGCGATTGCACAGGGTTGGCAAGCGGGTCTGGGTATCGGTGAGGCGATAGGCCGTTATATCCTTAAACATCCCGGGCAATTCCCGCATCGGCGATTGAGTCTGCTGGCGGCCGGCGTGCAACTTGGTCTTCCGGTGACGGTGCATGTGGCGATCGGCACCGATATCATTCACATGCATCCCGGCGCGAACGGGGAGGCGATTGGCGGCGGATCGTTATTGGATTTTCGCAAGCTGGCCGCAGTGGTGTCGCACCTGGAAGGGGGCGTATATATCAATTTGGGATCGGCCGTGCTCATGCCGGAAGTCTTTCTCAAAACCGTGACCTTGGGCCGGAATCTGGGAAAAGCCTTAAAACAGATCACGACGGTGAACATGGATTTTCTCCCGCATTATCGACCCATGACTAATGTCGTCAAACGGCCAACGCAAAAAGGCGGGAAAGGCTATGCGCTGACCGGGCATCATGAATTGATGGTTCCGCTTTTGGCCGCAGCGGTGCTGGAGACGCTTCGAAAGTAAGGCATTCCAAGGTGGCTGCGACTGTATCAACTCGGGATAATCAGGTGCGGGCTTAAGGAGTAGAACCTCATGAAAAAGAAAATTCTCATCGTCGATGATCATCCCGACATTGTCCTCATGCTTACCGATCGCCTGGAAGCCCTGGGCTATGAAACGGTTGCTGCCGGGAATGGTCAGGAAGCGTTGGAGAAGTTTGAGCAGGACTTTCCTCACCTCATGCTGTTGGATCTGGAAATGCCCCGGATGACCGGCATGGAAGTGTTGCATCAATTAGCCAAAATCAGCGCAAAAAAAAGTGAAGAGGGTGAACCTCAGGGATTTGGCGGAGGAGAGTGTCTCCCCTTGCCTGTGGTGGTCATGACGGCTCATGGCACCATCTCCAAAGCCGTCGAGGCTATGAAAGCGGGAGCATGCGATTTTCTCACAAAGCCTATTGAGCTGGACCATCTGGCCCTCGTACTCAAAAAAGCATTAACCCGGGAAGCGTTGGGGCGGCAGGTTGTCGCGCTACGCACAGAAGTGGAAAGCCGGTATAGCCAAATCGTGGGGAATAGCCCTCAGGTGAATTCGATGGTGCAGCTTGCGAAGCGGGCCGCCGAGGCTGATGCTACCGTCTTGTTGTTGGGAGAAAGCGGAACGGGGAAGGAGCTGTTTGCCCGGTCTATTCACCGATGGAGCGACCGGCGGGATATGCCATTCAGTATCATCAATTGTGTGGCTCTCACGGAAACTCTCCTGGAAAATGAACTTTTTGGTCATGAAAAAGGAGCCTTTACGGGTGCGGACTCCCTGCAAAAAGGAAAAATCGAAGCGGCGGACGGGGGAACCGTCTTCCTGGATGAAATCGGAGATATGCCCCTGGGGCTTCAAGCTAAATTACTCCGGGTGCTTCAGGATCATGAGTTTCCCCGAGTGGGGGGGACGCGATTGGTCCGCGTCAACATTCGGGTGATTGCGGCCACCAACAAGGATCTGAAGCAAGCTGTCAAAGACAGAACCTTTCGGGAAGATCTCTATTTCCGGCTCAATGTGGTGAACTTGTTATTACCCCCATTGCGGGATCGTCCCGAGGATATCATCCCTCTTGCCGATCATTTTTTAGCCCGTCACGTGCGAGAAATGAAAAAACGCAAACGGAAATTTTCCAAGGCAGCCATCGAAACGATGCGATGCTATGCCTGGCCCGGTAATATTCGTGAACTGGACAATGCCATTGCCCGAGCGGTGGTGTTGGGTGTGGATGAAGAAATTTCCACCGACCTCTTGGGATTGGGCGGGGGAAAAGAGGAACTCGATGAGATCGACAACCTCCCCTACCATGAAGCCCTGGAGCGATACGGCACCCGCATTCTGGAGCAAGCCATGCGCCGGAGCAATTGGAGCCAAACCAAAGCCTCAGAACTCCTGGGTCTCCAACGCACCTACGTCTCCCGCCTCCTCAAACAGAAAGGTATTCAGCAGGGTTCCGAAGATTCCTGACCAATTTGGGTTTTTGAGGAGTTGAGAAGGAATCCCGTGGGAGCCTCCTTCGAACTACTGTTGAAGGCCATTAGGGAACGATAATTGTCTGTGGCTTTTCAGCATGAGCCTCAGCCCGCTTTCCCTTCGCTCGGAACTTGAATCCGTTGAGTGACCGCGCAGGTAAATTCCTGGCCTTGAAAATTGAGGAGATACACGGAAATCTCAATAGGGAATTCCTGGCCATTTTTGGTGCGGTGGATCGATGTGTAGGATAAGGGTTGTCCTTTTCGCAAACTTTCCAGGCGTTGTCGGAATTTCTCATTGTCATGGTTGGGGGCAATGTCGGGAATGCGAAGGGCCTGGAGTTCTTCCTGCGTGTATCCTAATGCGTCGCAGGCTGCTTGATTGGCAAAACGCAAGCGTTTATCGGAATCCGCCACCAGGATCCCCTCGGGTACATGATCAAAGGCGAATTGCATGAGTTGGACGTATTCTGCCAGCCGGTCGTATGCCGTGAGGTTGAATCTTGGCCGTGTGGCCGCATTGAGGGGAGCCTCGGTTGGACTCGGTTGGAGAAGGGACGGGAAGGTTTCATTCGGAACAGTGGGTGCGGAAGGACCGGGTAGGCCTCCAAGAGCTACCTGCCGTGCCAAACAGGCTCGATGAATGGCGGATTTTACTTCCTGACGTTTATACGGTTTGGTGAGGTAGGCAAAGGCTCTGTCGAGGATGGCGGGGTTCGCGGTGTTTCGTAAGGAGGTAAAGGCAGTTAACAGGATGACCGGCAGGTGTGGATGCGCTTGGGAGAGTTCGTTGAGAACTTCAATGCCATCCCGGTCTGGAAGTCCGACATCAAGGAGCACCACATCATAGGACGAGGTGGTACTCTTTTGAAGGGCGGCCGCTCCCGTCTCCACGGTTTCCACCTCAAAACCTTCCTGGCAAAGGTAATCGGACAGGGCCAGAAGAATGTCCATGTCATCATCCACGAACAAAACTCGCGGCTTCGTGGACATGAGAGACAGGCTTCCTTTTCTTTGCGGGCGACCCGAAACCTTGAATAATTGTGAAGGCAACTGTCACATAGAAATTTTCCTACAGGCCTCCGGCGATTCTAAGGAAGAAGGCCATGCAAGTTTCAGACTTACGTATGTGAGTGTTTTTCCAAGCTGAGGGAACTGACATAAAATTGAAAATGTATCGGTTTAGATAAATGGTGTATCTAAACGGGGCGATTATGTCTGTGTTGACACCGAGGGTAATTTCTGATACTCTCTCCTTCAATAAGGAGATCAAGCCATGAAAACCATTGACGCCTTTGACAAACAATTTCCCACTGAAGACGCCTGCAAAGCCTATCTGGTTGCGGCCAGATGGCCCAATGGTGTGATGTGCCCACGTTGTCATGGGAAAGAGCGTATTTATCATTTAGCATCCAAACCCTTTCATTGGATCTGTAAAAACCTTGGGTGTGGCGGGAAGAACGGCTACCGCTTTTCAGCCCTGACTCACACCATCTTTCAGGACACCAAAATTCCCCTGATTCAATGGTTCAAGGTGGGCTATCTCATGTTGGTCGCCAAGAAAGGCGTCAGTGCCTTGCAGTTGCATCGCGTGATTTTCGGGAAACACACCGGATCGGATTACCGGACGACCTGGTATATGTGCCACCGATGGCGCTCGGCCATGCAAGGCGAGGTGATCCCCTTAACCGGGGAAGTGGAAGTCGATGAAATGTATGTGGGCGGCAAAGATAAAAACCGACATGCCAGCAAGCGCATGAGAATGAATGGCTCAAGTGGCAAGGTGGCTGTGATTGGTGCTATTGCCCGAAAAGGGATGGTCATTGCCAAAGCGATTGAGCAGGTCAATGCCGAAACCTTACAAGGAATTGTGCAGGAGACTGTGGCTGATGATGTATCTTTGGTGGCGACTGACGACCATTCCGGGTATCGCAATTTAAAAAAGCGGGGCTATCCTCATCAATCCGTCTCTCACGCCAAGGGTGAATATGTGCGTGGCCATGTCCATACCGCCAACCTGGATAGCTTCTGGTCCTTGTTTAAACGGGGCATCATGGGGAGCTTCCACCATGTCTCAAAAGCCTATCTTCCCTTGTACTTGAATGAATTTTCTTTTCGGCATAATGCCCGACACAATCCCGACGCCTTTGCTGAACTGTTAACGACGAGCAACCGCTAGACGGATTCCTATCGCTTCATTACAATATAAGGGTGGCTACCTCAAAAGACAGCGACGCCCGCCTCCGAAAAGAACTACAACACGCCGATATCGGTAAGTTTCAAAAAGTTCTACAGAAGACCTTTGAGAAGGTCCTTGTGCCGAACAAAAAGCCAGGCAAGAAGAAATAGCCTATCTTTTTTCATGTGGATGCTCACGCTGATATTTCTCTTTTACTTTTCTGGCAATGCCTATTTGCTCCATTAAATACCAATGATCGTCTTCATCTGTCGTGGGATCTTGGGCTGGCCTAGCCAACCCTTTAGATACAAGCCAAGCTAAAGCCGCCTTTTCCTTTTCTTCATCTATAGTTGGCTTTTTGTTTTTCCCGATATAATAAAAATTACCCTCATTGTCTGGCCTCCACCCAGATACAATAGCGGGTGCTCTTTCATAGGAACCTACTTTTCTACCAAAAATCAAATCCCTGAATAGACGATCAATCCAAAGATCATTCCTTATTGTATTTATAATATCGTCAACCATATCCTCTTCTGTTTGTGTAACAATTTGACGTTCCTGTTTTACTGGCTTGGCTTGCTCCTTTTCTTTAATATTTTTCCGCCACAGCCGTTGATTAGAGATTCCCAAGCCAATTCCATATAATCCAAGTCCCAAAACAATAATAAAAGGCCATGGCAAATTAGTAAGCATCGCCATCACACTCATAAAAGTACCTGCAGGCAAAAGCCATGAAATAAATCCATAAAGTGAGTAGGCTTGGTCCATATGTCCATGCCACTCCCAGAGCTTTTTCCATTTCTCAGCCATCCCGCCATTGTACGCTTTTCTCCTTATTTTTCAAGCAGATAACAATTTATTCACCTGATCCGTTCAATAAGACTTTATCCCTGAAAGCCTCAAGCCCTTCTCTGTCATAGCGGGCCACATTTATTCGCCTGCTTTTCAAGAGACTATCCAATAGTTTCCGGATTGGCCGCTCTCCACCGTCTATTACTTTATTATGAATATCCTTTCGTCCCTCATACGCAAGCATATCCGCAGCCTGCAAGGGGCAAAACTGGACACTATTTGCGTAAGTCGCCGATATAAACCGACTGCCAATGTCCCAACGGTCATGTTCTTTGATTTCATTGAAATGTTGTAGAGCCGCATAAGAAACCTCATCATTGGTATCAAAGACACAGGCAATTGGTTCATATAACGCCAGCATTCTTGTCCAGACAGCTATATCAATCAAGGCATTCTCCAACATAAACAAGTACCATCCTCGTTTCTGCTTGTAGGGATCTAAATGGGGCATGACAATATCTTCCCAATCTTTAACCACTAATGAATCCACCACACCATACAAAATGGTTTCATTGACGATCCCCGCCAGATTGGAAATAAAAGTTTTTTTGTCCCCATTACTCAAATGTCTGTAATCCTTGGAGTCAGGGCTTTCAAAATCAGTCATATGAAAGTACGGAAGATGGCATCGTGGATGGATTGGTGCCCTTGCCTCATAAAGTGCCTTCATCCATTTTGTTTCAAATTTCTTCCACTGATTTTCCATCGCAACAACAACCCCTAGGCTTACGACAGGGGAATGATCCGGCTTTCCACTTTCATCAAAGTAGGCAATCACTGCGGCAACTAACCTCCACTTAGACGACATTGGATGAACTACGCGCAGGATCTGCTGCACGGCAGACCACGCCATCGTATCCTTATAGGGCTTAGGTGTCAACATCAACATAATCGCTCTAAACGGATACATTTTTGAGAGGCGCCATTTCCGACTCTTTCTCTTTAGGACTTTCTGGGCGCAAGTGTCACGGGAAGGATAAAACAGAAGCGACTGCCCTCTTCGGGGGCACTCTCCACCCAAATCGATCCGCCGTGCAGCTCGACTAAACTTTTGGTGATAGCCAGGCCTAGTCCTGCCCCGCGGTTTTTCATTTCAGAGGATTGCGCACGGTAAAACCGTTCAAAAATAATCTGTTGTTCCTCTAGAGGAATGCCGCAGCCGGTATCAACGACACACGTCTGAATCATGCCGTCTTCCCGTTGCTTCACTTCTACCGTCACGGTCCCGGGAGATTCTGTAAATTTGAGGGCATTATTGATGAGATTGGTGAAAATCTGAACGATCTTATCCCGATCGCCTTGGATGAATCCAATGGTATCGGGAATATGTGCTTTGAGGATGAGAGAACGTTCCTGCGCCATGGGTTGCAACATTTCCACGACTTCTCCTGCAAGGCTGCCGATGTTGATGGTGCTCTGATGCAGGTCCATGCGGCCCGCTTCGATGCGGGAAAGATCCAGGAGATCATTAATCATCCGAGTGAGTCGTTCGATATTGTGTTGCACTCGTCCGAGATAAAACGTTTGTCGGTCATTCAGATTACCGGTCAATCCATCCAACATGTTTTCCACCAACCCTTTAATAGAGGTCATCGGTGTTCGCAGTTCATGTGAGACAATCGAGACGAAGGACGATTTCAACCGGTCTAATTCCTGAAGACGTTCATTAGCGGACCGCAGTTCTTGCGTGCGTGCTGCTACCCGTTCTTCGAGGGTTTGCGCGAGTTTCTCGACATCCTCAAAGTTTCGTGCGTTGTCGATGGCCACGGCCACGTGACTGGCAATGGTCATAAGCAAATCCAGGTCTTCCTGTGTGCAGCGTTGATTGCCCCGATCGGCTCCCAGATATCCCAGCACACGTTGATGACTCAACAGCGGAGCGGAAACAAAAGACATCACACCCATTCGTCGACAGATTGGAAGAAGGAGAGGGTTCATTCTATGGGCTATTTTCTCCAAATCATAGGCTAAGACCGGGCGCCCTTGGATCAAGAGGGTTTCATCCAAGGTTCCTGGAGTAATGGGAAATTCAAGGTGTCGAACCTGCTGTTCCAATTCCGGAGACACTCCGGACACCTCGGAAACAATCCCCCTTGTTTGATCAGGGTCCTGAAGGACCAGGATCATGCGGTGGAATCCAAGATTTTCACGAAGCAGCTTAAGGACGGTGGAGAACAGCTTTTGAACATCTAAGGTCGAGGTAATGGCAATGCCGGTTTGGTGCAAGGTACTGAGTTGTGTGACCTGCTTGGTGATGGTATGCACATAGGTGGAGATGGCTTCTTCACGATGTTGGAGGGCTCGTACCATTCGATTGATGCTGGTCGTGAGTTGCCCCACTTCATCCTGGGTGTCCGCGGTGATTGTCACGTGAAACTCCCCTTCAGCGATTTTATGAGACGTTTCCGCCAACCGCCGAAGAGGCGTGACGATTCGGCTGGTTAACAGAATCGTGAGAAGAATGCCCAGGAGGATGATTCCCACGGTGAGGAGACCGATGTGCCATATCGTTTGGTTGAGTTCTTGTTGCATGGGTGCGGTGGTCATGCCGATTTGGATGATGCCGATGATGCCGGACTGTCCGGGGGAAACCTTGAGACTGTCTTGAGGGCTTTCTGAAGTCAGCAATTCCATGGTCGAGAGTCGCCTTTCCTGGCGGTAGACCGGAAGGGCGAAGTCGTAAATGGTTTCCGATCCGATCCTGAATCCTTCCGCGGACTTTCTGTCCGCGGCCCTCTCAGAGAGGAGTGTTTCTTTGAGAGGTGAGAAATGTAAGACCGTCATGAGCGGTTCCGTTCTGGATATTTGGGGATCCTGTGCGATGAGTGCTTCCGTGAGGGAATCGTCCGGGAATATGGGCCGCGTTTCGTCACGAGTTAACTGTGTGGTATTCACTAACTTTCCTTTGGATTTCCCGACTAATACGTTGCCGTCCTGGTCTCGTGCGATGGCATAGACGACTTCTGGTGCTGATAACGCGCCATCCAGCATCGTCTCCAGATAGTGCGTATCTTGGATGATGAGTCGACTGACACTGACTTTGTTGAGTGTTTTAACCAGAATCGTTCCCGTATTGAGCAGCGCGGATTTCATGACCTCGGCTTCCTGTTGAATGAGATATCCACTGAGACCTGAGCAGGCGAGAACGATAATCAGGCTGACGAACAAGGAAAATTTTGTTCGCAAGGTGAGGAATCCCGGCCGCATTTCGCCCGGTTCAGTTGGGAGAGGCGATGGCGGTTGTGCGTGTTGCGTTTCAAAATAGCTCATCGAATTGCCTCAGGACGTCCGGAGTGAGGGATAAGCTCAAAAATCTCGCGGACTTTTGATTGATGGATTGCTGGACACGTTCAGGAGGTATGATGGTTCCCAATAGAGAAGGAGAAGTCTGACCGATCAGCTGTTGAGAAAGTCTGGCAGCCTGTTTGCCAATGTCCGCATAATGGAAATACGCTGCGACGACGGCGCCGCTACGCACTAAGCCGGCGGAAAAGCCGACGACGGGAATATGGGCTTCCAGGGTCGTACTCATGAGAAAGTCCAGGGTGTTTTCGGTGAGAACGGTACTGTCTGGCAGAAGCCACAATGCGTCGATGCGACCCTTGATGGCATTGAGCGCTTGAGGCACGTCTTGTTCGGTCTGCACGGCCTCGGAGACGATGCTGATGCCCAACGCCTTGGCGTCTCGCAGAAGCTGGTTCTGTCTCCCGTTCGTTTTTTGCGGATCGAAGAGCACCCCGATGCGTGAGACCTTGGGAACCAGAGTTTGTAAGGGTTTCAGGTGTTGGCGGAACGGGATATCCAAAGAGAGGCCGACCATATTGCCGGTCGGCAAACCATATTTTTCCGGATTAAGAACCAGACAAAAAATGACGGGGATATCCGGGATTTCGAGTTTGGCGGCAAGAGCGGCTTTTAACCCCACGGCCAACACGACTTTGGCATTAGACGCGCGAATGCGCCGGGCTAAGTTCCGGCCTATTGTCATGTCCCCCTGGAGGTCATATTCCGTGGTGACTTGGAAAGAGGGGGGAAGGGACGATTTAAATGCGGAAATGGCTTCAGAATAGGCGCTGATGTTTGCAGACTGCAGGATGGCGACTTCCTCGGCAGAGGTGACACTGGACAGGCCGAGAAAGATTCCCAAACATAGGATCACCCGGGCAAGCTTCTCCCCATAGGTTGATCTCTGGCAGTGGTTCATCGTGTCGCAGTAGCTTTCATGTGGTGGTTCGTTTCAATACCGTATGGTCAGCCGGCGGGTTCTTGTCAAATGTTGGTATGGCGAGAGGTGAGGCGTCTTGTCCCATGTCTTGTTTTCCAGTCATACATGACATGTCAGCCATCTGTAAAAACTTAGATTTCCCCATTCAGACATAGAGTGAAATCGTAGCTCGGTTACGGATCCAGCCAGGGTGTCATACTGAGCCCCTGGCGAAGAATCTGGCTCACCCAATGCCCCTCGCTGTGAACTCAGATCCTTCAGGGAGCCTGCCCTGAGCGGGGTGGAAGGGTTCAGGATGATACGATCATCGATGTCTTAAGCCTTTCGTTTAATAGAGGGAGCGAAATTTGAATTCGTCAGTCATTGTCCGTTAGAAAAATTCGAAGTTTTTACAGGCCAGAAACTCAATGACTGCCGCTTCCACGGCTTGGGCGAACAACGGTTGAGCGTCCTGTCGCAACATGACGGTCAAGGGATCCTCCGGAGAGTGCACAGCTGGCGTGCGTTCTTCAACATGGCGACGCTCCTTGATGGGGTTTCCTCCTTGGGTGTGAAAGGGTGGTGATCTCATTTATCGCCAGGATACGCCACCTTTTCCGCTTAGGTCAGCCTCAAATTTCGATCATAACTTCCTTTGCGTGCGGCACATGACACAGCTCTCCCCTTGGAGTCTCCCATATAAATTAAGCAAGGATGGTACCTGGGTGCCAAGAAGCGGGTCTCATGAGGAATCTTTGAATTGGAGATGGGATGGAATTGAATTGAAAGGGATGGTTTCGTGTGAATGGAGGTAGGAAGGAAGCTGTCTCTTGGAGCGGCGACCAGAGGGGATGCCGAACATTCTCTGGAAAACTTAATGAGAAGAACGGCGGAAGTTTGCGAAAGTTCAGCCGGAATCGCCCATCCAGAAGAATTTCGCCTGGGCTAGAACGCTACGGGTATGCGTGCCAGTCGTGTTCTGAAACAAACTGGGCCGTGAGTGAGCGAATCGTTCTGGATTCTGCCGTTTCTTGAATCATTGGAGCCTGATAATGAGGTTGCCATCCACAATTCAGGCAACGGATTACGGTTTCATCGTAAGTTTCTCCACCCTCTTTAAGCACCAGACCCTGGCATTTGGGACATTGAGAGAGTGTGTCAGCAGGGGGTTCGGGTGAAGTGGGTCTGAGAGATTCCAAATGGATACGGGTATGACGCCGGCGAATTTTTCGATCCGTTTTGGATGCTTTGTTCGCTGATGAGTTGTTCATCTGTCGCATAGAGGTTTTCATCGTTGGTGCCCTCCTCTTAAAAGATGGATACTGTGTGTATGTGGTCTCGGGGCTTAAGAATCGCTCCCTTGCAGTGACAAGGAAGTTTTCTTTGCTATCTTATGTCTCCAAGCAAGACAGGTGCCCGGATATTTTGGGAAAATCCCCCACAAAATGAGGAAAAAGGGCTGGAAATATGGCGTTGTCTGATTGGAAGCACTCAAAACGTGATGGATGTGGAAAGGTCAAAAGTTATCTAAACGGATACAAAATGTATCTCATCAGATACAAAAAGATGAATGGTGTTGGAATGTTGAGGGAGCGTAAAACGGGATATTGGATATTGATTGTATTGCGGATAGCAAAAGCTGCCTCGCCCGCGATAGGCCTGAGGTTAGAACGATCCGACTACCTCTTTGGGCATGTCACGCGAAAGAGTTGTTGGTCTTCGAGGCGAAGGGCAACTAGTTCCCGTCCCCACACGCATCCGCCATCGATGGCGAACACCCGATGTTTTTTGACCACCCCTAAGGCAGACCAATGTCCAAAAATAATGGTATCGTGTTGCGTGGCTCGATCGGGAATCCGGAACCAGGGCATAAACCCCGGTGGGCCTTCTTTTGGGTGTCCCTTAAACGAAAACTCAGGAATGCCTTCTTTGGTACAGACCCGGAGACGGGTCAAGACATTGGTGGTCAGGCCTAACCGTTCTTCAAGGCTCAGATGAGGTGACGGCACGATGTCTTTTCGAAAATAGATGGCTGGTAGGAGCTGGCGAAACTGATCACTCTGCAACGCCTCCTCCACTTCGTGAGCTAAACCCAGAACGTGTGGAATGGACCAGGATGGCAACAGGCCGGCATGAACCAGACAGTACCCATCTTCGACGTGGACAAGTGGTCGAAACCGCAACCAGGTGAGGAGTTCATCCGCATCAGGTGCCGATAGCACCGATTGCAAGGTATCTTTTCGGCTGAGTGTTGTCACCTTGGCCCACACGGCGAGAAGATGTACATCATGGTTCCCCAGCACCGTCATGGCCGAGGTCCCCAACTGTTTGATGAGGCGAAGCACTTCCAGGGAATGCGGTCCTCTGTTGACTAAATCCCCCACGAACCAGAGGCGGTCCTTGGGTGGATTAAAGCGAATCTTCTCCAGCAGGCGGTGTAA
>WHTE01000058.1 GCA_009377845.1 Nitrospirales bacterium | reverse complement strand
TGTTTAATTCTGTTGTGGCGGGTATTCCCGCCGCGGGGCTCGGAACCCGCATGGGAGGAAATACTCCCAAACAATACCTCTCTCTGGGGGGCCATCCTCTTTTAGTGTATTCACTCCAAGTATTTCAAAATCTCGAAAGTATCCGCGAAGTCATTCTCTCTGTTCCAGAATCTGATCGGGAGTATTGCTGGCGTGAAATTGTGAAACCTTTCGGTCTAGAGAAAGTCACGCAAGTGGTGGCGGGAGGGAAGCGGCGGCAGGATTCTGTCAGGAACGGGCTTGCGGCCATTTCCACTCCACCTGATGGGGTTCTGGTTCATGACGGGGTCCGTCCCTTTATTGATCAACTGATTGTCAGGAATGTGATCCACTGTGCCGGGCAAACAGGGGCAGCTGTGGTTGCGATGCCGATCCATGATACGGTAAAGAGGGTGAATCTGTGTGGGATCATTCAAGGGACGCTGAAGAGGGAAGAACTGTGGCAGATTCAGACACCTCAGGTGTTTCGCTATGACTGGCTGATTGAGGCACACCAACATGCCCAGCAACACCAATGGGACGTCACCGATGATGCGGCCCTCATCGAACGGATGGGGTACCCTGTTTCCGTTGTGGAGGGGAGTTGTTTTAATATTAAGGTGACCAAACCGGATGATCTGGAGTTCGGAGAAGCGATTTTGAAAACCAGGGGAAGCCGATTGTAAAACCTCAGGCCAGTCCTGATCCGATGTCTCTTCTTTCACCGCTAATTTCAGATTCGATATGAGAGTTGGTCAAGGTTACGACATTCACCCCCTACGGGAAGGCCGTCCCTTGATTTTAGGTGGCATTACCATTCCACACTCTCAGGGGTTGGATGGCCATTCCGATGCGGATGCCCTGACCCATGCTGTCTGCGATGCCATCCTGGGGGCCTTGGGAGAAGGTGATATCGGAACATGCTACCCAAGCAGTAATCAAGAATACAAAAATCTCTCGAGTTTGGTGATGTTACAAGGGGTCGCCCAGACACTTGTAGAAAAAGGATTCCGTCTGGTGAATCTGGATACGGTCATTCTGGCCCAGGCTCCCAAATTGGCTCCGTATATGAAAGCGATGCAAGAAAGTCTTGCACGGGTGTTGCAGGTAGCCACCTCCCAGGTGAATGTCAAAGTCAAAAGTGGGGAAGGCATTGGGATGATTGGTCGAGCGGAAGGCATTGCCACTTTGGCCATTTGTCTTATTGACTGACCCAATATGCCTATGATGATGCTGTCTTCTCTCTATCCGGATATATCTATATGGTGGGTTCATGCGGTTGGTGAAACGAATCGCTGAAGATCTGCATGCAGTGTTTGAGCGCGATCCGGCGGCGACCAGTCGATGGGAAGTGCTGCTGGCCTATTCAGGTTTTCATGCCTTATTAACCCATCGGCTGGCGCATTGGTTGTGGAGGAAAAACATTCCCATTATTCCGCGGTTAATTTCGCAACTTGCGCGGTGGATTACAGGAATAGAAATTCATCCCGGGGCTCAAATCGGACGAGGGTTTTTTATTGACCATGGGATGGGGGTCGTGATTGGCGAGACCACGGTCATTGGCGACTTTGTCACCCTTTTCCAAGGAGTAACCCTGGGTGGAACCGGCAAAGAACGGGGTAAACGCCATCCGACGTTGGGTAATCATGTCGTCGTTGGAGCTGGGGCAAAAGTTCTGGGGGATATTACGATCGGGGATTTTGTCAAAATTGGAGCCAATTCGGTGGTCCTTCGGTCAGTGCCTTCGAATTCAACCGTCATCGGGATACCCGGCCGTATTATAAAAACCATTGGAGACCGGCTGCCTGAAGCGACCATGGATCACGCGAATATTCCCGATCCAATTGCTGAACGATTTGAAGCGATGGAACAAGAACTCATTGCCCTAAGAAAGCAGGTGGAGCAATCTGAAAAGCGGCCGTAACGGATGTGAGGAAATTCTCTACATTAGTCTTAGGCTGCGAGGTCTTTTACACTAGGGACGATTTATTGAGCGTAACGGGTGTTTTTGTTGAAAGGGAGGAAGATCTGTGAGGGAAATCAACGTGATCACACCACGAGTTAAAGAAATATTACGAAATTATGAGGGAATTGCTCCTGGGATTCTAGCAAATCTTGCCCGCTTATTGATGAGTGGGCGTTTGGCAGGGACGGGGCGTCTGGTGATTCTGCCGGTGGATCAAGGCTTTGAGCATGGACCTGCCAGAAGTTTTGCCATCAATCCTTCCGGATATGATCCGCACTACCATTTCCAATTGGGAATTGATGCCGGGTGTAATGCGTACGCGGCTCCTCTGGGGTTTTTAGAGGCAGGGGCGACGGAATTTGCCGGTCAGATCCCACTCATTCTGAAATTGAACAATAACGATTCGCTGTTTGAAAACAAAGATCCCAATTCGGCTATTACCGGGAGCGTCCACGATGCTCTGCGATTAGGGTGCTGTGCCGTTGGGTATACTATTTATCCAGGATCTGCCCATAGCCAGGAGATGTATCAACATCTGCGGGAAATAGCTCAGGAGGCCAAATCGCATGGGTTGGCTGTTGTCGTATGGTCCTATCCGCGTGGCGCCGGATTGAGCAAAGAAGGAGAGACGGGGATAGATGTGGTCGCCTATGCCGCACAAATTGCTGCCCAATTAGGGGCTCACATCATTAAGGTCAAGGTTCCCTCGAATTATGTGGAACAGGCGGCCGCCAAAAAAGTGTACGAAGCCGAAAAAATTCCAATTGGCACGCCAGCGGAACGTATCCGCCATGTCGTGCAGAGTGCCTTTCAAGGGCGACGCATTGTCATCTTTTCGGGTGGAGCCAAGGGGGAAGATCAGAAAATTTTCGATGAAGCCCGAGGAATACGAGATGGTGGAGGGTTTGGATCCATTATTGGGAGAAATTCCTTTCAACGGCCGAGACCGCAGGCTCTTGAATTTCTTGCAACCGTCATGAAAATCTATGCGGGGGACCTTCCCTAAGGATTTCACAAGTCAGCACGCACTCGGCCCATTCGGCTTCTAGAAAGATGTCCAAGTACTTTGGTCCGGCCAATGAGTAGTGGGGAACTAGGGATATAACCCTCGACATTGGTGGGCGTGAGCCACTTCCTCAATTCCTGCGATCAAGGCTGCGGTTCTCATCGTAAGTTTTTTCTCTTCCGCATGATTGAGAATACGGTGAAATGCTGCTGTAATGATGTTCCTCAGTCGGCTGTGGATATCTGATTCCTTCCACGAAAAACGCTGGGCGTCCTGAACCCATTCGAAGTAGGAGACGATCACTCCGCCGGCATTGGCGAGAATATCCGGAACAACAAAAATGCCTCGTTCCTTCAAAATAGCATCCGCCTCGAGAGATGTTGGGCCGTTGGCTGCTTCGATCACATATTGGCATTGAAGGCGGGAAGCGTTTTTAAGCGTGATTTGTTCAGCCACGGCTGCCGGAATGAGCACTTGGCAGGGTAGCATGAGTAAATCTTCGTTAAAGATTGGCTCCCCAAATTTTGTGAGAGATGGAACGGCTACTTTATCCCTGGCCAGGTGAGAAAGGATTCCTGGGATATCCAGACCTTTTGGGTTATATACCCCGCCAAGCTGATCGCTGATTGCGAGTATTTTCGCACCTTCATGATGAAGAATTCGCGCGGTATGAGATCCGACGTTCCCAAACCCCTGAATGACTACCGTCGTGCCAGAAATGGGCAGACGAAAATGACGTAAGACTTCCAAGGTGACATCCACCACACCACGACCCGTCGCTTCTTCCCTGCCCTGGCTGCCTCCAATCGAAATGGGTTTCCCGGTGACCACTCCACGGACCGAGAATCCTACCTGTTGGCTATAAGTGTCCATCACCCACGCCATAACTTGCTGATTAGTCCCAATATCCGGGGCGGGGATGTCCTTGTCTGGTCCCAATAAAGGGAAGATTTCTGCGATGTAGCGGCGGGTCAGGCGTTCCAACTCACCCAGCGATAGAAGCGAGGGATTGACCGCGACACCTCCTTTGGCTCCGCCAAAGGGCAACCCCGTTAAAGCCGTTTTCCACGTCATCCACATCGCCAAGGCGGCGACTTCCCCAAGGCTGACGTCGGGATGGTATCGTATGCCGCCTTTTGTGGGGCCGCGGGCGAGATCATGATGAACTCGATAGCCACGAAAGACTTGAACCTGTCCGTTGTCCATTCGGACAGGGACACTGACGCAGAGGGAACGTTGGGGGGCTTTTAACCGCTCGAGAAGGCCTGGATCCAAACTCATATGGTGTGCAGCCTGGTCAAATTGGGCCACAGCTAAGCGAAATGTCGGATGGTTCAATTCCGGGGGAAAGTCAGTGGACATCGCAAGCTATCCAGAGAGATGAAGAATTTGAAATCTTACTTTCAGTATAGCAAGAATTCCGTCTGAAATATTTTCTCTCGTCGAAAATACGCTATAGCCACACTCTGCTGTTTGGCAAGCTGTTGAAAACCCTTTCCTTCTGAGGACTGTAACCTTCAGGATTTTCCATTCCCTGCTTAAAAAGACTCACAGGATGTTCAAAAAGACCATTCAACGGGGCCGCACCAGGCGATGTGGCAAACGGTCCTCTCTGTGAGTAGGGAGTCTCTGAGGGAAGGGCGAGGAAAGCGGAAGGACCTTCGACAAGACTCAGGGCATGCTTTCTCAACATCCCGATAGAGGTTTAGTACAGCACTTGAACGAGAGAGAGGCCTTGGGGAGGGGCGGTCTCTCCTGCGGCACGTCGGTCCTTGACCTGAAGGATGTCTCGAATGGAGTCCGGTGATCTTTTGTGTCGTCCGACTTCGGTCAGCGTGCCAACAATGACCCGTACCATCTGCTTGAGGAATCGATTGGCTTGAATCCGAATAATCAATGTCATGAAATCCGAGCTGAGAGAAATTTGGGAAATGACACAAACGGGATCCGATGTATTGGCGCGTGGGCCTTGGAAAGAGGTGAAATCATGAAGACCCACAAATCCAGACATGGCTTGGCGGATGGCTTGGACGTCCAGGTCGTAGGGCAGGTGCCAGACCCGGTTTCGATCCATGGCTGGACGGGAGGCATGCCTATAGATTCGATACTCGTACACTTTTTCTTTGGCGTGGTAACGAGCATGAAACGATTCAGGAACCTGTTCACTCGACAGCACGGAAATATCGGGAGGCAGAGAGCTATTGAGAGCAAAAGCCCATTTTTTGACCGGAATGGGTTTGTCGGATTGAAAGCTGGCGACTTGCCCGCGCGCATGGACTCCGGCGTCCGTGCGTCCGGCGGCAAACACAGAAATTCTTTGTTGGGTGATACGTGTGAGAGCTGTTTCAAGGGCCGCCTGCACAGTCGGCCGATCTGGTTGCCGTTGCCAACCAGCGTAAGCTGTGCCGTCATATTCGATCGTCAGTTTGATGGTGGACATGATTTAAGTGGAGATGAGGATGGTTATCCGGTCTTCTGTGTTGTGAAGGAATGTGTGTTGAAATCCGAGATCACTGTGAGCCGATCGTCTTGGAACGGGTGGAGCCTGGTAACCGAACGAAGAAGGCGGATACGCTCCTGGCTATCGGGAAGCGGTTTGTAACGGGGTAATATAGGATTGAAGACCGTTAAATATGCCCTTGGCCATTCGCTTTTGGTAGGTTGGACTTTGTAACAACTTTTCTTCGGTAGGATTGGAGATAAAGGCAATTTCCGCCAAAATGGCAGGCATGGTGGTCATTCGCAGCACAAAGAATGGAGCCGTTTTGACCCCATGATCGTTGATTTTATAAAAGGAATTCAAAAATTTCACCAAGGCTTTTTTGGTCGTCCATGCTAATTCTCGGGAATCGTCGATTTTTTTGTCATTGAGTTTGTCGGCAAGAATAAATTGCCAAGGGAGAGCATTCTTCTCAAGGGGAGTGCCATTTTCCCGCGCGGCCACGGCAAGCGCCCGTGGGTCACTGGCTTCACCAAAATGATAGAGTTCCATCCCTTTCACGGAAGTTTGGGGATGGGAGTTGATGTGAATCGAGACAAAGAGATCGGCTTTGTGTGTATTCGCGAATTTTGCCCGGTCTTCCAATTCCACGAAGGTATCGGTTTCTCGAGTCATCAGGACTTTCGTGGAGCCTTCCTGGGCGAAAAGGTCCCGCAAATGATTCGCAATATTTAAGACGACATCCTTTTCTCTTGTGCCTTTGCGTCCCAAGGCCCCAGGGTCCTTTCCACCGTGTCCTGGATCAATCACGATAACCAGATCTTTTTTTGTGACAGGAAGAGGTTGAGGCTGAGGGGGTTCCACGCGAGAAGGTGGGGCAGGAGTTTCGCCATCGGTTGACGCTCGGATGGTAACGACCGTGGAAGGCGCGGGATACAAGTCGAGAACGACGCGAGCGGGATTTTTAAGGACATACCATTTGTAGCTTCTCCACCCTTCGATGGGTATTGTGAGAAGGAGAGATCCTGATGAAGTTGTCGAAAGATCCAATTTGAGCGGAAATGAATTGGCAGTTGATTTGGCTACAGTGTCATTGTCTAATTGAGTATTGGGAAGTTCCAATTGAAACTCTGTAGTCGTTCGATGGTCACGGGGAGCTGGATGGACGGGCCGGTTCAGGTCTAACACGACCCGTGTAAATTGTTTGTGGCGGTGAGCCCGAATGTTGCGGATAGAGGTAGAAGATGGTGAATTAGCCATGAGATGAAGAAATGGCGGTGGTTCCTCCCATGAGAGAGCTCGAGGCCCTCTCTCTCCTCCTATTACAGGAAAGGACAAAGTCAGAAACAACAAGCTGATGCAAGAATAAAAGGGTATCATTCGAGCGGAGGGCATACCAGTTAAGCCATTTCTATCTTTTTTCGCAGATGATTGCCTTCTTGTCAAGGGACACGCTTTCGAACCACGTCGCGTTAAAGGTAGACTGAATCAATACACTCATCTGGTATATACAAAATTAAGGGACGATATTGGCACCCAAACATTTGATCATCGATGGATATAACGTGTTGGGAGCAATGGGTCTTCCCCCTCATCGGGTAGTCGAAAATGGGGAGCATCATCGTGAAGAGTTCATTGTTTGTGTAGGCCTGTATGGCCAAAGGCTTCGTTGTCCGATCACGCTGGTGTTTGATGCCTGGCAACAAACGGGAAGGGCGCGACAGGTCACCCATCGAGCTGGTGTAACGGTCATCTATACAGGCCAGGGCGAACAAGCCGACCAGGTGATTCAACAACTTATTCGTACACATGGGAAAGAGACGGCAGTAGTTTCTTCGGATCTTGAGGTCATCAATGTCGCGAAAACCTTTGGGGCGTTTTTCATCCGGTCTCAAGAATTTATGGGACGCCTGAATCCGGGCGGTCCTCAAGGATCAAGGGTGAGCCGATCAAGCGGGGGAGGATCCCAAAAGAATGTCGATCAGGAGCCAGTCCGTTCAAAAGAGAAAAAGGGCAATCCTCGAAAACTTCCCAAAAAATTGCGACAGCGCAATCGTATCATGAAGAAATTTTGAAGAGCCGACGCGCATTGTTGGTGGTCAGTTTGGCCACACGGGCGATCCCCGTCGGGGAGTCCCCATATTTAATTTCCGCAATCTGTTCCGCAACGTAGGCGACATAGGCCGATTCATTGCGTTTTCCCCGAAAAGGCACGGGAGTTAAGTAAGGGGCGTCTGTTTCAATGAGCAACCGGTCATCGGGAACGGCGCGAATCACCTCATGTAACGGAGACGCATTTCGAAAGGTGATGATCCCGGAAAAAGAAAGATAAAATCCAAGATCCAATGCTTGTTTGGCGAACGAGAGGTCCTCCGAGAAACAATGGAAGACTCCTCCCACTGAGTCGGCATGTTCTTCCCGCAGTATGGCCAGCGTATCGTTTTGCGCTTCACGTGTGTGAATCACGAGGGGAAGATTGAGAGATTGGGCCAGCCCGATTTGTTCACGGAACCGTTGGCGCTGGACTTCTCGCGGAGAGTGATCATAATGATAATCCAGGCCGATCTCGCCGAAAGCCACCACTTTCGCCTGTAGGGCCAGTTGACGCAATTCCGAATACCAGTTGGGCTCAATGCGTTTCACCTCATGGGGATGCACGCCGATCGTAGCATATACTGTGGGTCGTTCCGTGGCTAATTGAACTGCCGAATAGCTGGTGGAAAGATCGCATCCAATGGTGACAAACATTTCAACGCCGGCCTCCTGCGCACGTTGAAACACCGCTTCCCGATCTGAATCATAACGGGGATCGTCTAAATGTACATGAGTGTCGATGAGCATGTAATGTTTCTTTTTGTCAAAGTGGCCATCATACCATACCAAGCGGACTTCTCACAGAGCATGGCGTTTACCGGGGGCAAGGTGCGGGAATGTTAAGGGACGAATATGAATATTGATGAAGTGTGGTTTGCTCGAATTAATGGATGGGCTGGCCAATTTTCTTCCTTGGATTGGTTGATGTTTCAGGTATCACAGGAAAGCAATCTTGTGATTCCAGGCATCGTGTTAGTGGGATATTGGGGGTGGAAAAAATGGGGAGAGGCCAAAATAGCGGTTCCCTGTTTAGCGCTCCTCATTGGTGCCAGTGATTTGCTTGGAGGTCAGTTGAAAATGCTGATTGGCCGTCCCCGGCCCTGTCAGGTCTTTACGCATATTCATGAATTAGTCGGGTGTGGGGGGGCATTCAGTATGCCGTCCAATCACGCCATGAATTCGGGGACCGTCGTAGGCTTTTTAGTTATGCTCTATCCTGCGCTCGGGTGGATATTGTGGCCGTTCCTGGGTTTGATTGGATTATCACGAGTGTATCTTGGAGCTCATTATGTGACAGATGTGTTGGTTGGAGCCGGCCTTGGGGTGCTTTTAGGAGGCGGGGTAGGTTTCGCGATCAAAGCTCTGGTGTTTCGAAGGAAGTCTCTCCCGAGTGGTTATAGATCTCCGCATAAGTAATGCAACTATTAGGACAAAAAAAGAGGTAGCCCGGACTGCTGGATGCACCCCCGTAAAAGAGGCTGAGACGCCGCGAGATGACAGATTTCCTCGGAGAGGACGTCCAGCAACTCAGCTTGCGTATCAGGGCGACCGTTGGCAAGCGTGTGCTTCAGGTGATTCCAAACGCCTTCATCCGGATTCAACTCGGGAGCGTATGGCGGAAAGGGCTCTAAGTGTAACCGGGAGGTACGTGCGAGAAGCTCTTCGACGGACTCATTGCGATGGGTTGTGCCATTATCCAGAAGCACCATCAGATGGCCGGGTATTTGACGCAACAGATGGCGGAGGAATACCACCACTTCTTCGCCCTGAATATTGTCCTCGTACAGGTGGCAGGACAGCGTACAATGCCAGCGTTTCGGGCTGACGGCGATACCAGAAATGGCAGAGATCCGGTCGTGCCGATACCGATGATGAATCATCGGCGTCTGGCCGACAGGGCTCCACGTCTTCCGAACCGAAGGGATCAGGAGGAAACCCGATTCGTCAAGAAAGACGAGGTGGGCTGCCAGCCTTGCGGCGTTTTTTTTACACGGGGCCAGACGGATCGCTTCCATTCCGCGATGGCCGCTTCATTGCGCTCAATGGCCCGACGTTCCGGCTTCTGGTGGCTCCAGCCTAGTTGGTGGAGGAGTTTCCCCACGTGGTTGCGATGGTAGTGCACCCCCAGGGAGCGTTCGATCAGATCGGCGATCCGTTGTGTGGTCCACAGCTCAGTCCGGTACCCATGGGCCATGGCCCCTTTGGTCAGGAGGCGAACGAGGCGTGCTTGCTGTTTCGAGGTCAGTCGTGGTGGGCGGCCTGACGCGGGTTTGGCTTTCAGCGCGTCTTCCCCGCCCGTCTGGAACGCATCGCGCCATCGAAGGACGCTGCTCGCGTGACACCCCATGCGGCGGGCAATCTCATGAAGGGACAACTTCTGGTTGAGGAAGGTGATGACACGCTGCCGACGCGCTTCCAGCGACTTTGGAGAACCGTGAGGTCGCATCGAGACACCCCCTTTCAGGATGCCGCCAGAATATTGCATTACTTATGCGTAAATCAATAATGGTGGTGCGGATGGGAAAGGATTGGTACTTTGGCGGATGATCCGTTCGTGAGGTAGCTGAGATTGCAATGCAGATCTTCTGTCTCAGGACATTCGGTTTCCAGCTGTAAGGTCATGTGATGAATGCCAAACTTCGAGGAGAGTGCGGATTGAATGGGTTGCAGAAGTTGATCTTTATCAGGAACGGTGCGGGTGTCCACCAACACGTGACACGTCATCATCACAATGCGGGGTTCAACAGACCAGATATGCAGATCATGAACATTTTTGACTCCCGGAATGCATTCAATGGCAGCCACAATATCGGAGGTATTGACGTGAGAGGGAGTTGATTCCAATAAAATATCCAGGGATTCACGAAAGAGCGGCCAGCTGCCTTTCGCAATGACAATCACCAAGACCAGACTTATCAGGGGATCTAAAATGGTGAGGCCGGTCAAGGCGATACCTAACCCGCAGATGATGACGCCGAGGGACATCCAGGCATCCATCACCATATGAAGAAACGCACCTCGAATATTCAGATCATCCTTGGCTCCCTGGCGCAATAAGAGGGCTATGGCCAGGTTCGCGATCAGGCTGACTCCAGCGATACCCATAACCCATAAGCCAGGAATTTCAACTGGTGCAAACATCCGGTTCAGGGCAATAACCCCGATGATCCCCCCTGTGATAATCAAAAGAAGGCTATTCAGGAAAGCCGCGATGGTTCCCGCACGGTGATAGCCAAATGTCCGATATTCCGTGGCGGGCTGAGCGGTTAGGATATGAGCATACAATGCTAACAAGAGTGCGCCTTGATCGATCAGATTGTGACCGGCATCGCTCATCAACCCAAGGCTATTGGTCAAATAGCCTCCGATGAATTCGGCGAGAATAATGATGCTATTCAGCACAAGTCCAAACTTGAGCCGGGAGGTGAGAGGAGAGGAGGATGTATCCGAATGCGTCATGGTTTCTAGTCTCGCACGATTCCAGGGTCCGGACAAGGTATGAAATGGGGGAAACCCCGGTCTACCGTCATTTCAGGAGAGAGGAAAAGCCGGAAGTCAGGCATCAGCAAGAGACAGCATGATTGTGAGGACCCGTAAAAGGGGACGATCTCCCCCTTCGAATAGGGCGAAGGCGGTGGGTAAATTAATCGCCGGAGGGTTCAGTTTTAACAGCCTGTTTGGTGGCATCGACGGCGGAATTGACTCGAGTGGCGGCTTGCTTCATGGTTGCCTTGGCTTCTTCAGACCAGGCTTGCATGGCTTCTTTCGTTTGAGAAGCCATATCGGAAAATTCCTCCTGCGCGGTTTTGGCGCCCCGTGTCAATCTCCTGCGAAACTGAGATCCGGAATCAGGCGTCAGGAGTATGGCGGTACCGGCTCCTAAGAGAAATCCTGCAATGAAGACAAAAGTATTGACCCAACTTGAATCGCCTTGCGTCGTGTGCTCATCCATCGTGAAATCCCTCCTTTAATTCTGTATTGATGAACGTTCCTGATGGTCTTTCGATGCGGCCATCATGGCCATAATCGCCCCTCCCAAAAGGACTCCAGAGGCAAAAATGAGACTATAGGATAATCCTGTTCGCAGCTCAGGCCATGTTTCAAGAACCCGTTTCCATAAAGGAACATCTTCAGAAAAATGAACGTGTCCCTCCCACCCCAACTCTCCCTGAGGTGTGGACTGGTCAGAGTTCGATTCGGGGTCAGAAGCGTGTAACGTGTTCAGTTTACTCATAGTCATGAGACAGGCTCCAATAGGGCAAAAGGAAAATGTTGAAAAAGTAGTCCTAATGATAATCCTAACATGCCAGGAAGATTTTGTGGAGTCACAATTTCTTGGGTCAAGATATTGCGAAACGTGGGGTAAGGTGTTTCAAGAGGGAGCGTGATCCAGGTCTGTCCCCATACAGATTCGCCGAGAGGACTGGTGGTCGGATCGGGAATGAGGCTGGTCAGAAATCGTGGAAACACCGTCAGGCAGATATTTGTGTGATCCTGTCGAATAAACCCACAGACATGATGTGCCTGTTCCCCCTTGGCCTCCAGAGGTAGGTAGGACCCTTCGAGAAACAGTTTTCGGTTTCTCTTCCGGAGATGAAGAGCGGTCGTCGTCAGGTACATTTTGATAAGGCCGTTTTCCGTATCCTGTAATAATGCATGGACGAAGTCGACAGAAGATATAGTCCTTTGCAGGTGATGTAATTCGGACAGCCGTTGTTGCCGGAGGAGGTAATCCACGGGCTGTCGGTTGTCCGGGTCGACCAGACTGAAATCCCAAAGTTCCGTTCCTTGATAAAAATCGGGGACACCGGGAGCGAGAATTTTAATAAGGACCTGACTCAGAGAATTATAGATGCCATATTTGGCGAGGCGTTGTTGAAAGGGAAGGAAATCTTTTAGGAAAGCATTCGTGGAACTCAGGGAAAGAATGCGGGAAAGAAATTCAGAAACAGCCATCTCATAAGCTTCATCGGGATTGAGCCAGCTTGTATTCACTTTCGCTTCCCGTAAGGCTTTAATGGCGTAACCCTGAATGCGCTCCAAAAATTGATTATGGACATTTTCCGAGAACGCACCGAATGGCCAGGCGCCGAGAATCGTCTGGTAGAGAAGATATTCTTCATTCAAGCTTGGAGCCAGTTGGTCGTTAATGGGTTGCTTGACTTTTTTATTCAGCCGATTCCACGTTCTGAGATGCTGGCGCCATTCTGAAGGAAGTTCCGACAAAACATTGATTCGGGCTCGGACATCTTCGCTTCGTTTGGTGTCATGGGTGGACGTGGAGGATAGGCTTGAGGGCCAGTGGATGGCCCGTTCCTGCATGTATTGGTGAAACGCCGAAAGAGTCACGCCAAAATGTTGGGGTTCTCCACCAACTTCATTCAGTGATGTCAGGCGGTTGTAAATATAAAAGGCCGTATCTTCGACGCCTTTCGCCGTCACGGGGCTTGTCGTTTGCTGGAACTTCATGACAAACGGGCGAATCACGTCCCAATCAAGATCAGGGGAGTCTTGGGGGATCTTTAAGAGCAGATCACGGATAAAATCGAATACCAACGTGCTGATGGCGGGATTGCGCCGTTTAGCTCGTGCGACGGCTAACCGGATATAGGCGCGATCACGATCCAACACGGCTTCGAGAGGATCCGGTCTAATATACGTTCGATACACGGGAAAGCATGCAATGATTTCGCGGATAGCATGGATCAGACTGTTCAGGGTAAAGTCCCGTGAGCGCCGGTTCCGCTCGGAGAGCACGTTGAGTTGATGCCCCAACGCATTGATTTCTCCTGACATGGAACTGGTCATGATCAAGTTTTTGCAGTCATAGATTAGATCGTCATACCGGAGAGACTGTTTGGTAAACCGGCTGTAGATCTGTTCGATCTGGCGTTGATGAGCTTCCTGGATGAACAGTTGGTTGACCAAGGCGAGGTTGTCATAGCCTGTTGTTCCATGGCAACGCCAATCGGGACTCAGGCGTTCTCCTGTGCCTAGGATTTTTTCAACCAGGAGATAGATTGCGCGACCCTGTGCATCCGGTTGAACCTCCAAATGTTCAGCCGCCCATTGTTGCCATTGAGCCAGAAACGCACGGGGGTTGTAGAGCCCATCCACATGATCGATCCTCAGGCCATTCACGGCACCGGATGCCATCAATTCAAAGATTTTCTGATGAGCAGCTTGAAAAACCTCAGGGTGCTCTATGCGAATAGCCGCCAGTTGATTGATGTCAAAAAACCGACGGTAATTGATTTCTTCAGCGGCCACCCGCCAATAGGCGAGTCGATAGGCTTGATGATTCACCAAGTAGTCGAGGACATCGAAGCTGCGCGGAGAATGCTTCATGCCATTGAGCAGCCGAAGGTTCTCCAGCAGGAATTGGTGAAGGATCGGATGATCTGCAATCACCGTGGAGAGGCGGCGACGGATCACCTCTTTTTCCCGGTACCGTTCGGCAACCCGCTCGGCATCCGTTTCGGTTCTCGCGGGTAAATGGGAGAGGGCGGTGATAATGCTTTGGTATTCCTGCAGGTGCGGATCGGATTCTTCCAGGGTGTGGATGAGTGTGTCTTGACCAAAGGTCAGGATGGTCGTCCACGTACAAGGATCAATGGGCAGTCGATTCTCATAGTAGAGGAGAAAAAATTGTCCGTCGTCATAGTGGAGGGTGATTTCCTGGTTTTCGAGAACAATGCCGTATTGATCGCCGAGGATGGGGAGGAGGACTTTGTTCTCCAATTCCGGCTTCACCGGCGTCCAGTCAATATCGAAAAACGTGGCGTACCGGGAAGACGGGCCGTTTTCCAAGACATCCTGCCACCAAAGATTCGTCGATCCGGCAATACCCATATGATTGGGGACTACGTCCAGAATCTGCCCCATGCCATGATGGTGGAGTGCCTGGATAAAGACCTGATAATCCCCTTCTGTCCCGATCTCCGGATTTAATTCCGTGGGATCGACCACGTCGTACCCATGAGTGCTCCCTGGAGCCGCTTTCAGATAGGGCGAGGCGTAGCAGTCAGTGATGCCAAGTTGAGACAAATAGGGAAGAATGCGAGAGGCGTCCTGAAACGTGAATGACGCGTTAAATTGCAGGCGATAGGTCGAGAGGGGAAGGTGCGGAGCCGGAGGAGTCATGCCCTTCCTCTTATGTGGAAGAAGATGGTGAGGAATGGATGGCTCGTCCGCCATACGATTGTCCGCGGGGGAGGATGGTGAGCCCGAGTTTCCCGGTCGTGGATCGTCGATTTTCCCTTAATTGTTTGACGCCCATGGAGGTCCCGGATGAAATGATGTTAAACCGGTCAATGATACACCGATGAAGATGACATTTTGAGCCAATGAGCGTGCCGTCCAGAATAATGGATTCTTCGATTGTACAGCCTTCTCCAATTCTCACGTTTCGCCCAATGATGGAGCGTTTAATGGCACTGTCGACCACAAGGCTGCCTTGGCCCACCATGGCATCATCCATTTGAGAGCGTACCA
Source organism: Nitrospirales bacterium (assembly GCA_009377845.1). Classification (GTDB taxonomy): domain Bacteria; phylum Nitrospirota; class Nitrospiria; order Nitrospirales; family UBA8639; genus Nitrospira_E. The sequence continues at coordinate 3,884 of WHTE01000058.1, read as the reverse complement.
AACTGGCAACGGGTTCGACCGACGCATCGGTAGTAATAGGCCATTTGCCATTCCGTAAATCAAAAATGGGTGTTTCCCCCAGGACATCCATGTTGGCTTGCCAATAGGTCTCCAACGTTCCTACATCCCGCCAGTAGCCCCATTCTTCATAGGGATGAATGCCGGGGATCACATTGTCCATGAAATCATAGGCCAAGACCCGTTTCGATTTGATGAGAGAGGGAATAATGTTTCTCCCAAAATCGTGTGTGCCGGCTTGACTGGCGTCTTGTTCCAAAATTTGTACAAGCGTGTCCGCGTTAAAAATATAATTCCCCATGGAACTAAAGGCCATCTCTGGATTATCAAGCATGGGTTTGGGAGAAGCGGGTTTTTCCTCAAACCCGATAATTTGATAGGCCGCATTGACCTCGACAATCCCAAACCCCCTCGCGGTGTGAATGGGAACGGGAAGGGAGGCTACGGTCACATCCGCTTCATAGTCAAGATGAAATTGGATCATTTGCCGGATATCCATCCGGTAAATATGATCGGCTCCGAATACGGCCACCAACCCAGGCGCAAAGTCGTGTATGAGGTTAATATTATGGTAGATGGCGTCTGCCGTCCCTTCATACCATTTGCCGCGACCCTTCATTTGCGGAGGGACGACGGTAATGAAGGTTTGGCGGTTCGTACCACCAAAACGCCAGGCCCTCCTGAGGTGTTCAATCAAGGATTGCGAACGGTATTGCACCAGGACATACATGGCCTGGATGCCGGAATTGATAAAATTGCTGAGTACGAAATCGACGATGCGATAGGTGCCGGCAAATGGAACCGACGGCTTACTTCGCTGTTCCGTTAAGGGCATCAACCGTTCGCCTTTTCCGCCCGCCATGATCATGGCAAGGACTTTTTGTGGAGTCCGTTCTGGCATTTTTTTTGACAAGAAAGTGAAGGGTTGTTCATAAAGATTGGTTTTTGGCCGGAGGATGTTTCAATTCAACCACGGACCGTTCCAGTGTTGTGATCGTTTTTTGTTGCTGGGCAATCAGCCGGCTTTTTTTAATATAGGACGGCAACGAAGCCAACACACTCAGCACAACACCAAGCGCCAGAGCCGTGAGCAGCACCACAACCAAAGACCCTTGAAAGGTCCAGGCGAAAAAGTTAATGATGATGGGCCCTGAATTCTGCAGAGAAAAGGCGACCACAAAAAACAACAGAAGCAGAAACGTAATCAGTGCAGAATACATAGCTCCTTTGGTATGTTAGGATGGACTTAATTACCATAGAAAGGACTCGTTGGCAATGCCAACATTCCCCAACCACTTTCAACGCCTGGTGTCCGCCCACGAATGGGATCCGTTCTCCATCTTGGGTCCCCAGCGGGAGGCGTCGTCAGCTTCTTCCGGTCGATGCGTCCGGGCGTTTTTGCCGGAGGCAGCCGAGGTGGTTCTCCTTCCGGGGCAAGCCGGCCGTTCCCCTGTTCCAATGAAGTTGGTGCATCCTGAAGGTGTCTTTGAAGCCCACTGGGAAGGTCATTCTTTGGGAACCCAATACCAATTTCGAATTGTCGATCGTCAGGGAAAAGCCACCCAACGTCATGACCCCTATGCCTTCTCCCCTCTTATCTCAGACTTTGATTTGCATTTGTTCGGGGAAGGCAAACTCTATAAAGCCTATGAAAAGCTTGGAGCGCAGGTCTGCACCCATCAAGGGGTCCGTGGGGTCAATTTTGCTGTGTGGGCCCCCAACGCGAAGCGCGTCAGTGTCGTGGGGGATTTTAATGAGTGGGATGGGCGTCGGCATCCGATGAGAAGTCGAGGGGGGGCTGGAATTTGGGAGTTATTTATTCCCGATATGAATGAAGGCGTGGTGTATAAATTCGAAATTTTACCTCAAAACGGGGATGCCCCGTTTTTAAAAGCGGATCCGTATGCCTCTTCAGGCGAGCTGCGACCCAAAACCGCGTCTATTGTGCGTGATCTTTCGGGGTATGAATGGCAGGACGGGGAATGGATGAATGCCAGGCAAAGCCGGGATCCCCTTGCTCAGGCTTGGTCTATCTACGAGGTGCATTTGGGGTCCTGGAGGCGTGTTCCTGAGGAAGGGGTCCGATGGTTAACCTACTCAGAATTAGCTAAAACTCTCATTCCCTATGTGAAGGACATGGGTTTTAACTACATAGAATTGATGCCGGTTACCGAACATCCATTTGATGGGTCCTGGGGGTATCAGGCTACCGGGTATTTCGCTCCAACCAGCCGGTTTGGCACTCCCAAAGAGTTTATGGTGTTTGTGGATGCCTGTCATCAGGCCGGGATTGGGGTCCTGATGGATTGGGCCCCAGCGCATTTTCCGGAAGATCCCCATGGATTGGCCTGGTTTGATGGGACACATCTGTTCGACCATTCGGATCCGAGGTTAGGCTTCCATCCGGAATGGAACAGCCGAATATTTAATTACGGCCGGACCGAAGTCAAAAGCTTTCTGATCAATAGTGCGCTCAGTTGGTTTGACCGGTACCACATCGATGGCCTTCGCGTGGATGCCGTGGCGTCGATGCTCTATCTTGATTATGCACGAAAGTCGGGCGAATGGATTCCCAATAAATTCGGAGGGAGGGAAAATCTGGAAGCGGTGGAGTTTGTGAAAGAACTGAACGCGGTGGTTCATCAGGAGCATCCCGGCATTGTGATGATCGCCGAAGAATCCACCGCATGGCCGGGGGTCTCTCGCCCGACCTATGTCGGGGGATTGGGATTTACATTTAAATGGAATATGGGGTGGATGCACGATACGTTAAATTATTTTAGCCTGGATCCCCTCTATCGGAGATACCATCATAATAACGTCACCTTCGGGTTAATCTATGCCTTCACTGAAAATTTTGTTCTCCCGCTTTCTCACGATGAGGTGGTGCATGGCAAAAAATCCCTCCTGGATAAAATGCCCGGAGACGAATGGCAGCGTTTCGCCAACTTACGAGCCTTGTATGGTCACATGTGGGGTCACCCTGGGAAGAAAATGTTATTTATGGGCTGCGAGATTGGGCAATGGTGGGAGTGGAATCATGAGGATAGCCTGCAATGGCATCTGCTTGATTACGACCCGCATCGAGGACTACAGCGGTATGTCGCTGACCTGAATCGGTTGTATGCCTCTCAACCTGCGCTCCATCAAGTGGATTTTGATTGGACCGGGTTTCAATGGATCGATCTTCATGACAGCGAACAATCGACCATTACCTATTTCCGGCGGGCCAAAGACCCTTCGGATATCGTGGTCTGTGCCCTGAATCTTACCCCGGTTCCGCGAGAAGGATATCGAATGGGTGTCCCGACCGGAGGATATTACCGGGAACTGTTGAATAGCGACGCAGAGGTCTATGGTGGAAGCAATATGGGGAATGGTGGCGGGGTTCAGGCCGAAGAAACCGGGTGGCATGGTCAACCCTTCTCTGTAGTTGTTACCCTTCCTCCGTTAGCAGCCGTCTTTTTTAAACCCGTGTAAATCTGTGGGAATTAGGCAGACTTTGTGGTCTTCTCAGGAGAGATGAAAAGATCAAGCAGAGTAAAAGCCGGTCCCAATCTCTTTTAGAAATTTTCTTATTCGTTTCTCCTATCTCACCATCAGATTCAGATTGTGGTTGTTATGCTGAAACGCCCTTTGCCATTTGCTTACGATACTCCTCTTTTTAAACAGAATGATTTCCCTGGTCACAGTGATCATGGCTGATGGTCTTGAGTCGGAGTTAGTCAGTTTTCAAAAAGACCCATGCTGGATAGGAAGGAAGCTTCAGGGAGATGTTCTCGGAATGCTGAATCGACAGGACGGAGGGAGCCAAGTGTTCTTCCTGACCTCCAAAGGCGGATGTTCCACTATCAAGCCGGTTTTCC
>WHTE01000057.1 GCA_009377845.1 Nitrospirales bacterium | reverse complement strand
TTGCGGCTTATGCATCCGAAAGCTGCTCGGTTTGAGGAATGCACAACATATTGAAGCCCCCCATGCGGTCGAGAATAGAAGGGCCTTGGAGAAAGGGAGACGCGCCCTTAATCTGCCCCGTTCCGATTCGTACCACCCACAGGGCCTTCCCTTCATTGTCAAAGAACTGTTTGATGCAATGGGAGGACAGGCTGCCTGTTGAAAAGCCCCCGTATATATTCTCAAATGCCGTCCACGTCCAGACCTGTTTGGCAGCCTTCATCACTCCCTCGGGAAATGAATCGATGATGGCCGCGATTGCAGTGGAAGCCGGTTCGATTGTGGGAGGCCGGAATGATTGTCCCTGGATGTACACACCAGGAGTTGAATATATTTTTCTCATAAGAATTTTTTTTGTGGCCTCCCGCGCCTGTTCGCTTCAGCGATACCCGAAACATGCCTGAATGTGGAAAGGGGGCAGTATGGCAAAAGGAAAACCTCTTGTAAAAATTGTTCATCCAAATTCTCCACCACGACGGTCACGTCCATGGAGAGGTGGAAGGGGGCATGTTTCTCCCGCAGAGATCTCTGTTGGTCTGTTCTAGGTGACTCAGAAAAAAATCTACGACCGTCAGACATGCCAAGCCAAACGGTAGATAGCCGGCATAGCCTAAGACCGGCATTTCAAATATCTTTAAGCCATGGACATAGGGAATCGAATATTCCCAATGGACCAGGCTGTACGCATTCCACATTTCCCATAATCCTCCGCAAATGAGAGCCGCCAGAGCGGAAAGCACGACAGGATTCCAGTTGCCCTTGGTCAGCGGCGTCAGGAGAGTCGGATTCCCTCGGATGATGGATATGCCGAGCATAACCAGGAGAGGACTTATCCAGAGGAGAGGAAACAACAGAGTGGGCCAAATCCCAATCAGGAAAAGCCCCAGGCTGCCAAGGATGAACAACAGCCATCCCGCGCCTGGGGAACCCACCGCTGGAAGAGGATGCCAATTCTCAAACGAAACTTTTACCTGCGTCCATGAGGATAGATATTCATACGTTCCCAACACAGCGGGCAGGACTGTGGAAAACGAGATGGTCATCCAAAATACAGTGGTCACCGAAGGAATATCCTCCATCCCGACATAATGCCAGTTCTGCACGAATTGATTGAGGTATTCAAACGTCCACCAAAAACCGGCGCTCAGAATGAACAACTTCATAAGAAATTTCGGCTGGTTCATGAGCATGCACCGGCCGGTTCGAGAATAGGTGCAGGCATTGATGACCATGATGTAGCCGAACCAGAGCAGTGGAAAAGTGTAAGTTTGCCAGGTTTGCCAAGTGGCGAAGCGGGTCCAGGCGATGAGCCAGGCGAACACTGTCCATGCCACCGCCATCCAGCCCCACCAGGGAAAACGCCCAGGGACAGAAGATGGAGGCGTGCCGTTTTGCCAAATCGTCCTCAATCGCCAAAGAAAAGGAGCAAGAGTTCCTGAAATGACAATGGCCAGCAGGCCCAGCATTGCCCAGGACAACGAGGCAATGCCGGGTTGTGTGGGAATCGGCAAACGGGTCAGGTGGGGAGGCAGTGCCTGTCCTGACAAGATAAGGCCGAGTGGCGGCAGACCAAAGAGCACAAGAAGAAGGATGCCGATGGGAATTATCCTGGAGGAAGACACGGCAATCAAATTACCTTGGCGGCATGTGTGAGGTTGGCCTGTGCGCGTTTACCTGAAATGATTGTCGATGTAATATTTCAGACATTGGAGGAACATGTGATGCCTCGGTTAGGTCCTTATCAGACTGTCAATCAGAAGGAGATGTCCATGACGGATGCCCAGATTCTACACGGTTACCGTCTTTCCTGGTCGCACTTCCAGCATGTGGTGAATTCTTTTTGATGCACTTCGCCGCAACCGGAACAGGTCCATCCGGTTGTTTCGAGAGGTTTGGCCCGTTCCCAGTCTTCGAGTAAGGTTTGGGCCCGTTCAAAATCCTCGTCCTTCAGAACCCACAGTTCCGGAAAGACTTCGACAAATGGCACTTCTCCTCCCAACATCGCTGAGCGTTGATGTTTGATTGTGGCCAGTATTTGAGCCTGGTCCAACAGTTCCTTGCGTGATTCCACGTCGATGAGGCTTTGCGAGACGTACAGTTTTTTCATGGTGCATGTATCCTGTGTGGGAAATAAAGGAGTTGTGGGGTATTAAAGAATAAGGGAATGGCGATGTGCAAATATTGAAAAATAACACAAATATTGACAGTGCCACCTACCTTTTGCCCTGTTGTCGGTATATTGAACTGAATCCGGTCAGGGGCGCAAATGGTCGGCTAACCGCCGGGGAGCGCCAGCACACCGATCAGAAATGGTTTCGGAACCATATGAGTGGGGAAACGCTGGGTGCGATGCGAGTGGCGACGAACAGGGCGTGGGTCTTAGGGAGTGAGCGGGTGACACATTGTCTGGCCAGGAAGATCAACCGGCGGGTGTCCCTCCCATGTGACCGCCCATGAAACGAGCCGGAATCCATCGAGTCTGGCCCTAATTAAAAAAAGGGTAGTGAAAAGCAGTTTATTGCTTTACAACCCCCACGTTGAACCGCTGCCAATAATCACCGAGGCAATGGCAAAGTAGAGGAGAAGGCTCGTGATGTCGACGATCGAAGTGACCATGGGACTACTGGCGACGGCCGGATCGACACGGACAAAATTCAAGGCGACAGGACACAATACGCCAATGAGGTTTGAGACGAGTACAATGGCCGTCATGGCTAACCCGACGGTCAGGCCGATACACCAATCGCTGCTGGTGATGCCAATCACCCCCACCCCGATGCCCATGGTGAAACTCAACAGGCTTCCTACGGCGACTTCTTTGGACTTCTTTGCCTAAGGCCTTTATCCACTGGGCGCCTTTGACATCTTCTATGGCCAAGGCGCGAACCATTAATGTGGCCGCTTGTGCTCCGGTGTTGCCCCCGCTCGCCATTAATAATGGAATAAAAAAGGCTAGGGCTAACGCGGAGGCTAACATTTCTTCATAAAAGGCAATCACGCCCGATGCCCCGAAGTTAATCACAACCAGTCCGACGAGCCAGGGAATCCGTTTTTGATACAGACCCCAGGCACTCGCCTCCCGGTAGCTCATCTTGAGTGGTTCAACCGCCGCCCCCATCTGAATATCCTCAGTCGCTTCTTCCACCGCCACATCAAAGACATCGTCCGCCGTGACAATACCGAGGATCACCCCGCTCGCGTCGACCACCGGCAACGCAAAGAGATCGTATTTTTGCATTTTTTTTACCGCCTCCTCTCGATCCTCTTCCGGGGCCAAAGCCACAAAGGAATGATCCATAATGCTTTCAACGGTGGCTGAGGGGGATGCCAGGACGAAGCGCTCCAATTCCAGCGCATACAAGAGTTTCTCTTGTGCATCCGTTACGTAAATAACGCCAATGGTTTCGGTCTCTCTGCCTTTGCGTCGAATATGTTGAAAGGCCTGTTCGATCGTCCAGTCTGGCAGGACGGAGACAAAGTCCGGGATCATGAGTCGCCCCACGCTTTCCTCAGGGTAGTCCAGAAGTTTTCTGGCTTCGATCAGGTCACGAGAACTGAGGAGGTTCTGCAGTCTCAAGATGGTCTGGCGAGGCAGTTCTTCGAGCAGAACCGTCCGGTCATCCGGCCGGAGTTTGGCTAAGAGCTCGCGGGTTTCGTGATCGGTCAATTCCGTTAATAAGGAATCCTGAATCTCTGGCTCCAAATAGGAAAAAACTTCCCAGGCTTGGGAAAGGGGGCAGCACATGGTACGCCAGAACCCGTTCAGGTTTTGGCATGGCCGACAGCATCTCGGCCACTTTTGGCACGGGTTTCGTGATCAGCAAGGTTCGGAGTTCTTCCCATTTTTTTTTGCTCTACTAAAGATTCTTCCGTGGTATCCGCCATGATTCCATCTCCCTGGTAATTCCCTGCGTGGAATGACGTCCAGGTGATTGAGCATCCTGCATACTGTATATAAATGGAGTTGATGAAAAAAATAAAACAATGCCGGACAACAACGCAAGAAGCTGGGAGCCGCAGTATGATGCGAGAGGCTCAGGCGCGTGACACGCTTTGGGTGATGCCCAGCCAGTCCGTTTGCGAGGGTGTTTTTTCCATGTTCACGGACAGGTTAAAGAAGAACTATTGGACTGCAGGTATGCCCCACTTAATCTTTGGCGGTGAAACAGAGCTGGAAATGGGTTGGTATCCGTCCGGCGACTGTTACATCCCGGTATCCGCATTTGTGGGGACAGGTAAAGGGAGCGAGAGAGAAGAGGTATCAGGAAGAAGTCCGTGGAGAGCCCAAGGTTTCTACCATTCCGGTGGCAACGCTAACAACATTCCAGCAACCAAGACCAAAGAGACTCCGAGTCCACCGACCACGACTTTTCCAAAAAATTCAGTTCGTTCCTTTTCAAGAACAATAGTTCTTATGGTCCTCTCTTATAGTGTGTCTTTTCTAATTTCCTGCTGGGGCCTGCATGATTCATCTTGTTGGGCTTATTGGGCCGATCCGCAGCTCTCTTAATCCCTACGATGACAATCACCCGATTTGGTACCAGCGCAATGTCGCGGGCCAGGATTTATCCGGTGGGAGTGTTGAAAAATGCCTCCGTGCCTGCGCCGGAGCGGCTTCACGTCTACGCGCTGAAGCGCTTCGCCGCGCAAGCGTGCGGGCAGGTCGCCCCTTGGCCGTGCTCACGTACTCCCTCGTATGCTCCGCCCATCCAAGTGGCTGCGGCCTTCCCTTCGAGAGGCCTCAGGGCAGGACTGGACGGGCCCCTTCGGCCAGACTCAGGGCATGCTTTTTGAACACTCCTTTATTTTTTTTTGTATGGCCCTCAGTTATCCACATGTGGACAACAGGCAAAATATTGCAATTATTCAATAGTCCCCGGTGATTGAGGGATTCAGAATTGGCGGAGACCTGTGAATGTCACGGGTTCATTGGGGAGGCTGGAGCGGTGTGGGTGATACTCCTACGATTCCGAGTACAACAGGAGCTGCACACCGATAGTAACCACGAAGAGGGCCCAAAGGATTTTGAGGACGAAACGGAGTTGGGATGAGGTACACGTAGAGAAGTGTGGCGGGTGCCTGAACTCTCCTGCGAACCAGGCCAGCCCACCAGCCAAGGCCAACGTTCCCATCATGTGATGGTGAACCTGAATGTGGTGACCGGCCGGATGGGGGCCATGCATGTGGATGAACAACATGAGGCCGCCTACCAGAGCAAACCCCGGCAGTAGCGCGCGCCAGAACAGGTGGGAAATTTTCCCCGTCCGAAGGAACCATTCCACCGTGCCGACGCCCAGGGCCAGGATCCCAAAGATTTTATGTTGCAGCATTTCAGGATCTTTGACCGATAACGTCTCGGCCAATGTCCAAGAGCCGATGGGCCACGCTTCATGGTCGCTCCAGATTAACAAAAAGATTCCCGAACCAAGCAGTGAAGCCGGCAACAGCCAACGAACCCAAGCCAAGGCTTGCCAGCCTATTGCCGTTCGCAACTCACTCACTCCCACCAGAATGACGCCCACTCCTGCCAGAGCATGGTTGAATTCGGAGTACGCAATGCCTTCCGGGGATCCTTCCCATTGTCCTGCCTGCGGAGCAGAGGCCTGCTGATGGTCGTGATGGTTCCTGTGCTCCCCCTCCATCATCATGTTCTGTTGTGCCCAGGCATGGGGCAGATCAACGTCAATCCCTTCCCCCATTGTTCCCCACAGACCCTGAAGCAGCAGCACCCCTAACACGACCTGATACATCCATGTGAACATTGCGGAGAGAATCATAGGCACATTACTTTCATCGTTGATCACCCTTCATGGGGCTGGCTCCAGCAAGGCGTGACGATTGATGAATGGCTGCTTGTCGGCAATAATCCAACAGGTTTCTCATTCCCCGTTGCTGAAGAACCCGCACATATATCCAACATGCTGGTTTCTGTTTGGTTATACATATGGGATAAGAAATGCAATCTTTTGGCGTTCGTTCATCAAGGTCTCTACGTGTGAGTCTTTTCATGACGACTCATTAAGAATGGATCAATATATTCTGATCTATTTTTTTTATCGGAGGTGCCAAGCGTGTTTATTGTAGAGTCATTTTTTTTACACGTTCCGAATGGGAGAAGATGACCAGTTCTTTGTCTTGGAGGGCCTGCTGGACAAGTCCGGGAATGTCGAGGTCTTGTTCGACCTGGAGGATATGGGGCAGATGGCACCGTGTTTGGGGATGTTTGGGGACAAAGAGGGTGCAGCAATCCTGATCGGGTTCGATGGATGTCTCAAATGATCCCAGGGCTTGGGCCTGTTGCGTAATTTCCAGTTTATCCATTCCGATGAGTGGACGGAGAATGGGAAGCGACGTCGCCTCGTTAATGACGGCAATATTTTCCGGCGTTTGCGACGCCACCTGGCCCAGGCTATCCCCGGTGGTGAGTGCCCATGCCTTTTCCTGTTCGGCAATGACTGCGGCGATGCGGAACATCAGTCGCCGGTAGAGCACCACGCGAACAGGTGGGGGAGCTTTGATGACGATTTGACTTTGGATCTCACCAAAGGGGATGAGATGGAGGCGGGAATACAATTGATACGCCGTGAGGAGTGTGACCTGATCACGGACTTTTTCTTCAGAGACCCGTGAGAGATATGGTCGGCCATGAAAATGCACAAAGACGGCTTTACACCCCCGTTTCATCATGCGATAGGCCGCAACAGGGGAATCGATTCCACCGGAAATGAGGCAGATCACCTTCCCGCCGGTTCCTGTCGGCAGTCCCCCTGGACCCGTATCGCGTTGATAGGAATAGTAGGCCCAGGGCGGGACTATTTCCACCAAGATGGTCATATCAGGATGTGAGAGGTTGACCCCTTTACCGGTGTGTTCTGCGACATAGGCTCCGATTTCCCTTTCCACGTCCATCGAAGTTTTGGCAAAGCGTTTGTCTGACCGTTTAGCGCTGACACGGAAGGTGTCATATGGATGCGTGGGAAGGTGAGAGACAATGGCGTCTTTCAGAACCGTGAGATCGGGATTGTCGTAAGCCATTGGAACGGCTCTGGTCAGAGAAAAATTGACGATGCCAAAGACCCGTTTGAACTGTTCCTTTAGGCGAGGCCATGCCGCTTCATCCTCAACGCTCACACGGATTCGTCCCTGGAGTGCTTCGACATGCACCTGTGCGAGAGGTTTCAGTGCTCCTCGCAGATGGTGGACCAACCGGTATTCGAAATGTTTCCGGTTGCCTCCCTTGAGGGCTATCTCATGATAATGCACCAACACATGGAGCATTAGTGGGACGCTTCTAAATACCGTTCAGCATCAATGGCCGCCATGCAACCTGAACCGGCAGCCGTGATGGCTTGTCGATAATGTGAATCCTGAACGTCGCCCGCGGCAAACACACCGGGGACGTTGGTAGTGGACCGATATGGTTGAGCGCGGATGTAGCCTTGCTCGTCCATGTCGATTTGTCCCCTAAACAGGCTGGTATTGGGGGTGTGGCCGATGGCCACGAAGACGCCTGATAAGGGGATTTCTTCTGTCTGGTTGGTTTGAACATTGCGGACCCGGATTCCGGTCACGACGTTGTCACCCAGGACTTCCTCAGGGATGCTGTTCCATTGAAAGGCAATTTTATCATTTTTCATCGCCCGGTCCTGCATGATTTTTGAAGCGCGTAATTTATCGCGACGATGTATAAGTGTGACTTTTGTGGCGAATTTTGTCAGGAACGTGGCTTCTTCAACGGCACTATCACCGCCCCCGACCACGGCAATCTCCTTGCCGCGGAAAAAGAAGCCGTCGCAGGTGGCACAGGTCGATACGCCATGACCCATAAGCCGGCTTTCGGAAGGCAGTCCCAGTAAATTTGCCGAGGCACCGGTTGCAATAATCAGCGTTCGGGTTTCCAGTGTGGATTCGTCATCTACGGTGAGACGAAAGGGTTGCGTATGAAGATCGACCCTGGTGACCTGCCCCTGACGAAACTGAGTGCCAAACCGCTCCGCTTGTGCGCGCATGTCTTGAATAAGTTGAGGGCCCATGATGCCCTTGGGAAAGCCGGGGAAATTTTCCACATCGGTGGTAATGGTCAATTGCCCTCCAGGCTGCGAACCATCAATTAACAGGGGGGAAAGATTGGCTCGTGCCGTATAGAGCGCGGCGGTTAAACCGGCCGGGCCGGATCCCAGAATGATCACGTCATGCACCATGCGTTGACTCCTTTAGATTAGACACTTCGTCGAGAGATATGTGGTGTGTTAAGGCCGTGGCGGGACTTTCGTTGCCGCGCCTCATGTGCGTATGTCCTATACAATGATTGAACGGCGCGGCGCAACCGGGAACGTGGCCATGTCCCATCCAACACGGCATCGGCATATTCAAGCTTGTGGGAGAGGGACATTTGCTGTTTGATGCGCCGAAGGGCTTGGGTTTTGGTAAGGCCCCCCCGGCGGCAGGCCCGGGCTAATTGTGTAGCCCGGTCGGCGGCGACAACAATCACATGATCCATGCGCTTCTGCGCTCCGGCTTCAAGCAATAAGGCGGCGTCATAAATGATGACGGCATGAGGATACCGTTGTTGTATAATTTTAGCCTGTTTGGCCTGCTCCCTGGCCACTCGAGGATGAATGATTTTTTGCAATAATTGTAATTTCTCAGGGGAACCGAATACGATTTTGGCGAGCGCCTGGCGATTGATGGTCCGGTCGGAGGCCAGGACCTGTGGACCAAACTCTCTGAGGATATCCCGCCAGGCTGGTTTTCCCGGTTGGACAACGGTTCTTGCCAGTTGGTCGGCATCAATGACCCGGGCTCCCAGCGATTTGAAAAATTCTGCTACTGTCGTTTTTCCCGATGCCAATCCTCCCGTCAACCCGACGACCAACATACCTGACCATAGCATAGGGTGTGGGGAGCGACAATAAATTTGGAAAAATTTTGACTCCCGCTTGACCCTGCCAAACCCCCTGGGGTATTTGACTATGGGAGAGTGTGAGAACATGAGTTGGCTGATCGGCCGCTAAAAATTACAATAGGGAAATGGACCACGTGATGTTTCAACGAACGCTAACAATATTTCTACCTTTTTTTGTCTCGTTTTTCCTCGTTGGGCCGTGGTTGCCTGGACCGGCGCTCGCCAACTCTCAAGAGAAAACGCCCTCTCAGTCACTCGCCCCGGCCATGTGGCAGGTGGCCTTGGATGGATCAGGGCATTTTACCTCGATTCAAGAGGCGATTGACCAGGCTGCGTCGGGTGACACCATTATGATAAAAACCGGATCTTATGCCGAGGATGTGACGGTTCACAGCAAGGATGGCTTGTCGATTATCGGTGAGGGCATGGATCAGGTGGTTCTCACCGGAAAGAAACGTGTTGGCACCCTTCACATTGGTAAATGGCCCTACGGAGCGACGAATGTCACCATTCAAGGTCTTTCCGTGATCCAACACGGCGGGTTGGGGATCGGGATTTTTAATGGAAGTGGAGTTCGATTAAAACAGATTCGTGTTAATGGCATGGTGTTTAGCCAACAAGTGCAGAACGTCCAATTGGAAGACTGTGTGATTGGTGAAAGTGAGACGACGGGTGTCGCGTTTGCGGATTCTACGGGCACCCTGACCGGCAATTTGATTTACCACAATGATCATGGCGTGGCCATTGGGGGCAACTCGGACGTGACTCTCCAGCGGAATGTCATTACCCGGAGTCTGTATGAGGCAGTGTTGATGACTGATCGGTCCAAAGCCAGGTTGATTCAAAATACGCTTGTGCAAAACGGAGGCGGGGCGGCGTTTCAGGACGATGCGCAAGCGGATGTGCAGGGGAATATTATTAGCCAAAGCGCCGTGGGCTTATTATTTTTTCCCGGGAGTCACACCACTCTGGCCTTTAATGCGTTGTATGGCAACCAGGGTGATTATGTGATGACGGGTACCCCGCCAACTCCGATACCGGAACGCGCAGGGAAAACCGATGTGATGCTTGCCCCTGGATTCGTGAATCCTGAGGAGGGAGATTATCGGCTTCGGGCGGATTCTTCGATGATCCACGTAGGAGCCTTTCCCTTCTTAGGCGCACTCCCTCCAGTTTCTTCCAACCCGTAATTTCAACTTCGTTCGTCACGTCTTCCAATTCAGGAATTCTTTGCCTGGCGCGAGGATTCTGGATGCCCAGGAACGCCTGTTCTCCAGATTATTGTTTCTGTTTTGGACGAAGAATCAACCGGGCGTGCTCGGCGTCCAGCGTGACCAGGAAATGTTTGAGGAAGGACATCCCGAGTAAGCCTTCGATGTGTTCAGGGATATCGGGAAGGTCGTGGATGACCACGGCGACGTTGGTGGCTTGAGCAGTCCCCACCGTGAGGGAGGGGAGGTAATTCATGTTGACCTGGACAGAACCTCCAGCGGTATTGACTGTCAGGAGTTCATTGTCGGTCGTTCCCAGGATTCCGAGGTCGATGGCGGCCTGCGTCGAAAGGACGGTCATCGAGGCACCGGTATCCACGATGAGTTGCGCCGATCGTTCTTGGTTTAACATCACGTGGACGACCAGGGAGCCTCCGCTTTTTGTGAGGGGAACGGTGATTTCTCCACTCGGTTGACTGTCCGGGTTTCCCTCCTCCTGGGAATCAAGTTTGTCAGTGACCGGTGAGTCGCGATAAGCCAGGTTGGGGACCACGTCACTTTTCGCATTCTGGATTTTCGACGTTGGAGCCGCTCCATTGATGGTGGAAGAACTCTGTGATTGCAAAAGGGTGCAGTCGAGAAGTTGGGCGGGATTGTCTGTCAACACTCGCGTTCCGGATTCGTCGTGGCAGCGATAGGTCGCAGAATGTCCTGGGGAAATCAAGAGGACACTTTGAGCCATCAATCCTACGAGTAACCACATTGCTGCGTTTTGATGGTTTCTTGGAAATGGGGCAATGATTTTTACATGCATTGTGGGAAATCATACCAAGATGAGGAGGGAAAGAGCTATGTTATGAGGAGGGTTAACCGCGGGTATCAGGTGTTAAAGGAATGATGGCTTGGATGTGATTGCCGGTTTCCCAAATCTGGGTGGACAGGACCACGGTTTCTGGCTCGATTTTGTTCACCTGCACGCGACCTTCCAGCATTTCGCCCTGTTTGACGATGTAGATGGCCTGCCCATTGGTGAGAAATGCCTGGCTTTCTCCACCTTTGGTTAAATACCCCAGAAATCGGAATTGGTTGAGTTGTTGGCGGGCGCGCTGCCCTGCGAGTTCTGCTGCGGAGGGACCTGGGGGAGGGGGGGGAGGGACAGGCGAGGTTATCTCAGTTGGACGAGAGGTGGATGTTACTCTTGTTTCTTGTTGAGCAAGTATATGTTGCATGCCCAGAGGAGCAAAGATATTTCGAGGTGTGGAGAATTTGGCGGTTTGCCGAGGATTAGGAAACGTGTTGCCTAATTCTAGATCATTTATTGGTGGAAGAGAGGTTCCCGAAGTTGCGGAGTGGGCTATCGGGTCCGTTTGGGTGGAATCCGACATTTGGAAGACCATCATACCTCCCCAGGCGACGAATAATCCCACTAACACAAGCCCTTTTCGTTGATTGGTCATCAGGCTTTCGTCTTTTTTGGAGGGTCGGGGAATTCTTTCAGAAAGGTGGACACGGTAAGTTTAAAGATGACCCCTTTCTTTCTTTTTGACGTTTCCACCGAGAGTTTTTCGATATACAAATACGGCCAGCGTTTTTCCAACTCGAATATAAATTTTCGTATGGCTTCATAGGGGCCTTCGGCTTCAAAGGCAAATGTGCCTTTGGTTGCCAGTTTATGGGAGAGAGGCTGGAAATCGTATCCCATACCAGGAATGTGTACGCGATTTTTCTTAGCTAAATCTGCAATATCCAAACTTAAATCGGTAAATTTTCGATAATCAGGAAGAGCCTTCCATGTGGTGGACAGAATGGCTTGTGTCTGCATGGCTGTTTGCGTTTTTGTCTGAGTTTGCAGGGCAGCCTGATACAGGCCCGTTGTGTGTTTGACCCTGTCTTGCGCCGGGTAAAAAATGATGGCAAACATGCCGACAGAGGAAATCCCGGCTAGGATTGTCACGATCAATAGCGGTATCAAATATTTTGCGATCAGAAAAGTCGTCTTAGACTGTTGCAAGATCTGAAATGGACTCATTGGTGTTTGGAAACCGGATGTTGGTTAGGAGCCAGGTGTTTGGGGACATAGGAGACTTTGAGAGAAAACACGATATGCGAACCTTCTTGCCCATCTTTGTCGTTTTTATTGGCATGTTGTGACAGCATGACATTCTGAAACGCCGTATGCTTGTCTAATTGGTGGATGAGTCGATTTAAATCAGGTAAGGATGTTGTGGATCCTTGAAGAAGAATCGTGTCGTTTTTTTCATCGAGAGACACCGAGTTCATGGTGACATCTGGGGGAATGGCCGTTTCCAGATCGGTCAGTAATTGCGTCCAGGAAAACCCCACCCGTTCCCGTACCTGTTTAACAAATGTGACTTGCGGCGGGATGCCTCGAATAGCCTGATGAGAAAGGTCGAGCCCTGCCGTTTTGGCTTGTGCGACTAATTGCTCATTGGCCGTTTGTACTGTGTTCACTTGGTCCTCAATGACATCAATCTGTTGATTCATCGTACTTCCAAGCCACCAGAATGATGCCGTGAGGGTCAGGGTCCCCACCGTCAGGAGATGGAGTCCGAACTGGGTCAACCGAAGATAGTTTGCGGCGGGAGCGGTAAGATTCATATGAACTCGTGGAACCATTATGATGCCACCATCAGACTGGCATAGCCTGGCAATGCCGACTCTTCCTGATTGAGTAATGCAAGACGCGTTTCCTGAAGATGGAAATGTGACGCATGAGAAAGCGCGGTGACTCGAATCTGAGGCTCACGCCCTCCACTGGCCTTGAGAGTGCGTTGAATTTGGTCGGTAGACGGCATGAGGCTATGTCCATGGTTCAGATCGGTCGCGACGAACAGATTAACCGTAGAAGATGTTGTTTCATGTAAGGGAAACGCTTCTAAATAATATTGCAGGGTTGCCAATATCTCTTTCCCAACCTTCATGGCTGTGTAGGAAGGGTAAGGGGTATTCGGTGTGTCTGGGTCCAATGTTTTTTGAGAAACGGTTTCTTCAGACGCTTGAGCCCCATGTCCATTGACTCCTTCGGTTCCATCGAACTCAGAGACCGGAGAATTCCATTGAGAACTACTTGGTTCGGCTTTGACGGGAATGGCTTTGGTGCGGATGAAACGTGGACTGCCTTCCTGAAAAGCCAAAAACGTAAACCCCCAATGGCTGATAAAGAGAAACATAGTTCCTGGGGAGAATGAAGCGCTTGGACCGTCTTCGGCCTCTAGGATGTCCTGGATATTAAGGCGATAGAGGTCAAAGATGTCGAGCCCGGAAATTCCCACGGAAGTCGGTATCAGGTGCGCCTCTAAGCACATCCTCTCATATTGTTCGACAATTTCGTTGCGAATGGCGGTGCCTAATACTTTCACTTTTTCAGAGTTGTCGGGGGAGGGTGAATCCCTGACCGACAAGGGCACATAGGCCCCAAAGGCCAGACGCGATTGAGAGGTATCGAGTTTTAAGTCTTGTTTAAAACGCCAATTCACCAGAGCCGTTTGCTCCTGTTTTTTTGTGGGAAATGTGGAAAAGTCAAAGACACTGGTCCGGGCACACAAATCCGGGAGGCTGAGGACTATAGATAGGGGGCGGTTATATGGTTCGACCAGCGCCTTGAAGTGGGTGAGGAACTCTTCCGGATTTTCAATGTTGGCTTTCGCAGAGGAAAGCTTGACGACTCCCTCCGGGAGCGGGACTCTTGTGACTTGATGAAGCAGAGTCTTCCGCCATTGCTTTTTGATCTCGACCAGGCATAATGCTTCCTCAGATATGGAGAGAGCCAAAGTGGGTGTAGAAATTGGAAACAGGTGCATCACACGCCCTCAATCGGGGTGACCCGATTAATCTCCTTCAGAGTCGTTTCTCCTCGAAAAACTTTTTCAAGGGCGGCTTGCCGTAATGTGGTCATGCCCTGTGCCATGGCCGCGGTTCGAATTTCTGAGGCTGATTTCTCATGTAAAATCATTTCTTTGATGGAATCGGTCATATCCAAAAATTCTGTAATGGCCTTTCGACCTCTAAAGCCTAATCCGTGACATTCATTGCAGCCTTTTCCTTCGAAGAAAGTCAGATGTTTCACCGTCTCATAATCAATGCCAGATTCCTCGCATTGATCCGGGTGAATCTGTACGGGGACCCGGCAGGTTGGGCAAATGGATCGAACCAGGCGTTGAGCGAGAATGCAGCTCAAGGACGCCACGAAATTGTATGACTCAATGCCCATGTTCACAAAACGACTAATCACATCAAAGGCATTATTGGCATGCACGGTGGTAAAGACTAAATGTCCTGTGAGGGCGGATTGAATCGCAATTTGCGCAGTCTCTAAATCACGAATTTCTCCGACCATGATTTTGTCGGGGTCGTGCCGTAAAATCGATCGAAGGCCCCTGGCGAAGGTGAGACCTTTCTTTTCATTGACAGGTATTTGTACGATACCTTTCAATTGATATTCGACGGGATCTTCAATCGTGATAATTTTATCTTCGTCCGAGTGGACCTCATTGATGGCGGCGTATAGGGTAGTGGTTTTGCCGCTTCCCGTGGGTCCGGTGACCAGGACCATGCCATAGGGTCGGATGATGGCCCGGCGGAAACGCCGGAGATCTTCTCCGGTATATCCCAGGGCTTCCAATCGTAGGCCTTGAACGCCTGCGGAAATATGTTGCTTATCCAAAATCCGAATGACCACCGATTCACCATAGACACTCGGTAAAATGGAAACCCGAAAATCGATGGTTCGCTGATTCAGCAGCAATTTAAACCGGCCATCCTGGGGAGTTCGCCGTTCAGCGATATCGAGTTCAGACATGATTTTGAGCCTGGAAATGAGAGAGGGATGAATGCCCGTATCAAAGGGCTCCATGGCTAAATAGAGAACGCCGTCAATCCGGAATTTCACGTCGACCGTTCGATCTGTCGGTTCGATATGGATGTCACTGGCGTGTTTTTGCAGGGCTGTTAAAATAATGGTATTCACCAGTTTCACAACCGGGCTGATGTCCCGCGTGATTCGTTCGACGGAAAGAACTTCCTCTCCTTTTTCGTCTTCTTTAATCAGAACCGGATCCAGTTCGGCTTTGATCCGCGTGAGCACTTGGCTGTTGCCTTCACTATTACTCAACGCGTCAAGAATGGCCGTTTGAGATGATACGACCAATCGCAACTCAAACCCCAATTGATGCTCTAATTCATCGATCATTCGCAGATCTTGAGGTTTCGCGATGGCGATGGTGAGTACATGCTCTTCCTGTTCCATCGGAACGAATTCATAACGATGCATCAGTTCGACCGGGATGGATTCCATGAGTGGGGTCGGGATGCGAAATTCCTTCAGATTATTCCATGGAAGGCCATATTGATCAGCCAGGACCTGGCCGATCATGTCATCCGTTAAAGTGCCTCGTTCCAACAGAATTGTGGCAATGGTTTGATTCGTCGTTCGGGCGGCTTCGACAAGCGTGTCTTTTTCTCTTTCCAAGATGAGCCCCTTTTCGACCAGAAGGTCTTCGAAGGGTATGCGTTTGACTGGTGTAGTCATCAATAACCTATCGTCAGTGTCGCCTGGTGGTTAAACGGCCCCCGCCATTTGAAAAATAGGAAGATAGAGGGCAATCACCACGCCCCCTAAAATCAAGCCGATCAAAATAATGAACAGTGGTTCGATCCATGTCATCAGACGGGATAATTGAAAGTCCAATTCCCCTTCATGAAACTCAGCGACCTCAAAGAGCATGGCTTCCAGTGAGCCTGTGGTTTCCCCGACTTCAATCATTTCAAGCGTGAGGCGCGGGAGAAAGTTCTCTTTTTTTAATGCCGCAGACAGGCTGGTGCCTTCTCGAACATGAACAATGACTGATTGCAGCGCTTTGGCAAAGACTTTGTTTGGCATGGATTTGGCGGTCACCTGAAGGGCGGATAACAAGGGGATTCCTCCCCCCAGGATAGTTGACAGGGTTCTCGCTAAACGAATGACTTGATTTTTGAGGAACAAGGGACCAAGTAACGGTGCATTGAGAACTAACCAATGTATTCGCCATTGACCTTGAGGCGTGTTTTTCCACCAATACAACATCCCTCCGCCAAGTACCGCGACCACCAGTAGTCCCACGATCCATTTCGTAGCTGAATTGGTAATATCTAACAGTAGCTGGGTGGCCCATGGCAGTTCCACCCGACTTTCTTGATAGACTTCCGCAAATGACGGAAGGACAAAGAACAACAGACCCAAGGTCACCAGAAAACCGAATCCCAATAAAAATAGGGGGTAAATGGTCGCTTTGACAACTTTTTCCCGAACGCCAATCAGCATTTTTAAATAGGCAATATACCGACTCAACACTTCAGGAAGATTGCCTGCCTGTTCCCCGGCCCGCAGTGAGGCTTGATAGAGTTCAGGAAAGTAGGTTGGATAATTAGCCATGGCTTCTGAAATGGCAGCTCCTCCTCGAATACGTTCTCGGACAGACTGCAAGGCTTGTTGAAATCCACCTTGAATGTTTCGTTCTGCAAGTAGATCAAAACACCGTAACATGGGCAATCCAGCTTTGATCAACGCTAAAAATTCCTGATTGAAAATAAGAAAATCCCTGAGGGATAAGGGGCGTTGTCGGCCTTTGATTGTGGCTATTGGTCTGGTTCCCGAACCAGACAGGTCAAGAACTAACAGCCCTTGGGCCTCTAGTTGCGATCGAATGCTTCGAGGTGTATCCCCTTCCGCATCAGTTTCAATAATCGTTCCATCCGGACGAGCGGCTCTGTAATGAAACCGGGGCACTAGTGTGACTCGTGTGATGTGGAATTGGGACTGCCCAGTGAAAGAATATGCTTTGGTTCAGGAGCACTTTCCACCAGGTTGTCCTGAGTTGAAAGGCCTTTATGAACGGGTTCATTGACATGTTCTGTGCGAGTCAATGGTGCCGGTGGCTGGACTGAAGTATTGACGTCGATGGGTTGGGGACCAGCCGCGGTGGTGACTCTCATTCGGAGGCCGGTCATGATCAGATCAGAATTGAGCCCATTCCATTCTTTCAATTGTGCAACAGAGACATCATATGTTCTGGATAGTTTCCATAATGTATCGCCATCCTGTATGACGATACGTCCCTGGGAGTCAGGGGTTTGTGATTCCCTGGATGAAGGGCGTGGTTCGGGAGGGTTCAATTTTGTTTGCTGAGGTTTGACCTTGCCTGCGCTGATGTTCATTTCCCGTTTGATAAGGATCATATCTGACGTCAGTTGTTTCATGCTGGTCATGATTTGTTGGAATGAACTACTCAGGGCTTGAATATCCGACACGAGTTGTGAGGTATCCGGCATACTTGCAACTTGGCCCTCAAGTTCCATATTGCGTTTTCTCATTTGATCTCTTTCGGCCTGAGATGAGAGCAGCTCACTGCGAATCTGTTGCAGTTGAAGTCCCTGATCGTGTTCCCGATGGTGAATGGATTGAGATTGCCCTCTGATCGCTTGAAGTTCGCCCGCCTGTTTGGCCATGAGAATTTTGAGCGATCCTAATTCTGCCCGCAAATTCTCACTTTCGATTCTGGATTCCTGAAGAAGAACCCCTTGTTGAGCAAGCGGGGAGACTTGTCCCACAGGTGAATCGATTTCTAAGGGTTTGCCCGGTTTATGAACACAGGCCCCTAAGGCCAAGATGAAGGTACCGCTCAGGATCATGTGCGCCCATTGAAAACGTTTCATTCATTACCTACCAATCTTTGTAGGGAGTGCCATCCAAGGCAACGCCATCACTCCCACTTTTGACATCATATACTCCAGCAGGCGAGTCATCACCCTCTTCCTGTTCTTCATAAATTTCGTTCCACGTCGTCGAGGACTTGGTGAAAGGATCGATGGGGATGGCCCGAAGATATTTTTCCTCCACCAAGGATTCAAGACTCTCCGGATAATCTCCTCTGTCGGCATAAAATTGATCCAGGACGGCTCTCATCGTGAATAAATTTTGCTTAAGAGCTGCCTCTTTGGCTTTCATCGCCGATTGTTGAAAAGTGGGAATCGCAAGCGTCACCAAAATGCCCACGATTGCCACCACGATCATGAGTTCAAGTAAAGTGTAGCCTTTTTTATCTATAACTACAAAATCGGTCATTACCATTCACGATAGGGGGTCCCATCCAAGGCCTTTTTGTCGCTGGTGGTATAGATGTCAAAAACATCTTCCCCGCACCACCGTGTCTCATCTGGTTCATCCTGGTAACACCGGAGCCCCCATTCCGTCGTATCCGTCATTGGATCGATGGGGATTTTCCGGAGATACCGTCGAATTTTCGATTGCTCACCGACTTGGGCTTCCCCTCCTGTTAATTCAACCTTCAAGAGGGTCTCAAGGCTCTTGGGATACCCGGTTACCCCCGTTTGCTCTTTGCATGCCAACTGATTTTTGACGCATAACGGCCCCAAAAGGGTACTGCCATCTCTTGCCCAATCCCGTCGAAAGTCATCAATGGCAACCCGTACTGTTCGTAATGTTTGCCGAAGCTCCAATTCTTGTGCGCGCTTGGCGCTGACTTTCGTAAAGGGTAGGGCGACAGAGGCTAAAATGAACATAATGACCAAGGTTACCAACAGTTCGATTAAGGTTACGCCACCATGAATCGACGTGGATTTATTCCACCCAAATTCTCCCATGTTGCACCATGACCGGCACGGCTTGGGCGTTGCTTCCCAAGACCGTGGGATTTTGAATTTGAATGTTTGACGTACCCTTCCCGGTGGCTTCGAAGACCACCGTGGCAAGCGAGCCACTTCCTTGTACAGATTGTCCCTGCTGCCCCATTTGAATGACCAGTCGCCCTAAATCTGGAACGGCGGAGACGGTCAGAC
>WHTE01000056.1 GCA_009377845.1 Nitrospirales bacterium | reverse complement strand
CCATAGCCTTCAAAACGCATGGAGGCCAGCAGTTGAGACGCGTTGAGGGCGGCAATGAGACTGCTCCGCTGAGTGTTGGTGCCCGAGATCTCGCCGAACACTTTCGTGCCGCGTGGGGCCCGGGCATACGGGCGATACCGCGCCTCATCCACTCCCCTTTCATCAAGATAGCCAAGCGCATTCGGATCCATGTCAGCCAGCTCAACGTGGAATTGTGCGCGAGCGTGCTCGTCTCGTTCGAGGTACCGAAGCGTTTGTTTTTCGGGTGATCTGTACCCGTTGACAGGCTTTCCAAATGGCCACGCCACTGACGGCAAACACCTCCCCCAGTTCCGCCAGCGTCGCGTCGGGATGCTCCGCGATATACTGGGCCACCACGCCATCATCCAGTTTCCGAGGCGCATATTTCCCGCGTGGTCTTGGGGCCACGCTGCCTTGGGTCTGATATTGCCGAAGCCAGCGATACACTTGGCCTTGATTAATTTTTAACTGGCACACAACCAGGATTTGCACCAGATAATCGTGAAGATCGGAAGCCAATCGGCGACGTTCCCGTTGTTCCGTCAAAATCAGATCCGAGGCCATAGCCCGTAATCGTTCCTGATTTCGCATCAATTCCCGAGTTCGCTGATTGACGCGTTCCTCTAGCGTCCGATTGAGCTGGGCTAATTTTTCATTGGCCTCTCTTTGGAGGGTGTTATCACGAACCACTTTGGCGAATCCCACAAGATTCTCCTTGGCGTCACGAATAGCGGTTACCGCACCAGTGGCCAAAATTTTGTGCCATCAGCCCGGACCAGCCAATTGTCGTCGTCCCTTTTTTCATTATTCATGGCATGCCGCACCGCCTCGGGCCTCCCCTGCTTTGGGTCCTCAGGGGGAAATAAAAAAGAAAAATAGGGTCAACGATCCAATATTCGGGAATCCGGGACCGTTCGTAGAGTTTGCGTTTGATGATCTTGTCATTTCTGCGGGATGATTGGGACAAGATTTCCACCACCAAATCGGGGGCGCCTTGGATATTTTTTCGGTTATGATCGAAGCCCGGTTATTGGTTATGAACAGCAGATCGGGCTGTACCACATCAATTTCGGAAAGCACCACGTTCATCGGTGCGGCAAAGAGCTGTCCGATTTTGGTTTTCTGAATATGAATCCCAAGTGGAATAAAAAATATTCCCTAAAACTTTTTGGTGCTTGGTTATGGAAGAAGGGGTTACTAATGCGCTCCATCAATCAGTTCATGCCGTTTTCCCGTCATCGGGAAACAGGCGATAATCTTCATACGTGAATTTAGTGGAAGAGAGCGGGTGAGCCATAGCTTGAAGACCTTATGTTTTAGAATATTTCAACAGGTAGCAGAGGGCCCAACAAGACAACAATTGGTTTTTTCAAATCAAGACATTGCGCTTGCAGCGCATGAAGATCAATACGATAGGCACACCAATCTTCCCCTGACCTTGGATTCATCAACGCGAAGCCGCTTCCGCACAGTAGTCCTGGCTTTCCTGAACGTAGGTCCGGAAGGGATCGGCCATGACAAACACCAGGTTTCCCCGAATTTGCAAGACCGACCAATTAATGACATAGGGTGGGATTCGACGATGCTGCCAATCTTCATGCTCATCGTCGAGATCCGGCCAGGGTTTATTCGCTAAATGCCGAATGACTTCCGCCCGACCAAACGCCCGGGTGTTGCGTGGTGGATGATGTTTCGCCAAATCAACTAAGTCATTCGTCGTGAAGCGTGGCGCATGTCCTTCTTCCACCATGCCATGATACAACCCGGCCTGCGGATCCACATTGTGATATTCCAAATCCAGGCTTTTCAACCAGGGATCGTCCCACTCTAATTTCTCGGCCTCCCGAAAGTTTTCCAACAACCATAGCTTGGAGGCCCAATCGACCCGGCCGACAACAGCCTGATAGCCCTTTCGTAAATCCTTCACCACGGATTCCCAATGTGACAGCACCCAGTCAGTTTCCTCATCCTGCCCGGCATATCGTTTGGCGGCAGCTTCCCAAAATTGTTCTTGGATATCCAAGGCTGAGAGGGTCTTGCCGGTTGAGAGGGTGACCATCCACTGTTGCTGAGGGTCGCGGGAGATCGCTCGCAGGGTCTGAACAGGATCATCGAAATCCAAGCCTTCCGGAGCATGACCTTCTTCTATCAACTGCAGAACCAATCCCGTCGTGCCCATTTTCAACAGCGTGGCTTCCTCTGCCATGTTCGAATCGCCCATGAGCAGGTGCAACCGGCGGAATCGTTCGGGATCGGCCAAGGGTTCATCCCGCGTATTCACGATGGCCCGGTTGTGCTGGACCCATTCAAAAAAGTCGTTGACGATATAATCCGGACGTTGGGAAATTTGATAGATCACGGCATCTTCGGTTGATCTCCGTGACCGGGCCATTCCTCGTCCTTCAATGTCGTCCAAGCCAATCCATCCCTCCACGGAACGCGCCCTCCCGATTCGGCCGGCTCCGGTAAACACCTGGCGAGTGACAAGAAACGGCATCAGAAGCCCAAGCCCCTGGTAAGTAAACGGAAAGTCACGGGAGACCAGATAATTTTCATGGCAACCGAATGTCGCGTCCGTTTCATGATCAACATTGTTTTTGATGATCGACACCAGCTCAGAGAGCCCCAGGTCCTCCAGGCAGTCCTGCAACAACAAATCACCGGCACGGTCCACGGCCACTAAATCCCACAGAGAATGGCATTCCGGAGAGGCATATTCCAGATGGCCCATATCGACATACATCCGCCCCGCATTGAGCAGAAAGCCCCCATTGCCCGGAGGTTCGTCATGCCCCCGGTAATGCCGGTCAATCACGCCATGTTTTTTCTGGCCAAACAAGTGTTCGATGATACGGCGGGCGATCCAGGAAGGAGACACGTCCGGTTGTTCGGCCTTGATGAGCAGGCCATATTCGGTTTCAATCCCGAAGATTCGATTGTGCATAGCGACCTCACCCCCCACGATTAGGTGGCAGGCTGGAACACAGAAGGAATGAATGGCTGAAGTTCGGGCAGGCTCAGAGCGCGATAGGTTTCCATTTTCCCGCTCTCCCGATCCAGCAGCACACACTCCAGCGTTTCTTTGGACAGCATGTCCCGAATCCGGGAGGCAATCGCCTCATCATTGGGCATGGTGGACACGGGAGCCGTTGATGAAGGGACGGTCCCCTCCTCGTCATTATCCGGAAAGGGTGTTGAGGCTTGGAGTAGACTGGCGATCCCCCATAGACGGAGACTCACCTCCAACGCCGACTGCAACGAAGAGAGGGAACCATGGGTTTTCCATTCCGGCGCGAGCAGGCCACGAACGGAAGAGGAAGCTGCCAGCAACCCGAACTCGCGTTGCTCCTCAAACATGCCATCATAGTTGATGGTGAAGAGGCGATCACGATCCTGAATGGTCCCGAGTTCTGCCAGCAGAATTTTGGCAATATACGGCGCCTTGAAAATTTCTTCAAAGGCTTGTTTGATGACGGGCGCCAAGCCATTTTTCATCAGGCGTGAAGCAGTCACATCCGCTGGTGACCGTTGAAATCCTTCGACGTGCGCCATATCTAACAAGGTATACCGTAATTTTTCCAGATCCGCCGGATGTCCCATCCCTCCTAACGCAATGCGATCGTAAATTTCATAGATCTTTTCCGTACCCCGATTAAAGGTCAGCAAAAGAATCCCTTGTGAAAAGGAAACTCCGACTAGCGGGTTGCCTTGCGTGAATTGATCGTCCAGGTATTGCCGCCGATTGGCGACGGCTTCAATCCATCGGTAGGGTTCTTCATACATGGTTGAGGACCTTTTCTGAAAACAGCGTTTTCAACCGCTCGACGGAAATGGTTTTCACTCCTTCGGCAGAAATGCGTTTCACGATAGGATACAGTTGGGCATGCGCGTCAACCCCACCGGTGGCAGAATCAAACTCCGCGGCACTGGTCATCAGGCGGAGCACGAATACCAGGGCTTCTTCTTCATCAAGACCGGCCACAGGACCACGACCCCACCGATTCATATAAAATAAAATACCCCGAATGGTGGGAGACCCCGATCCGGACACGGCATATTCCACCGCCTCAAATTCGGCCCCTAAAATGTCGTAGAAAAAAATTTTTCCGCATCCTTCCAGTTGGTCATATCCCGCAAAAATTGGGGCCACCGTCCCCGTCCCGGCCAACGCCGCAGGCGCATTGTTTTTCAACAAGGTCGACAAGGCCCGCAACTTTCCCTCAAAACTCAAATCCTGCAATTGGCTTCTCCGGTAATACTTAAAGGAATGCTCTAAGATCCTGGCCATTTCAAACGCGGTCGCAGGAACCCCCGCAATGGCTAGCACTGAAAACCGGTCCAATTCCAGAACCTTATCTGTCCTGTCATACATGACGACATTCCCGGCCGTGGCTCGCCGGTCACCAGCCACGAGCACACCTTCACCATACTTCATGGCAAAGACCGTGGTGCCGGTAGTCACCTCCGTATTTCCCGACAGTCCATTCCCGTTGACGGGATGGCGAAGATCATCCACCGCATAGCCCCGTTCCCGCAGAACTTGCAGAAAATCTCCCTGCTGTCCCATGCTGGTTATTCTCCGGTCCGTTGGCGGTATTTTTCCGCCTGTTTGGGATCGACCTTGCGCATGCGCTTCATGAGATTATCACGGGAAGGGGAATCCGTTTCCGGACGTTTCGGCCCTTGATCCCGATTTCCAGGTCCCGATGGCCTTGAGAGCGGGTCCACTGGCTGTTCTTTTCGTTCAAGACTTTCACCGGCTCGGATATAATCAAATGTGCTTTTCATAAATCTCATCCTCCACATGAACTATTTTTCGACTGCCATGGATTCAATAATATCAAACGGGGTATCGGCATGTTCTACCACCGATCGGCATTGGGCCACGGACACCGGCTCAAGATGATCCAGCAGGTCGAGATGGAGTCCCCCATTTTGACCACGAAAATGAACCCCTTCCCATTGTATCGACGTAATGGCTTCCCCAAACCGTTGCACGCACAATCCTCGAAGACCTCCACGAGTATCTCGTGGCCCATGTTTCATGGCTTCCTGAATCTCGCGCTCCTGACACAACCGGGTCGTTCGCCCTTCGGCTTCCAACCCGAAAAACAGCCCACGCTCGGGATCCAGATTATGATATTCCAGATCCAGGCTGGCGAGCCAGGGATCGTCCCACCCAATTCGCTCCTCTTGAATAAAGGTTTCCAGCAACCACTGCTTGGTCACCCAATCAATTTTTCCAACAAGCTGCCATCGATCCCGTTCGAGCGTCTCTAACACGTTCTCCCATTCCTGAAGAACCCAGGCGGTCTCTTCATCCATTTCAATGAAAAATTTCCTGGCCAGATTCACATATTCCCGTTGAATATCCAACCCAGAGATCGTGCCGCCTGTTTGCCTCTTCACGACGGCTTTCAATTCAGGATCGTGAGAGAGCGCCCGAATGGCTTGCACGGGAGAATCCAATTCACATGGCGGCTGGAGCCCTCCGGCAATCATGTCCAACACGACCCGTGTCATGCCAATCTTCAAGGCCGTGGCATATTCGCACATGTTGGCGTCGCCCACGATGAGATGCAGTCGTCGATAACGTTCACGATTCGCATGCGGTTCGTCGCGTGTATTAAGGATGGGGCGGTTGTGCATGGTATCGACGCCCAACTCGGCTTCCATAAAGTCTGCCCGCTGGGACAATTGAAACCCGCCCGGCACAAACCCGCGCTCTTGCCCTTCCCGGCCGACCTTGCCCGCGCCGGCAATCATTTGCCGGCTGACCAAAAATGGCATAAGTCCACGAGCCAGGTTCTCAAAATTGAGCGCCCGGGAGACCAAATAATTATCGTGGCAACCATAACTGTGACCGTGAAAATCCGTATTATTTTTATATAGTTGGACCACCGGTCCGCCCAGGACTTGATTCCGGCGTTGTGCCGCAACCCAAAGAATCCGTTCGCCAGCCCGGTCATGTGCAACCATATCCTTGAGAGACCGGCATTCGGGCGTGGAATATTCAGGATGCGTGTGATCATTATAAAACCGTGCCCCATTGGGTAAGACGAGATCACTTTTCATTTCTTGGAAGGAAAAGGGCCGGTGGGCATCCTGCTCGGCGAAGAGGTCTTCTTCTTTATCCTGGGCTAACTGGGCCACACGAAACCCCCGTTGATCTTCATGGGGATGTTCACCCCGATAATCCCAGCGGCGGATAAAATGTTCGTCAAGATACGCACGCACCAATTCCATGGACTCCATCACGGGATCGGCCGTCTCACAGTCTTCCCGCGCAATACCGTACTCGGTCTCAATACCAAATAAGCGAACTGGATTCATATACGTAATGCTTTCAACGAAGAATACTCACAACTGCCCGGACTTCCTCACAACAGAGGCCCCTAGGAGCCTGTCGGACTTGGGGGATCGAGAGCGAAAAAGCGGCTGAGCGAGGCCAGATTGTAACGATTTCGCCGGCCCATAGTGGGGCTATGGTCCAAGAAAGCGGCGAAATATGGACCGCTTAGACACTTTTGCAGCCGATTCATCCTAAGTCCGACAGGCTCCTAGACAATTTGAGAAGTCCGATGCTCTTCTTCATCCTTTCCAGGTTGTAAAGAGGACACTCCGACAACCTGATCAGGATGATAGTCCAAGAGCTTCAACCACTCCTCGGCCGAATCATCCGGCGGGAAAATTTCACTCTCCTTGAATTCTTCATTGCTGGAAATAACGAAATCCTCCAGGGTCAGACCCGAATGATCCCGATCGCCCGCTTGAATAGCCCGCTCAATGGCCCGTTCTTTTGCACGCCGGACTATTCCCGCCAACACCGCTCCACTTAACAAATCCCGGCGGTAGAGAATTTCGCGCCGTCCGTTACGCAACCGGATGGCCAGCACTCGATTCTCCTGGCTCCGCTGAAAGAGATTCTCTAACAGCCCTTCGACGATTTGCGACACAGGAGTCTCGTCCTCTGCTCCTCTTCCTGTAGAATCTTTTGAGGCATACGGCAAATCAACCGTCAAATAAACACGCAAAATTTCTCCGGCATCTTTTCGCCCGGGTCGGCCGACTTTAATTTTCCGATCAATTCTTCCAGACCGCAGCACCGCCGGATCGATCATATCCGGGCGATTCGAAGCCAGAATCACAACTACTTGGGAAAGACTTTCAATGCCATCGAGTTCGGCACAAAACATCGGAACCAGCGTATTGGCGACATTGTACGATCGAACCGCCCGTCTGGTCCCCAAAATGGATTCGGCCTCATCGATGAAAATAAATGGCAATTTTCCGGCTTGTCGCTGTTGCCGGGCTTGAAGAAACAAATCCCGGATGATTCGTTCCGACTCCCCGACCCACATATTCAGCACTTCCGGACCTTTGACATGCAGAAAAATTCCACCCTCAATCGGCGGAAGCCGGGAAGCGGCGTGTTGAGCCTGATCTTCCGCGGGAAGCGTTGACGTTTCGCGGTCTTGCGCTAAGAGTTGTCCCAGGCTGGCGGCCGTGGCTTGGCCAATCAGCGTTTTCCCGCAACCTGGAGGACCATATAGCAGGAACCCCTTTGGTTGCTGGAATTGATATCGCGAAAACAACCCTTCATGAAGGAGCGGATATTCAATCGACCGGCGGATGGCCCCAATGGCTTCCTGCTGCCCTCCGATATGCTCCCAACGCACGGTAGGCAACTCCGCCAACAAATGCGATTGGAAGTGCGGGTTCTCCAATCGTTCAATGGCTATCTGGTGTGTCGGATCCAATCGGACCTCATCTCCCACCTTCAGATTCACCCTGGCAAGATCATCGGCCCGTTGAATGAGAATGCCTTGCCTGCCCGCTTCCTGATCGATACGAAGGCGCCCATCTCCCAATAACTCTCGAACTTTCACAATCGGACCACTCCGATCATACCCGAGAGACCGGATGACGACATACGCTTCATTCACTAAAATCTGATGCCCGACCTTCAAGGAATCCCCCTCAATCCGGGGGTCGACATTGGCGTAATATTCCGCCCCTCCGACCATGATCCTGGCAACTCCCTCATCAGGTTGGCCCACCAACGTCCCGATTCGATTAGCCGGGGCAGTCAGTTTCTCGATCACTGCCTGCATTTTTTTCATGTCGGCTTCCTGCTGTTGGGAGAACGTGGCTTGTTCGACGAGCCGGTGTCGAAGTTGATAGAGCAGGGGGATTCGTTGATCCCCTTCGGGCAGAGATGCCAGGCACTGGTCAATGAGTTCTAGAGGAGTGCTTCTGGAACTCCGGGAGGATCGCGCGAATGAAGATCCAGGTGATCGGGAAGAATCCTTGGGAAGAGAAAAACCTGAAGAATCGCTCATCGTCTATTCCATTCTATGGGAGAGTGAGGGCCATGATTAAAGATCGAGACCACCAACGGGTTGCTCTGGGGGTTGCCCTGCGCGACATCGGCAATTTCATTCTACAATGTTTGTAGACCATTACCCAAGGTCAAAAAAAGCGGGGGATCCGTTGCCGGATCCCCCGCTACAATTGATGACCAAATGTTAGTGACTCAATATCTTACCACCGATCTCCACCGCCACCACGGTTTCCGCCGCCACGATTCCCGCCGCCGCCACGATTTCCCCCCCCACCAAATCCGGTTCGTGGAGCTTGCGGTTTCGCTTCATTGACCGTAAGGGTGCGCCCTCCCAATTCGGTCCCATTCAGGGCGTCAATCGCGGCCTTGGCTTCAGCATCCGAAGCCATTTCCACAAAGCCAAATCCCCGCGATTGGCCCGTGTACTTGTCCGTAATGATTTTGGCCGACGTCACGGCGCCATGCTGCCCAAACAGGTCAGCCAATTCCTGCTCTGCCGTGGAATACGGCAAACCACCCACATAGATCTTTGAACCCATCGGGGTCCCTCCTTCTAAATGCGATATTGTTTTGCACGGTTCGAGGAGATGAGAAGGGAAGGAACGGCCCGAGAACGCAAAACAGGTGGCGACTTAGGACTAACTTCCGATCAGATTCCTTGCGGATTCCTGGGCAAAACAACATCAGTGATAGGCCACGTCCATCAAACCATTCATCACGGGGCCCGAACGTCGTGATAAATTTCTTGTTGGTAGCATAAGTCAGATTTGAAAAGAATGCAACAATCCTCAGCGTGAACCTTCATTCATGGTCGTCATCTTTTTGGGATCATTTGGGGAATGCCCGTGCCGTCAATCGCATCCTTGGTGATGATCACCTGTGTGACCTTTTTCAGGGCGGGAACATCGTACATCAAATCAAGCATCACGTCCTCCAGAATAGAACGGAGTCCCCGGGCTCCGGTTTTCATAAAAGATGCCCGGGTGGCAATGGCTTGAACCGCCTCCGGGGTAAATTCCAACTGCACGTCATCTAATTGGAATAAGGCTTGATATTGTTTAAGAAGGGCATTTTTCGGTTCCTGCAGAACCCGGACCATATCTTCCACTCGCAAATCATGTAAAGAAGCCAGAATGGGAAACCGGCCAACAAACTCCGGAATTAATCCATATTTCAATAAATCCTCAGGCTTGATATTCCCCAACAATTGATCGGACGTCAACGCCTGCCCATTGGAGAAACTCGCGCCAAAACCCATTCGTTTCTGATTGGTCCGCTGGGCAATAATATCTTCCACCCCCACAAACGCGCCACCACAAATAAACAGGATATTGGTGGTATCCACGCGGAGGAATTCCTGCTCAGGATGTTTTCGCCCGCCCTTGGGAGGCACATTACATAACGTGCCTTCGACCAATTTCAACAACGCCTGCTGGACACCTTCTCCAGACACATCCCGCGTAATCGATGCGCTTTCCGACTTCCGGCTAATCTTATCAATTTCATCGATATAGATAATGCCTACTTGCGCTCGGGCCATGTTGAAATCACACGACTGCAACAACTTCAAGACCACGTTTTCAACATCTTCACCCACATACCCCGCTTCAGTCACTGTGGTCGCATCAGCGATCGCAAACGGCACATGCAAAATTTTCGCTAAGGTTTTGGCCAAAAGCGTCTTGCCGGTTCCCGTCGGCCCGATCAACATCACATTCCCTTTTTCTAATTCCACATCGGGCACGTCTTTCCCGCTGAACACCCGTTTATAATGATTGTGGACGGCCACTGAGAGAATCTTTTTTGCGCGGTCCTGCCCGATAACATACTGGTCAAGAACCGCTTTTATTTCAGGTGGTGTCGGCAGGGGGCCCGCTGGTGCCTCTAACGAAGGATGGCCATCGGAATGGCCGGATAAAAATTTCGAACATTGTTGGATGCAATCCGCACAAATCAACACCGAGCCGGGCGTCTGACATTGCGTACAAACCTGTCTCGTCGGGGCTTGTATTAAATTGGTTGCTCCAGGTTTTGTCCGACCGCAAAACGAGCAGATAGCATCAGCACGATTTCGTCCTTGCTTAGAATCCCAAAAAGCCACAGCAGTTACCTTTCCATCAAATCGTCAGATATCGGAGTGATGATCGCCATCAATGCCACGTGTAGGGAATCTTAATCCCCGAGAAGGAGGATTTCAAATAATCGAATATTCAGCATGAAACCAACACAGATTCTTCCACGACAAGCGGCACAGTTTCCCATGATAATCCACTATCGAGACTCCGGAAAAGCCCCTTTCCATTCGTCCCCACATAGAGCACATTGGAATCTCCCGCGCTCATGGCCAGAGCCCGGATATTGACATTCGACAAACCCTCATTTCGGGACTCCCAGGTCATCCCTCCGTCTTCACTTCTGAAGACTCCATCCCGATTGGTCACATAGACGACATGAGGGTGGATTGGATCGAGAATAAGATCACTCAACATTTGATCGGACAGCGTTTCCCCGATGCGATTCCAGGATTGCCCGCCATCGATGGTTTTGTACAGCCCGTTCAGTGTGGCTGCATAGACCGTATCGGGTTGATGAGGGTCAACCTTTATTCGAGTCACCCCCAATGCCCGGGAAGACTTCAAAACGTCGGAGGCCACCAGGCCATTATTGACCCTACTCCAACTTCGAGCCCCGTCAATGGATTTATAGACCCCCCCACTGGTGCCGGCATATAGCGTTTGAGGTTGCTGGGGATCACAATCAAGCGTCACCACCATGAGCACTTCCTTCATGCCCTCCATCCGCTTGAGCCACGTTTCCCCTCCATCTTCCGAATTAAACACACCTAATGAGGTCGCGGCAAAGACATGATTACTGGACCCTGGGGCAAAGACCAATTGGTGGACCACCGAGGAAATCGTCACATCATCCAATCCCGTCCGTCGTGACACCCATCGCTGGCCCCCATCATAACTTTTGAACACGGCATCCCCTTTGGTCCCGGCCACAATATTCGCGGGAAACAAGGGATCAATAGCCAAGGCAATCACTCGGGAATGGGTCATACCGGCGGATATGTTTTGCCAGGTCTTTCCTTCGTCCCTGGATTTATAAATATAGTCGTTGGTCGCGATGTAGAGAATATTGGGTTTCGTAGGATGAAGCGCGATTTCAACCACCGCTTCACTTTTCCCGCAGCCACCCAGCACAAAGCAGGCAATGACGCCCAGCCAGACTAAAAGGGCACCGGCGATCATAACTTACCCTTGCTGGCCATCATTCTGGTCATCAGCATGAGGCGGAGAGCATTGTAGACCATACAGACTCTCTCTTTTAGTCGTCTTTATCGACGAAATCGAGCCCCGGTTTGTCGTGGAGGTGATTGAGGAGGAGAAGGCGTGATGGTCGGCAAATTGCCCACAGAAGCTTTTGGGACCTTTTCATACACACTTGATTGAGGAGGAGAAGGCGTGATGGTCGGCAAATTGCCCACAGAAGCTTTTGGGACCTTTTCATACACACTCATGGCTTCAGGCATCCACTTGGTGAGATCGGCAATCCGGGTACCATGGGCCGGATGAGTGGATAAA
Organism: Nitrospirales bacterium; assembly: GCA_009377845.1. GTDB lineage: Bacteria > Nitrospirota > Nitrospiria > Nitrospirales > UBA8639 > Nitrospira_E. The sequence continues at coordinate 7,084 of WHTE01000056.1, read as the reverse complement.
AATTCCGGTGGAGCGCCATCGGAAGCAGCAGCCATCCGTTCCCATATACCAATCGCCTCCCGAGGATCATACCCCGCATCGGCGGCAAGCAGCACGCCGACATAATCGGCTTCCGACTCGTGCTTTCGGCTAAACGGTAGCAGTACACCCGTCTGCACACCAAGCCCCATCGCCTGCAGCGCTAAGTCGTTTAATGCGGGGCTGAGCCCTTGGGTCGAAAGCACGATCGCCCCTGCGGTCATTCCGAATTGAGCCATCAGTCCCTGGCTCATCCGTTCTCCTCCATGTTCCGCCAGCGCATGGACCACTTCATGCCCCATAATGGCCGCCAATCCTGCCTCATTGTGGGCCATAGGAAAAATTCCGGTGTACACCGCAATTTTTCCGCCGGGCAAGGCCCATGCATTTTTGGTATTATCATCTTTGATGACGGTCACTTCCCAATCAAATCCCTTAGCCACTTCCGCATATTTGGAACGTTTGGCCGCCTCAATAATACGAGCCGCCACACGCTTGACAGGTTCGATCTCTCTGGGATCACTGGAAATCACGACCTTGGGATCCTGCAAGACCTCGCCATATTGGGCAGCCCCTATCTGGCTTAAATATCCGGACGGCATCAGAAGAAGCTGGGAGCGATGCGTATAGGGATTGGTTTGGCAGCCTGCGAACAGGACGGCCAACAGCAATCCCCAAAACAAGGAAGCGCGACATCCGAGTATCCACCCTGACGTTAGCATCTCACGACCTCTCTGCATGCAACATGGAGCACAAGCGGACATCCATCACAATCCGGCCACATTCATGGCCATCTACATTCCGGCAGGCGGCTCTGGAATGCGAATATCCAATTCCTGAATACGATCGTAGCGAGCCAATGCCGGTTTGGTGCCGGTTCGAGGTCCGACCACAAGAATCGCGAATTCGTCTGGTCGCAAATGTATTTGCGCAGCCGTTCGGACTTGAGCCGTGGTGACCTTTTCAATTCCCTGCCGGAATTCCCTGAGCCAGGTCGAGGGGTAGCCATAATATTCGTACGTCAGGTATTTGCCGAGCACTTTTGCCGGTGAATCCACAGAAAAGACAAAGGAGCTTAAAATGCCGGCCTTGGCTTTTGCGACTTCTTCATCTGTTGGAGGGTCGGCAACTATATTCCGAGCTTCGGCAATCAACGCATCAATTCCCTTCCCGGTCGTTTCCGTTTTCGTGGACATAGAAAGAATAGCCATCCCTGGATAATCCCATTGTAGCCCAACCCCCCCATGCACGTCATAGGCCAGTCCTTGCTTGGACCGGATATTAGAAAACAGTCGCGCACCAAAAGACCCGGAAAGAATTTGGTTGACGATCACCAGTGAATAATAATCGGGATCGTCCCGTCGAATTCCCAAGTGCCCCATGGCAATTTTGGCTTGAGTCATATCGTTTTTTTCAACATAAAAGACTCCTGCCGGAATCTCTGACTGAATAGCAGCCGGCGCGTCCAGCACTTCCGGACCTTTTGGCCAATCACCAAATACGGCCTTGATGAGTGCCAGCGCCTTCTCTTTCTGAAAATCTCCACTCACCCCTAAAATAATGCGATTGGGATGAAAGTACGTTGCATGCCAGCGGATCACATCCTCTCTCGTTATTGAACCCACTGTGGCGTAGTTGGGGACCCAGGTGTAGGGCGACTCCTTCCCATAGACCAACTTTTTAAATTCTCGCGACAGTATGCCATCTGGATCATCGTTCTGACGGGAGATTCCCGCCATCTCCTGATTTTTGGCGATCATCAACTTCTCAGGATCGAACACGGGAAACCGCAATACGTCTCCAAACACTTTCAACACATCAGGGAAATCTTCCGCCAGGCAGCTCATGGAAGCGGTCCCGGACGTATCCCCGATTGCCGTTTCAATCAACGCGGCCTTCCCTTCCAAATACTCATCCAGTTCATCTCCGCTCCGGCTTTTGGTGCCTCCCGTGCGAAGCACCTTTCCCGTCAAGGAAACCAACCCGATTTTCCCTTGGGGTTCCAATCGGGAACCAGTTCGGATATATGCCGACACACCGACCAAAGGCAATTCATGGTCTTCCATCAGCAAGACCACCAGACCATTGTCGAGAACAACGCGCTGAGGTTCAGGAATGACGAGATCCGGCAAGGGTGGATAACGCAATTCCTCGACTTTTTCGACTTGGGCATGAACCGAGGCAGGCACACCAAACATGGCCAACCCGCCCAATCCCAAACCAAGGATTGACCACAGGCCTATCAGGAGCAACGAGCGATGTTGGGGCTTGACGCCATTCATGATTGACCCTCCCCGGAAGTTAATGGCACGGAAACGCCCGCAGGAGGAACGGTTTCAATCATTCCCACAATACGGTTAGTTGCTTGAAACATGGTGTTCGCCACCCGTCGGATATCCGCCTTGGTCACCTGATCCAACCGTTCAATCGATCGGAATAACTCCCGCCAATCCCCAAACAACATGTGGTAGTCAGTCAGGTGCATCGCCAGCCCGAGGTTATTATCCAAGGCCCGTACTAATCCCGCTTTGGCACGGGTGCGAAATCGGGCCAGTTCGTCATCGGAAACGTCCTGTGTTTTGAGCCGTTCGAATTCTTCACGCAATGCCAGTTGAATGGTTTGATTAGCAATTCCCCGGCCGGGAACCGCATAGGCCATCCACACATGCGGATATTTGTCACCCGGATACGCACCATAGGCACCGACAGATACCGCGATTCGCTTATCCCGAATCAGCGACCGATACAATCGGGACGTCCTCCCATTGGTCAAAATATCGTCTATCGCATCGTAAACAGGTTGATCGGGATGGGTCACCGGCGGCTTATGATAGCCCTCGACGTATAACGGTTGGGAGGGATCTTGCAAAATGACAATTTTTTCGGCGATGGACGGCGGCTCCACCGTTCGGAGGGGTGGTGGCGGAGAACCTGAAGGGATTCTACTAAAATATTTTTCCAGAATCGGCACCACGGTCTCGGCTTTCACATCCCCGACAATCGCGGTAACCATATTAGCGGGAACATACTGTGTCTCATGAAATTTCTTCGCATCGGTCATCGTATAGGATTGAATATCACTCGAAAAGCCAATCACCGGATGATGATAGGGATGAGCGATGAACGCCGTGGCCGCAAATTGTTCAAGCAATCGACCAAAGGGTTGGCTTTCCGTGCGCATTCGGCGCTCTTCCATGACCACATCCCGTTCTTCATAAAATTCGCGAAACACCGGCTGTAAAAAACGTTCAGACTCCAGGTAGGCAAAGAGTTCAACTTTGTTGGCGGGAAGGGCATAAAAATATCCCGTCACATCCGCACCGGTAAAAGCATTGAGCGCCACTCCACCCTCTTGTTCAATAATATCTCCAAACTCATTTTTTACCACATATTGAGAAGCCTCCTGCTGTCGTTCCTTGAAAACCGTATAGAGGCGATTCACCGTCTCCGGATCGGAGCCGGGAGCAAACTTCTCGGTTTGATAGGCTTGATAGGCTTCTTCCAATGCGACAAGAGCGTTTTTTTCAGCTTCATAATTGGTCGTGCCTAAGCGAGGCGTCCCCTTAAACGCCATATGTTCAAACATATGCGCCAGACCTGTTTGCCCGGTACTTTCCTGAGCCGACCCCACATTGACCCGAGTCATAAAGGCGAATACCGGCGCCACCGGACGTTCTACAATAATAAAGGTCCACCCATTCTTTAACCTATGTTGCGTGACACGCTGTTCAAAGGAGGCAAGATCCTGCCCAAACACCGCCCCCCCGCACACGAACCACATCAAACCCACGAGTCCGAGACTCTTGCCCCATCCCAACATTCGTCTACGCATTCGCATCATTCACCATCCTGTTTCAGCTTACATCTAAACTCGGCCATCCAATAATCCTACCCAGGATTGAGAACCCTGGCAAGCAACCAGCCACGGAATCCGCATATCCCATCATGCACTCTTTTGTCTTTGATCAGTATGTGTGTGACCGAGAGAAATAGGAAAAATTAATGGGGTGTTCAAAAAGGCCCGTCCAGTCCTGTCCTGAGGACTCTCGAAGGGAAGGCCGCAGCCACCTGGATGGGTGGAGCGTACGAAGGAGTACGTGAGCCCAGCCAATGGGCAACCTGCCAGCGCGCTTGCGCGTCGAAGCGCTTCAGCGCGTAGACGCGAAGCCGCTCCGGCGCAGGCAGGGCGGCCTTTTTCAACACCCCCCTTATTCAACGACGATCACCGATGATGGCTCCTCCCTCATCTCCATTCCAAGGCCACATTCTTCCCATGGCTGCAAGGCGGGGCCCTCATACCCATACCCCCCTTGAATCGGGTCAACAGACAACAGCAGCGGCATATCGAGATCCAAAAATTCAAATCCTCCCAAGCCCAACACCAGGCTCCAGGAACAGCCCATTGCCACGCGACTCTCCACCATGCCACCAATCATGAGCCTGATGCCTGAGGCACGGGCCAAACCGGCAATATCCATGGATTCCACCACCCCACACTTCGTAATCTTCAGATTCAGCACATCTACCGCTCGCCGTTCAATCAATCGCCGAGCATCTTCTAGCGACCGGACCGACTCATCGGCGGCAATGGGAATCGTTCCTCTCCGTCGCAATGCTACGAATCCCTCAAGATTCTCCCGTGCGACCGGTTGTTCGAATAACAACACAGGAAGATGCCATTGCTCCATGGCTCCCATACACTCACGCGCCTGGTCGAGTGAAAATCCCTGATTGGCATCAAGAACAAATGTCGCTTGAGGACACGCCGCATACACGGCCTCAACCCGCCGGATATCCTCATCCACCTCATGGCCGACCTTCATTTTAAAAATCCGAAATCCGCGGGCATGCCAGGCACGGGCCGTTTCAACAATTTGGTCGAGTGGTCCAATCGGCAACGTGACATCGGTTTTCCGTTGTCGCACATCCGCCCCTCCCCAGAGCCCCCAAAGAGGTATGCCCATGCCCCGGCACAAGGCATCAAGCAGAGCCGTTTCAATTCCACATCTCACGGCAGGAGCAAGCGATGCCACCTCCCCAAGCCGCTGTGACAATTTTCGGAATTGAGTGGCGGATTGCCCAAGGCATTCCTTGGCTGCGATGGGAAAGGCCTGAAGGCTCCCTTCCTGATCTTCGCCGGAAATATCAGGAAACGGTGCCATTTCCCCATAGCCATAGGCCCCGTTTCGAAGAGTCACACGGACAAAAATATTGCGGGCCACATCCATCTGTCCTGTGGCCACCACAAAAGGCGCCAGGAGTGGCAAGGCTATCGGCCAGGCTTCGACTTTGGTGATACAAAAAGGATTACGCACGGACATAGCAGGGAAGAGAGAATATAGGAGGGGATGATAAAAGTTGGATCATGGGTCGCCACGTCCCGATCTCACCCATACCGGTCATTGTTCCACGGAAGAGCCGTATTGGAATACCCACGCACTTCCCAGAACCCTTTTTGATCACGATCTGAAAAGGTGATCTTTTTGACCCACTTTGCTCCTTTCCAGCCGTAGCGTTTTGGAATGATCACGCGTACCGGTCCACCATGATCTTTTGTCAATGGCCTCCCGTTCCAATGAGTGGCCAGTAACACATCATCATCGTCGCAAACCTCAAGGGGTACATTGGTCGTGTAATCATCAAAAGATTCGAATAACACAAATTTGGCCGGAGACAGGGGACGAACCAATGCCAGCAGATGCTGAAACTGCACACCCCTCCACTCATTATCCAACATGCTCCAGGAGGTCACACAGTGAAAATCGGCTGTGATCTGAACTTGGGGTTGGCCTTGAAAGTCTTCCCAATGCCAGGTCAACGGATTGGCCACCAACCCGTCAATCGCTAAAGCCCATTCATCCAACACGATCTCTGGTTTAAAGCCCAAATCAAGGACCGGAAAATTATTCACCACATGTTGGCCGGGTGGAACGCGCTCATCTTGTGATTCATCCACTTCCCGACAGGAGAACTCCCGCCGGTGTTGGGCTACATGTTGTTTGGCTTTCACAATCCGTTCGTTGGGTTCCATCTTGGTCCTTTCCAACTCCGGTCAAAGGGGGAAAATCCTGACGACGCCGAAATTTTTCATCTAAATTAGTCGGGAACTGCCTGACCAACACAACATGAGGCATTATATCGAGGTTTACAGGCCAGGAATAGTCGATGGATAGGAACCCTTCTTCACTTGAAGCCTCTGTCTCCTTCTCCCTCACCCTTTTTTATCTGGGATGTGCTTCCCGCTCACCAGCCGTCACTCAAACAGAGCAGCCAGCCATTTTCAGGTCACATAGCCAATCTCAAAAATTTCTGATAAATTGATGTACTCGTTCACCAACAGTCTGGAAGTGTTCGGATGTTTGTCCCCCGGTTGTGAACCGACATCTTTTCCAGCCAACTGTTTTTTTAATCATTTTTTGCGGAGGATCAGTCTCATGGCACTGCATGCATTGGCCAGATTCGTATGTTGTTCCGTGCTGGTGGCCTCGGCTCTGGCCACATCTGCACAGGCGGAATTACAGGAGGGAGGCTCACCCATGACCGTTTCTGATGGGAAAACCATCTCGATGGAGTACACGTTGACGTTGGAAAATAAAGAAGTGCTCGACACCAACGTGGGGGGAGAACCTCTGTCATTTACTCAGGGATCCCACGAAATTATTCCAGGATTGGAAACCGCCCTGGTAGGAATGAAGGCGGGAGAGAGCAAACAGGTTACCGTCGCGCCGGAACAGGCGTATGGGGAAGTGAATCCCCAGGCGATTCAAGAAGTCCCGATCGATCAAATTCCACCCGATGCACGAAAAGTCGGGGTGCAATTACAAGGAAAAGATGGGCAAGGCCGGATGGTGACCCCGAAAGTGACGGAAGTGAAAGAGCAAGTGGTCGTGTTAGACTTCAATCACCCCTTAGCGGGAAAAACACTCTACTTTGACGTCAAAATATTGGACGTCAAAACTGCCACTACCCCCTAAGTTGCGCGAATATCAAACAATGAACCCTGCCGGAATTGGCGGGGTTCATTGTTTAATCTGACCCTCATCGCTTCTCACAACCACATACATGT
>WHTE01000055.1 GCA_009377845.1 Nitrospirales bacterium | reverse complement strand
AACGGAGATTGTTCGGGGGAAATATTGAACAAGTGTTGGATATGAGTCCAGGCGGTATCTCTTAGCCATTCGTCGGTGTGTGCTTGTGACGAGGAGTGCTTGATATTCACACACGTAATCGAGGTCTTTGGTTCCTGAGGGCCTGGAACGGTCTGGCTGGTCACCCAATCAAATAGACCGGAGTTCAGGATAAGACGAGGAGGGAGGAGCGCGCCGCTGAAAGTAAATTGGATAGCTGTTCCCGAGACTTCTTGCAGTTGAGCCAAATAGGAAAAACAGGAAAAATGAGTCGGGGCTCTCTCTGGCAAGAGGCTGAAGAGATCTGGAGGGGACAGAGTCGAGACATAGGCATCGGCGGTGAGACGTTCTCCATTATCCAGACAAATGCCTTGGATGCGATCCGTGTCGGCTTGTATGTGGGCGATGTCTTGTGGAAGATAAAACTTCGCCCCTTTGGCGATTAAGACCTGTCTGAGCTCTAGTTGAAGATGGTCGAGCATGTCCGGTGATGCCAAAAATGTCTCTGATCCATTGGACGGGGAAAGCCAGTGTCGAGTCAGCACTTCCAGGAAATACCCGAGTGATGCCTGGGTGGAGTCGCATCCTAAAAAAAATCGACACAGCGGATTCCAGATTTCTTTCAGGGCAAGAGCCGATTGCCTGGCTGAGATGAGCCAGGATTCGACCGTGAGGGTATCGGAATTGTGATCGGATGGAACATGACCTTCCCATTTTTTTTCTAAAAAATTGATCAGATGCCAGCGGTCAGACCATGGGAGGCCACGAAAGAAAGCGAGTCGAATGATGGGGTGAAGAGTGGAGAGCCACTGAGCTCTGGGCAGCGTGACGGTCTTGCCTCCTGAAGTCCCAAACTCCAGCTCAACCCGTTGAAAGGTTTGGGGAGGTTGTGCTAACGCCAGTTCCTGCAAAAAGGACCACGTCGAGTGATAAAACCCGTGGAGAATGAGCGGGGGACCGTGTCCACTCAGAATATGAAAGGAAAACGGCTTTCCGGATATTGTCGATTCAGAAGGATGTTGATGGGAAGTACCTGGGGTGAAATCGCTGTGGTGTTCAAGAATCGTCATCTGGAACCCATAGTGGATTAACCGGTACGCCGTGATCAATCCGGGAAGATTCCCACTCAGTATCAAAACGTGGCGTTTCACACGGATGAGGCAATGTTGTGGGCAAAAAGCGAACGAATCCAAATATTGCCGGCGATGGCCAGGCGTTGCATGGGGGCAACGCGAATTCTGGGCCCGAACACCAGATCATTGCGGTCTTCAATTTTTTGGAGGATACGGCTGTAAACTCCTCTCATAATTTCAGCCACGACCAGAGATTTTTGATCTGAGGGGGAAAGGGTTTGAAGAATCTCTTGAGCCTTTTGGTAATACGTGTGGGCTCTCTCGCATTCAAATTTCATCAATTCAACCAACGCTGACGACGGTTGTTGGTGCAGGAGGGCCTCTTCCGAATATCCAAATCGCTGCAAATCCTCAAGAGGGAGATAAATGCGGTTTTGTTCGGCATCCCCTTTGAGATCACGCAGAATATTGGTTAATTGAAAGGCCAGCCCCAGGTTGACCGCGTATTCCTCGGCTGCCGAAGATTTGGTTTGGAAAATTTTGAGGCAAATGAGCCCGACCACCGAGGCCACTCGGTAGCAGTATTGGTAGAGCTCCGAAAACGTCGCAAACCGATTAATCGTCAGATCCATTTCCACGCCGGTAATCAATTCTTGAAGGAGCGATTCCGGGATGTCGAACATTCGGAGGTGGAGGGCAAGGCTAATCGTCACCGGTTGGGTCGGGTGGCCTTGGTAAGCTGCCGCGACTTCTTTCCTCCACTTGGCGACTTCCTCCAAAGGATTACTCCCGGCTGGAGGTTCATCCACCGCGCTATCCACCATCTTACAGAAAGCATAAATGGTATACATCGCCTCCCGTCGAGCGCGGGGAAGAAAGAGAAAGGAGTAATAAAAATTACTTCCGCTCTGTTTGGTGTAAGTCGTGCAAAACGTCTGAGCTTCAGTAGGAGACATAGGCTTCATGGAATATTTTCCAAGGGCTGAGCCTGGAATTGATTGTGTATCGCGGTTAGATGAATGCCAGCAGTTTTTCCGTTGAAAAAACGGAAGGTCGCGTCAGCAGTTTAGGGTAGCAGGGATTGTGGAATCTGTTCAATGGATGGAGAGAGGGTTATTGACAGGTTGGAGAGAAATTTCTAGCGTGGGCCTAGAGAGAACCGTGTCATTGAGGATAGCCGAAGGGCTCATCCTTTGAGAGCAAGGTCCAACAGGTAATAATTATCATTGGATGGTTCCCCCACTTACCAGGTCGAGGTTCCTTTCAGCCACTTACGATTGTTTCTTAAGTTTTTCGGCGGATATCCAACCTGTTTTCCCTGCTTGGGTTCGAACCTGGTAGACCCATCCTGTGGGTTGATAACTTCCATCGAGAATGGTCAAGGTTTCCCCCGATTTCACCAGGGGGCCCATTTTGGTGTTGGCGGGATCGCCCATCAGCATGGAATCTCCTACGACATCTGATAGGGAAACGGTCTGATTTTCCTGAAAGATTGGAGGTGCGATGTTAGACTGGGATTTTTGCCGGCCTGTGTTGCTGGTCATTTCAGCCGTATCCATAGGTGCCGGTTTAGGCATGAAGGATGAATCTGGTTTGAGTGTCCAATAGGCGACCCCGATAGCCAACAACACGAGTATGATCCAGAGCACGGGGCGACGGGACGGAGGTTTGGACTGGTGCAATTCATCGTCTTCCAGCCCTTCGTCGAAATCTAAATCTTTATCAGGTTCTTGGGCAAAAAGCAGATTCCACCGGGAAGGGTGTTTTGTGGGGAAAACCGCACCAATTGTCGAGGTCATCATGCCCATCTCCTTTTTTGCGTGAGGTCCGGCACACGATTGTCTGGGCCAGAGTGGCGTTTGTTGAAATTGTCCATATCATGGGTCATGTAAGAAGAAATACCCATTGATCAAGTTAATTACCATCACGGCTATTTCATGTCAAATCTCCCAAGAGTTCTGAGAAGGAGTTTTGCATGTGCAAACCGCGAATGGATGAATGAAAAAGCGGGGATAATCGTCGAGTAGGGTCGAAGTATGGAATGAGGTGAGAAGAGATTTTCCCCCGGCCGGGTTGAAACTGGTATCGGTGTTATGGAAAATCAAAGATTATTGATCATGTAATGTGGGAGACGTCATGAAATCCTATCGAGAAGAGTTATGGTTTCAGACTAAAGAACGAAGGGAGTATCGTAATATTACGTCCCAAGTGGAACGTGTGGTACAACAAAGTAATATTCAAGAAGGATTCGTGCTGGTGAATGCCATGCATATCACCGCCAGTGTCTATATTAATGATGATGAAGCTGGTTTGTTGCATGACTATGAACAGTTTCTTGAAAGACTTGTACCGCAGGCAGGAACCTATCAACATAATTTAACCGGAGAAGACAATGGCGATGCCCATATTAAACGCCAACTCATGGGACGGGAAGTTGTGGTGGCCATCACCAATGGAAGATTGGATTTTGGACCATGAGAACAGATTTTTTACGCGGAATTTGATGGCAGGCGCCGCAAACGGGTGTTGGTGAAAATAATCGGAGAGTAGTCAGTTGGCAAACAGGTTCCGGTAATGTGAAAATGCAGTGGAAATTCGGATAATATGTCTCGTAAATAATTTTTTATCCTTCGTCGGAACTCTTCAATACACATGAACGCCATGTCGAGTTGGTATCGTCCTGATCCCCTCACCCGTGATTTGATTCATCTGATTAATGCCCGACGGCACGAACACGGGGATCCCAGTTTGGCCATCGAGGTCTTGCAGGCCTTATTAGACCAGGATCGCGAGCATGAAGTGCTCACAGTGCTTGCGGCGTTAGACGAAAGTATGGCGGAGTGGTTATTCGATCTGTTGGCCGAAGCAGCAAGCTCCTGCCTGATGGATAGTGAGGACGAGGAAAGTGAGACGTATGGAATTCTTGCCTCATTCGAATTGCCGCTGCAGGCCAATCTGGGATTTCCTTTGAAATTGAAAATTGATCCTGTGGAAACGGCCGATTTGTTAAGGAGGCATCTGCATGTCCCGCCAGGGGCGGTGATTACCGTCGAGCCCAGGCTTCTGACCGATACCACACTGGATTTTTTAAGCTTGCAGAAAGTTCACGAACATATTTCCAATCTGGCTGAGGGGCAGCCTCGCCAGACGATTGCCGCCCGGCTTCATCCACCTGTCGAAGCCACGGCATTTTTATTTTTCGAAATCCTCGGAACTCCCGATACCACCTTGCCGGAATCGCTCTCAGAAAACGATTGCCAGGCCATTATGGATAATATCGTGGTGCAATGTCCGGAAGTGGCCAGAGCGCCTCAAATGTTGGAGGCTCCCAACTACGCGGCCTATGCGTTGTATGACGCACAAAATGCGGTTCGTCTTCATCGATTGGCTGATGAAACTGCTGCCGTATGGCATGATCTGGAAGGCCCGGTTCGAAGTCGAACGGTGGTGCATCTCCATACCCAATGCGGGAATGGCGTGTATATGCCCGTGTGGACTGACTTATTTGACCCGGATCTTCCTGAAGAACATGGTCCGATCTGGACTTCTCCGGATGTGTGGGTGTTTACCGCGGATTTGCCAATTGAATGGCCTGGGGAAATGTTAACGAACCGGCTTCTCGCGGAGGGCTGCACGCGATTTGAAAATCACATTGTGGAAGCCCCTGACAATTAAAAAAGGAGACAATGGGAAATTGAAGGAGCCGCTATGGTCTTGAGACTGATTTATCGGCCAGCCGCCAGCCGTAAGCGATCCATCACCGTGGATGGGACATTTAGCGAACCCCGCCCTGTTCCGATCGAAATTTCAGGCTTGAACGTTCCGTGAAAATCGCTGCCTCCGGTGACGAGCAAACCGAAATGACGGGCCAAGTGGAGATTCGAAGAAATCTGTCGAGCCGAAAACGTTCCATAAAAGACTTCAAGCCCTCGTAATCCCTGATCAACCATAGTCCGGCAGGAGACCACAGTCTCATTGGCATTCAATCCCTCCCAATAGGGGTGAGCGAGTATAGGAATGCCGCCGGCGTCGGTAATCCACGCGATAATTTCAGCCGCCTCCGGGACCAGTCGGCGGACATAGGCTTTGCCTCGCACGCCCAAGAATCGTTCGAAGGCTTCTTTCATTCCCCTCACATACCCCTTGTTAATGAGAATCTGTGCGATGTGTGGTCGACCAATGGTGCCGCTTCCTGCGACATGCTCGATCTCAGCCAGAGAGATTTCCACGTTAAGGGTGTGAAGCCGGTCAAGGATGTGTTGAATGCGATCGAGCCTGGTTGAACGAAGCCGTTCGAGCCTGGTCTGAAACTGTGGATCAGCGCGATCAATGAAATACCCGAGAATATGTGTTTCCCGCCCTTGAAACTCTGTGCTTAATTCAATTCCTGGTATCAATTCAAGCGGGAGACTTTGAGCCGCCTCCATGGCTTCCGCGATGCCATCGGTGGTGTCATGGTCGGTAATAGCCAGGATGTTGAGGCCTTTTTTGTGGGCGAGCTCCACCAGGGCGGCGGGAGAAAAACTCCCATCCGAGAAATTGGTGTGAGTATGAAGATCAATTCGGCTCATGGTTTAGGCCGGAGTTGAAGGTTTCCGGGCTAAGGCCTGTGCAGTAAAAGCTCGCTCTTTCCCTGAAGGGCCCCCATGATCCCCTTCTTCGTAATGGAGAATCCTGAACCCTTGAAGAAGAGTGAGCAATTCATTGGCTTCCAGGCAGAATTCTTTTCGGCGAGGATGCTGCCGATGGATATGGTTGTCCAGAAGGAAGGTTTCATACATGATGATTCCACCGGATTTGAGCGCTTTCAGAAGTTGAGGGAACAGCGGCCGGTAAAGGTAGAAGAACACGATAATCGCATCGTAAGCGGCTGTGCCCAAGTCCGGTGGGTTTTGCGGATCAACCTCTAAATCGATGGATTCGGTAGTAATCGAGGACAAGCCTGCCTCTTGGGCTTGTGTCTGAAGATCGTGTAGAGCGTCGGCATCACGATCGATCCCGTGAACTGAAAATCCTTTTGATGCCAGATAGACCGCATGACGACCTCGACCCGCGGCGACATCCAGAATTTTTCCGTGAGGAAGCCGGGATAATTGGCTCACAAGAAAGGGAGCAGGATGCATGAGATCGGTTGAGGCGATGTGTTGGCGTGACCGGATCAGCTGAACACCTACGGACCCCTTGATGTTGTTCAAAGGGGGGCGGATTTTTCTGATCCATATTTTGAGATGGGTAATGGGGAATTCATGAAAAAGGGTCTGGCAGATTTTCTCTGCCAATGTTTCAATAAGCGAAAAGGCCTTGCCCTCTCCGATGTCCCGGATTCGTTGGGTGATCGCACCGTAATCGACGGTATCGGATAATCGATCGCTCCGGAAAGCAGGTTGATTGGGACATCGGAAGATGAGATCGACCAGGATGGGTTGGGGGTGCTGTCTCTCTTTTTCGGTGACCCCGCATCGTGCGGACAACTGGATACCTTTGACAACGATGGATGAGGGCATGGGGCATTATGACAGATCTTACTTCTTGTGTGCATGGCATAATTGAAAGGGGAAGGAAAGGATGCTGGATAATTTTCCGGGGACGTGTGACGTGTTTTTTCTTATTTTGGTGTGCTCTGATGAGATGTGAGAAATGGTCTGACCGCCAGATCTGGTTGAGCAAGAGGTGTCGAAGGGGCCAACTGTGGGTCATAGGTCTACTCGCTCTGCAGGCTTCTTGTGGATGGTTTGAACCTCCCACCATCGTCATTACCGCCGAAGAATTTCGATTTATCCCGACTCGAATTGAATGGTCAGCCGATCACCCTCTCCGTCTTCTGATACGGAATCAAGGACGCGAACGTCATGTGTTTCACAGTCAGGAATTGTTTGGGCGGGAGGCTGCCGTAACATGGCATCAGCCAATGGTTGCGCTTCAAGAAGTCAATGCAATCGTGCTTGAGCCGGGTCAATCGATTGAGTTGCACGTAGGTTTGTCTCCCGGCCTGTATCCCTTCCGATGTTGGATCAAGGGGCATAACGGGATGGAGGGAACGATCCTCGTCAAAGATCTTTCTTCAGGATAATGGCTGCTCTTTTGAGGAAATTAGGATAAGACTATCGGGGAACCGGATAGCCTTGGAGGTTCTGCTGGGGGCATTTCGGATACGGAAAAGCCGAAAGGCCAGGAGAGCTTCAATATCTAAAGATTTTGGGGATTTCGACCGGCAAAAACAGACAGACTGCTTGCTGGTGACATCTTACCACCAGCAAGCTATTTCTTATTTTCCGGGAACGGCGTCAATAGAGGTTCGGACCTTGGCATCCCGTTCGCAGGAGAATGTGGCTAACATCCGTTGGCCATCAGAAGCATTGCCGGGAATTCGAGCTAAGCAGGCTTCAAGAGTGTCACCTTGAGTACCTGTGGATACCCGCGTGGGGCCGGTATTCACCGCACTAACATTGGCATTTGACGATGGCGCAGCCGCTGATCCAGGTTCACCCGTTACACCAGTATTCATCTCAGCGCACCCCATGGCCAAGGTCGCGAGACCGAAGGAAGCACATAGGAACAAATTAGAAAGTGGTTTCATTGGTCAAGCCCCTCCTCAATGAATAAACAAGTCGAAGAATATACTTGAGAATCCGCAAAAAAACAAGATGGGTGCTCAAAATCCCATTTACCGTCATTCCAAAAGCCGTGCACCCTTCCCGTTCAAAAATCTTGACTGATATAGGGTTTATTGCTACCGTAAAATTTCCGTACCAAAGCTCAGAGAACGGATATAAAGTGTTCATGGCTTACCTCATTGCTCGGGTATTTCAGAGTTCGCCCAGGGGCCAAGGTCAAGTGTTGTGACCTTTCAAGATATTATTCTCTCCCTTCATCAGTTTTGGAAATCCCACCACTGCATCCTGACTCAACCGTATGATACGGAAAAAGGGGCCGGGACCTTCAATCCTGCGACATTTCTGCGCGCAGTAGGACCGGAACCCTGGCGTGCGGCGTATGTTGAGCCCTGCCGGAGACCGACCGATGGCCGATACGGGGATAATCCGAATCGCCTCCAACATTACTTCCAATATCAGGTGGTGTTGAAACCTGCTCCCTCGGATTCTCAAGATCTGTATCTCCAAAGTCTCGCACATTTGGGATTAGACCCCTATCGACACGATATTCAATTTCTTCAGGATGATTGGGAATCCCCAACCTTAGGGGCTTGGGGGTTGGGCTGGGAGGTTCGGTTGGATGGGATGGAAATTACCCAATTCACCTATTTTCAAGAAGTCGGCGGGTTGGAATTAGATCCGGTGACGGTGGAGTTAACCTACGGGTTGGAACGCATTGCCATGTATTTGCAGCAAGTCGACAATGTGTATGATTTGATGTGGACAGAAGGGATTCGATACGGAGAACTCTATCACGAGTCGGAAGTCCAGTTTTCCATCTATAACTTCGAAGCGGCCGATGTGGATTTGATTCAAACCACCTTCGATCGCTACGAAAAGGAATGCCAACGGTTATTGGATCATCCTCGGGTCCTCGTGCTGCCCGCATATGATTGCTGTATGAAATGTTCACATTTGTTCAATTTACTTGATGCCCGTGGGGCAATCAGTGTCGCACAGCGCACCGGCTATATTGGGCGGGTGCGGGATTTAGCGAGAAAATGTGCTCAAGCCTTTCAGCAACAACGGGAAGTCATGGGATATCCCCTCCTGAAGCGAACTCAGGCAAGGTGGGCAAAGAAAGCCTCCTTGCAAGACAGATGAATTTATTTCAGATTTTCCAAATAGTGTTGTGAAATATGACTGTCCGCAAAACCCCGTCTTCCAACAAAAAGCGTTCATCAAAACAATCGTCTGTTCCCAAACAGGATTTGACGTTTCTCCTTGAAATTGGCACGGAGGAGTTGCCGTCGGCCTTTTTAGATAAGACTTTGGTTGACTTGAAATTATTGGCAAAAGAGCTGTTTGAGAACAGTCGGTTAAATGATTCACTGCAAATGAATGATTCGCTGCAAACGTTTGGCACTCCCCGCCGATTGGCGTTGGTCGTGAAAGGGGTTAAGGCGGAGCAGGGTTCTTTTTTGGAAGAAGTTTTTGGTCCACCCAAAGCCGCCGCTTTTGATCATGCTGGGAATCCAACAAAGGCCGCTGAAGGCTTTGCCAAATCGCAAGGGGTGCCGGTTGACCATCTGAGGATTAAGGAAACACCCAAAGGGCAGTATGTGTATGTTCATAAGGATCAACCAGGCCAACCGGCTAAACGGGTCTTGGCAGATGCGATCCCGAAACTACTGGCCCAATTATGTTTTCCGAAAGCTATGAGGTGGAATGCCTCGCGAGTCAAGTTTGCACGGCCTGTCCGATGGATTGTAGCCATGCTGGGTAAAGAAGTTCTTGCGTTTGAGTTTGCTGGCATTCGATCAGGTCAGCAGACTTGGGGACATCGGTTCCCACAGAAAAGGACTCGAAACACGGGCACAGGCTTGAAAATTCTGCATGCCTCCTACTATCTGGACACGATGACCAAAGCCGGGGTGGTGGTGGATCCTGAGGAGCGGCGGAGCATCATTACGCGGCAAGTTTCCGCGCTGGCCAAGACGGCTAAAGGCCAAGTGGATCCCATGTACCGGGATGAGCTGATTGAAGCGGCTGTTTGCGGCGTGGAAAATCCTCACGCGATTCTCGGAACATTCCGGAAAGAATTCCTCACGGTGCCGAAGCCGGTCCTGATTTCGTCGATGAAAGAGCATCAGGGGTTTTTCTCCCTGGTAACCAGGGAAGGCGCGCTCCTGCCAAAATTTATTGCGGTGACGAATATGCCCTGGGGCGATTCTCGGTTGATGACCAAAGGGAATGAACGGGTTCTGTCGGCTCGCTTGAGCGATGCGAAATATTTCTTTACAGAGGATTTGAAACGCCCTCTTCATGAAAGAGTGCCGGCCTTGCAAGGCGTGATGTTTCATCAGAAGCTGGGCACCGTTCGTCAAAAAGTGGACCGGGTGTGTGAGCTGGTTGGATGGATGGCTGAACACATAGGCCGGAACGATCTTCAGGATGTGTGCCGACGAGCGGCTTTCCTGGCCAGGGCGGATTTGACGACGGGAATGGTGGGCGAGTTTCCGACCCTGCAAGGGGTCATGGGGGAAGAATATGCCAGGCACGATGGCGAGCCTGCGGAAGTGTGTCGAGCCATTGGGGAACAGTATTTCCCACGATTTCCGGATGATCAATTGCCAGATAGCCTGCCGGGTGCTCTGCTCGCAGTTGCCGATCGTTGTGACTCCATCGCGTCCTTTTTTTCGGTGGGAATGGTCCCGACTGGGTCAGAAGATCCCCTTGGGCTGCGACGGGCCGCTTATGGGTTGGTCCGATTGGTGACCGAGACGCCTCTCAGGCTGAATATGGTTGAGGTGTTTGCCCGATGCATTGAAGGACTAAGCGCCCAAGGGGTTTTGCTGAAGACGGCCAACCCGGTCCAGGAAAGCGTGGCGTTTATTATCGATCGGCTCAAGTTTTTTGCATGGCAAACCTTGAACCTCCGTCCTGATATCATGGAAGCCGTCACGCGAGTGCGGCAGGCCGACCACTGTGATGTGTTTGATTTACTGACTCGCATGCGGGCTTTGCAGGCCATGACGCTTCAACCGGATTTCGATCCGCTCATGATCGGATTTAAGCGAGCCCATCGAATCGTCGAAAAAGAACAATGGATGGACACGCAAGTCGTGCCTGAACGGTATCTGCATGAATCGGAGGAACGACTTTCTCAGGCCCTGGAGGTGGTGCAACAACGGGTCAGCGATTCGGTGAACGACCGCAATTATGGGAAAGCCCTGCAATCATTGCTGGAACTGAAGTCCCCGATTGACGAGTTCTTTGGGGGGGTGATGGTGAACGACCCGGATCCTCACACACGGGCCAATCGCCTTTCTCTGTTAAAGGGGATTGATGACCTGTTTCTCACGGTGGCCGATTTGTCCTGTATTCAATCGGTAAGTGTTTAACAGTCGGTAGAGGAGATACCTGGATGTAGCCGTGCGGGCGGGATGGGTCAAGGGAAGGAAAACGGGATGGGGGAAGGAACGTATCCTAAAGATAACCCCGAAACCTCACGACGCGTGAGACGATTTACCCTGGTCGTGACGGGGGCCCTCATTATTGGATGTAATGCCTTGTTGTTGGCCGGGCTCTGGGTCAGTGGAGTTGATTTGGAAACGGCCTTGTCCAAACCTGAACTCTACGATCCTGCCAATGGCCATTGCGTCCGGGTGGTATGGTCAAAGATTGCGGGAACTGACGGCTTGGTTAAGGTCTGCACCGAATGGCTGGATTTCTCCGATATCTCAGGTGAAACCCATGTCCTGCCGGAAGGAAAGACCTTAGCCATGGGACCGGATGGAAACCTCTATTTCTCCGGGCACGCCGCCGATAATTACCGATTGATTGCGCTCATGATTTTTGCCATAGTCGTCATGGCATCTGGCATGTGGATGAAGCGAGTGTTGATCGCCAAATACCATGAACATCTTCAATCTTTAGATCGTCATCTGGTCTGAATGCTTGTGTTTCCCACCTTTTTTGTGACAGTTAAACCACAATTTCATACACCAAGCATGTCTCAGGCGTCTTTAAGGGGATGGATAGTCAACCGGGAGATTCTCCTCATCGCGGGGAGAATTGAAGCGGGGAGGATGCCAGTCATTGAGCCTTCTCCTGTGATGACGTCCTTTTCTCCAAGGGGTCTGTGGGTCGGGTAAAGGAGAGCGAAGAAATGCGGCACAAAAAGTATGTCTATTTCTTCGGCGGAGGCAAAGCCGAAGGGTCAGGCAACATGAAAGAACTCCTGGGAGGGAAAGGGTCGGGATTGGCCGAAATGACCAACCTGAAGATTTCCGTTCCTTCCGGGTTCACGATTACCACTGAGGCCTGTGTGGAATATTTTCATTCCAAAAAACGATTTCCAGGCGGGATGTGGGATCAAGCGCTCCGTGGGCTGCGGCAGGTCGAAAAGACCATGAACGCACGGCTGGGAGATCCTGACAATCCGTTACTCGTGTCCGTGCGATCGGGAGCAAGAGCCTCGATGCCCGGCATGATGGATACCGTGTTGAATCTTGGACTCAACCAGGAGACCGTTCTGGGATTAGCCAAAAAGACCGGCAATCAACGGTTTGCCGTTGATGCGTACCGGCGTTTCATCACGATGTTTGGCAGTGTCGTAATGGGTATCCCTCGTGATCGGTTTGAACACACCTTGGAGGCGATGAAAAAGGCTCAGGGGGTGAGACACGATACCGATTTGACTGAACAGGCATTGGGGCAGTTAGTGGAACAATATCTGGAATTGGTCAAAGGGGAGATCGGACGGGAATTTCCCCAGGATCCATTCGATCAGCTTCGGATGGCGGTCGATGCGGTTTTCGATTCCTGGTTTGGAGATCGTGCGGTCACCTATCGCCGGCTCTACGATATTCCCGATGAATGGGGAACGGCGGTGAACGTGCAATCGATGGTCTTTGGCAACATGGGCGACACGAGTGGGACAGGGGTGGCCTTTACACGCAATCCCGCGAATGGAGTTCCGGTATTTTTTGGAGAGTGTTTGTTGAATGCCCAAGGAGAGGATGTCGTGGCGGGTATTCGCACTCCCTTGCCAGTGGTGGCGCTCCAAGAGACATTGCCAGGAGCTTACAAGGATCTCATCAAGACCCAGCGTATTCTGGAAAAACACTATAAGGACATGCTCGATCTGGAATTCACGATTCAAGAGGGCAAGTTGTATATGTTGCAGACCCGGGTCGGAAAACGGACTGGGATCGCCGCGGTCCGGATTGCCGTGGATATGGTTCGTCAGGGGTTGATCGACCGGAAAGAAGCAGTGAAGCGGGTAGCTCCTGAACAACTCTCTCAATATCTGTACCCCATTTTTGAAAGCAGTGATGAAGCGAAATTTCAGTCGGTTGGCAAAGGGCTTCCCGCCGGTCCGGGAGCTGCGGCCGGACGTATTGCTCTCACTCCCGATCGAGCGGTGGAACTTAAGGCAAAGGGGGAGCGCGCGATCCTGGTCCGTCATGAAACGAGCCCGGACGATATTCATGGTATGCATGCGGCTGAAGGCTTTTTAACGGCAAAGGGCGGGATGACCTCGCATGCTGCCGTGGTGGCCCGTCAAATGGGGAAAGTCTGTATTGCCGGCTGTGATGCGTTAGAGGTGTTGCCTGGCGGGAAGGTGCAATTTGGGACCCTGGTCCTGGAGGAAGGAGACCATCTCTCTTTGAACGGTTTTACCGGGCAGGTCTATGCGGGAGATATTCCGGTTGTGGATTCCGAAGTGATCCAGGTCATTCAAGGGAGAATGGATCAAAAGGATTCCGAAAAATACCAGTATTTCTCGACGATTCTGAAATGGGCCGATGCCTTCAGAGTGCTCAAGATTCGATCCAATGCAGATATTCCCGAGCAAGCTCACATTGCGCGAGGGTTTGGGGCCGAGGGCATCGGGCTCTGCCGGACTGAGCACATGTTTTTTGCAGAAGACCGTGTGCCCATCATGCAACAAATGATCTTGGCATCCTCGCGGGAAGAACGGGAGTTGTATTTGGAGCAGCTTCTGCCCCTTCAACGCCAGGACTTCATTGGACTCTATCGGGAAATGAAGGGATTTCCCGTCACGATTCGCTTACTCGATCCGCCCCTCCACGAGTTTTTACCCAAACGCGAACAACTCCTGGTAGAAATCGCGAAGCAAGAAGTGACCAATGGAGATCCGCAGGTCATTCAGGAGAAACAACGGATACTGGATCGAGTCGAAGAGTTGCACGAGTTTAATCCCATGCTGGGTCTTCGTGGATGTCGCCTGGGGATCACCATGCCGGAAATTACGCGGATGCAGGTACAGGCGATTTTTGAAGCGGCCTGTGAAGTCGTCCGGGAAGGCAAGAAGATTGTTCCCGAGATTATGATTCCGTTGGTTGGCATGGCGTCGGAAATGAAAGCCCAAAAAGAACTCATTCAAGAAGTGGCGCAACAGACGATGGCGCAATACAACATGAAGTTAAATTATTTAATCGGCACGATGATCGAGCTGCCTCGCGCAGCGGTCACCGCGGGGCGAATCGCCGAATATGCTGAATTTTTTTCCTTCGGGACCAACGATCTAACGCAAACGACGTTCGGGTTTTCTCGCGATGACGCAGGACCCTATATTGGTTTTTATCTGGATCGTCAGGATCGGTGCCCGGTCTGTCAACGGACCAACGTGGATTGGAAAAAAATGGTGTGCCGGATGTGCAAGGCCATCATTGCGAAGAAAGCCGAAAATATTTTGGAAACGGATCCCTTTGCCGTGTTGGATCAAGAAGGGGTGGGCGCACTCATGAAATGGGCGATTCAGGAAGGGCGGAGGACTCGTCCGTCTATCAAGCTGGGAATCTGCGGGGAGCACGGAGGTGAGCCTAGTTCCGTGGCCTTTTGTCATGAATTGGGATTGGATTATGTGAGTTGTTCGCCGTACCGTGTACCGATCGCGAGACTTGCCGCGGCTCAAGCGGCGGTGGCCGTGCTTGAACGAGAAGCGAGTCCACGCCGGGCCCGTTCAATGTCCGGCAAACCCCCAACCTCATCTTCTCAATCCGACGCCTCCACATCCGCTGCCGCCAAATCTGTCAAAAAGGTGTCATCGAAAAAAACCTCCGGAAAAAAAACGGTCGCCAAAAAGGTCGTGGCCAAGAAAAAACCCACATCAAAAAAAACGGGTTCCCAATCTCGCACCCGTAAGAAACCTGCCGCGGCCTCCAGAAGACGGTGACGTCCGTCCCATCAGATGTCACGTACATGAAGCGAGCCCTTTCCCTTGCGGCTAAAGGGAGAGGGCGCACCAGTCCCAATCCCATGGTTGGCGCCGTGATCGTCAATCATGGGCATATTGTCGGCGAGGCCTGGCATCGCCAGCCGGGTGAGCCTCATGCGGAAATTCTTGCGCTCCATCAGGCGGGTTCCCGAGCTTGTGGGGGAGTGCTCTATGTGACCTTAGAGCCCTGTTGTCATACCAACAAACGCACGCCTCCCTGCGTGCCATACCTCATACAGTCAGGTTTGGCGAGGGTGTGTGTGGCGATGGTCGATCCCAATCCACAGGTCAATGGACGGGGTATTTACGCACTCAAACAGGCAAATCTTCCTGTTTCGGTTGGAGTATTAGAACAAGAAGCCCGTCATCTGAATGAGGTGTACGGGTATTGGATTACCACAGGACGCCCCTTTGTGATCTTAAAGGGGGCAATGACGTTGGATGGAAAAATCGCCACATCCACCGGCGAGTCCCGGTGGATCACGGGTGAACGCGCACGTCAGGATGTCCATCGTTTGAGAAGTCAGATGGATGCCATCATGGTGGGAGTCGGAACGGTTCTGGCAGATGATCCTGAATTGTCTGTCCGGGGAAAGAAGACGACGATACGCAAACGTGTGGGACGGCAACCGGTGAGAGTCGTCCTCGATAGCCAATTGCGCATTCCACTCAAGTCCAAGATCGTGCAATGGGTCGGTGAGCAACCCACCATTCTGTGCACGACGACACAGGCACCACCGAAAAAAATCCAACTCCTCAGAGAACGGGGCATTCAAGTGTGGGTGGTTCCCGTGCAAGCGGGAAAGGTCTCGTTGAAAGCCTGTCTCTCCCGATTAGGAAAAGAAGGCCTGACCTCTGTGCTCCTGGAGGGAGGAAGTACGGTTAATGCCTCTGCGCTCCAACAAGGAGTGGTGAACCGGGTCAGACTGTACCTGGCTCCAACGCTGCTCGGGGGGCAGGATGCCAAAGGCCTCATCGGAGGCCTGTCGCACAAAAAACTCGGTCGGGTATGGCCACTCGCTGATGTCCAATTTAAAAAGCTTGGCAAGGATTGGCTCGTGACAGGAACGATTGAGCCCCGGCGAGAAGGCCGTGCTTAGGCATCCGGTCAGAAATCGTGGTGACTGTTGCTGATGTCCGCAAACAGATACAATACCCCATAACGTGTTGAGCACAGAGGAACCGGGGAGACTGCCTTATGACCATTCTCAATAACGCCGACCAGCAAGATTTAGCCTTGGCGGTGGATCTCTTAGAACATCCCAGTTTTGCCGCCAAAGTGACCAATCTCATCGGAGGACCGGTCGAAAGGGCCATCACGCTGCTGCCCGATGGTTTATCCGAAAAACTGCTGTCTTCCACACAAAAAGCCTTGTCCAAAGCATTGGATCTGGCTGTGTCCAGTTTGGATGAACGGTATCGTGGTGAACCGGCCAATGGAGCACATCGGGTGCTCACGACCGTCAGTGGTGCGATCGGGGGAGCCTTGGGGCTGATGGCGTTGACCGTGGAGTTGCCGATCTCCACAACCCTCATGTTGCGGTCGATAGCCGATATTGCCCGAAGTGAAGGGGAACCGATTACCGATGTCCACGCCAAGCTTGCGTGTTTGGAGGTGTTTGCCATGGGTGGCACCAGTCAAGCGGATGACGGGGCGGAAACGGGGTATTTTGCCGTAAGAGCTGCGTTGGCGGGAGCAATGACCGAAGCGGCCAAACATTTAACCCAACATGGATTAACCGGAACCGGGGCTCCGGCCATCGTGCGATTTCTTTCAAAAATTGCCTCACGATACAGTATCCAAGTGTCGGAAAAAGCCGTTGCCCAGGCGATCCCCTTATTGGGTGCCGCAGGGGGAGCCACCATCAATCTGCTTTTTATGGATCACTTCCAAAATATGGCACGCGGCCATTTCATTGTGCGCCGGTTGGAACGCGCCCATGGCAAAGAGCCGGTGCGAGACGCGTATCGACAATTAGCCGCCAGGAATTAGATTCGTAACTTTCTGGTTTGTCATCCCCGCCGGTTTTTAGCGGGTATCCATCTAAAATAAATCCAAGGAGTGAGCCTTGAGGAAAATTTGGAGGGATCAATCCGTGAAGACAACGATAAAATCCTGTTTGTCCTTGCTGGGAATCCTTCTGCTTGCTGCCTTTACCTAAGAAACCCAAAATAAAAACGGGCGTGTTGTCCAGAACTGGACCGGAACGGATGGCATCCTGGAAGTGTATGCCGGCGAAAAGTTGGTCAAGCGATTTATAAAAATTGATAAGCTGTCCACCGCCATGGGGACTCAACTCAAGATAGCCTTCCTCGCGCCTACCGGTTTGGATATGGTGTCCTGGATGCCAATTTGAACGGCGTGAAAGATCCCGGCGAGCAAAAAGTCTATTTCGAATTCAGCGACTACTCGACGCCATCTAGCCTTTTGACTTTACATCCTGTTTTTTCAGAAAGAGTTTTATTGTGCTGTTGCCAGAGCTTATAGGATTCCTCAGCAAAACAAAATATGAGAGGATACAAACAGATCATTCAACGATTTGGACGCCTTCGATAGAATGGTCGTTTGACTTTCAATGAAGAAAATTCGGTTCTCCCTCGCCCCATTGGGGAGAGGGTTGGGGTGAGGGGAAAGGCCTAAGGGAAAGCTCAATCACGATAGTTCCTGCAACTCAATGGGAATGGATATGACTCACGGTGTAAAAAAGTTTGTTGCCCTGTTTGCTTGCTTCATGTGTTTTAGTACCCAGAACGGCTGGGCTCATCCTCTTTCGGAACATGGCAGTGCCAAAGAAGGCCATTCATCTGTGCCTAGCCTGTCCTCATCGATAACAGAATATGTGAAGACTTCTTCTCCGGAAAGGGCTCAAGAGTTGTTAGCGGAGATACAACGCATGCCCAACATCAATGTCGAATCCATAACAAGGATTCTTCAGCAACCGCCATGGTATGAGGCTCAACCGGTCGGCGCCCAACCCCGACGCTCCGTTCGGGTGAGGGAACAGGACGCAGAATATGCCTTGTATGTTCCACCCTCCTACACCCCCGAGCAGTCCTATCCCTTGATTCTGTGTCTGCATGGGGCAGGATTTACGGGGGAGGCCTATTTAGAACGATGGGTGCCCCGATTAGAGGATCGGTATATCCTAGCCTGTCCGACGGTTTCCATGGGTGGATGGTGGACCCGATATGGGGAGGACCTGGTCCTTGAAACGATGCGGGTCGTCCAGTCGCAGTATCACGTCGATCCCGATCGCATCTTTCTCACCGGCATGTCGAATGGCGGCATTGGCGCCTGGATCATTGGGATGCACCATGCAGACCGATTTGCGGGTATCGCGCCGATGGCCAGCGGGATCGATGATGTGCTTTATCCGTTTCTGGAAAATTTAGTCCACACGCCCGTGTATGTCATTCACGGAGCGGAAGACGAGGTCATGCCCGTTCAGCTCAGTCGGGATCTGGTGAAGGAAATGCAGCGTCGAGGGATTCCCCATTACTATCGGGAACATCAGTGGACGCATCCCCATGCCGGCGGGCATTTCTTCCCCAAACAAGAATTGCCGGATCTCATGACCTGGTTTGATGGGCAAACACGAGGAAAGTTATCATGGAGCGTGTCGCTGGTTCGGGATGCCACGCATCTCATCCCGTTGTATTGGGTGCGTATCGATATGACGGAACAGATCGCCGCCTTCGCGGAAAATCTGCTTGACAGCCGCGATGAATTTATTACCGGCGCGATCTATGCCAAACTGCATGCCGAGATTAAGACTCCCAACAAAATTATTGTGAGCACCAATCGGATTCGCCGATATACCGTGTTGTTGAATCAGGAGCTGGTGGATTTCTCCAAACCCGTGGTTATAGAAACTAACGGGAAAATCTCTTTTGAAGGAATGGTAGAGCCCAATATCGAAACGCTCCTCCAGGGAGTCCGACACCGCCAAGACATCCACACCCTCTTTCCCGCCAAACTCACCATCGATGTCCCGTCTCCCAATATCCTGAATTAGGGGTAGGGCCTTTTCTGGCTTGGTCGGCTTTGTCTTGTTGGGGTGAAAATGGCGTGCTATAGTTTAACCAGGTTAAACTATAGGAGGTGAACGTCTATGGCCCGCAAGACC
>WHTE01000054.1 GCA_009377845.1 Nitrospirales bacterium | reverse complement strand
ATTATTGTCCCGTGAATGACGAATGGAAAGCCGAAGAGCCGGATGAAAAATCCCGTGAAATGTCCGGCAATCCCGAACCAGCATCCCTTGATGGGCAAGCTGTGAAACGACTTTTTCTGCCACGCATCCCAATGGTAATTCCACCATCACAAAATTTGCCGATGATGGTATGACCCGCAATCCACGGACCGTGCGCAACCGCGACATAAACCGATATCGTTCCTGTTGTATAAATTTCACGCTTCGCTGCCGATACGGGACGTCATCCACGGCCGCCACACCGGCAACTTGCGCAAAATGGCTG
Organism: Nitrospirales bacterium; assembly: GCA_009377845.1. Lineage (GTDB taxonomy): Bacteria > Nitrospirota > Nitrospiria > Nitrospirales > UBA8639 > Nitrospira_E. The sequence goes on along the minus strand of WHTE01000054.1, from coordinate 18,767 downwards.
ACCGACCAGGGAGGGAGCAGGCGACGGACAGTGGCAACCGTATCCGGCGAACCCACCAAGTACCCAAGGCGAATTCCGGGCATTCCATAAAATTTCGTGAAACTTCTGAGAATGAGCAACCGTGGAGAGGTCGAGATATCCTTGATGAGGGAATGAGAAGGACAAAAATCGATAAAGGCTTCGTCTACCACCATCCAAAGCCCCGCTTGTTCGATTTGCTGATAGAGCGTTCGAAGGTGTCGAACTGAAATCACTCTTCCGGTGGGACTATTCGGATTACAGATAAACACGGCCGTCGATGACCCAGGACGTCCCCGTTCTTTCTTCCGAGAACCGGAACCGATCCCTCTCACAAGAAGCGAAAGACGTTCTATGGGAGGAGCATACCTCTCTGCGGATTTCGCCAAGATATAGGTGCACCGCGCACCCGCGACATGGAGGGACTCCTCGTATTCCATAAACGTCGGACCCACCACATACCCCTGCCGAAGAGCAAGGGCAAGGGGCAAAACCCGAATCAATTCAGCCGACCCGTTCCCCAACACAATCGAGTTTGATGATATCCCATGTTCCCTCGCAAGCCGCTCGCGCAAGGCTTCGGCAGAGGGATCCGGATAATGCCCGCAGGCAGGAAGGGCTCGCTGAATCGCACAAAAGACGGAAGCTGGCGGACCGAAGTGATTGACGCTGGCGCTGAAATCCACAAAAGAGTCCACAGGTCGTCCGAGTGCCTTGGCGGCCTGATAAACTTGCCCCCCATGAACAACCGGCCGATTCACCACATCACCCCACCCAACAGAACCATGACCAGAATCCCACAGGCCAACCCCATTAAATGCAACGCGACAGGAATGTGTGAAACGCAAAACGGTGTAATCGGATCGCCTAACCTGGCGCGCAGTTCAGCCTCCCCGCCATACACATTGCGTCCACCGAATTGAACGCCAAGGGCACCAGCCATGGCCGCTTCCGGCCAACCGCTATTGGGGCTGGGATGGTGCCGCGCATCCCGCCAACAAATTCGCCAGGAAGCGAGGCCGGTACCCAATCGAAGCGCCGCAGCCACACTTATCGCCACCGCCGTGAGCCGAGCCGGTACCCAATTGGCCACATCATCGAGTCGCGCGGAAGCCCAACCGAAATCCCGATACCGCTCGTTCCGGTATCCGATCATGGAATCCAGCGTATTAACTGCCTTATATGCCATGGCTAACGCCGGACCTCCCAACGCAAGATAGACAAGCGGGGCCACAATCCCATCTGAGGTATTTTCGGAAATCGATTCCAGCGTCGCCCGGACAATCTCTTCTTCCGGGAGTGCTTCGGTGTCTCGCCCCACTAACCGACCCACCGCAGCCCGAGCCGATACGAGTGACCCTTTCCTCAATGCTTGATAGACCCCCAAGGCATGATCCATTAAATCCCGCCCGGCAATGGTGGTATAGCCCAGGACCACCCACATTAGGACGCCGAACATCTCATGCACGTGTTCAGCCCACCCCAAGATCCACCGGGTAAACAAGAAGCACCCGAGAGGAAGTCCCGCGGCCAAACCCAAGCCGGCCGCCCTTTTCGCCAATGGGCACGAGAGCCGCACTAACATCAGCCGTTCATACTCTTGAATGAATATGCCCATCATGCGGACAGGGTGAGGCAACCAGCGGGGATCGCCTGCCATCACATCGAGGGCGCACACCGCCAGGAATTTGAATCCCGTCAAGTCATCCGCCACGACTAGGAGCCTGTCTGGCTTAGGGAATCGAAAGCGAAAAAGTGGATGAGCGAGGCCAGATTTTGACGGTTTTGCCGGTCCATAGTGGGGCTCTGGGCCAAGAAAGCGGCGAAATATGAACCGCTTAGACGCTTTTGCAGCCGATTCATCCTAAGTCCGACAGGCTCCTAGCCCAACGATTCGGGAATAGAAGGTCCGGAAGTGTTTCCGGTCAACTCTGCAAGACACCTCGGGCAGAGACAGTCATGATAACGTTTCACGATTCGATCATACTGGGCATCACTCACAGGCACATCTTTGCACCAGCATCGGGAGAGGCCGCACTCAAAAGCCCGACCGCAACGTTCGCAGTGTTTAGGATATGTTCGTGTCATGTCGAATCACCCACCCATTCATAAAAAGATCTGGTGAATTATTTCACAAACCCTGTCAGCACAAGGACGAAGGGAGCCATGATCAAAAAGAGCACTTCAATCCCCTCGTTCATGGCTCCAAGCACATCTCCGGTGATGCCGCCAAACTTCTTGGACATCCACCAGATAACCAATCGAACCGCCACGCACACCCCAATCATCAGCACGACCGCCGACACCACGCCGAACACCCCCCACAACCCCAATCCCACGACGGTGGAAGCCACCAGAACATCCCGCATCGACACCGTCCGAATAAACGACGCGGCCAAACCCTCCGATCGTGGATAGACGACGCCCCAGGAACCGATCACCATCGCCCATCGCCCAACGGCGGGCATACACAGCAACATGCCATCTCGTAGCCCTACCGGTACGGTCAGAAGTCCGGTATACCGAAGCCCCAGAATCAACACCAATCCCGTGGCCCCGAGCGCTCCAATGCGGGAATCCCGGAGGATAACGAGCCGATGCTCGGGATCCCTTCCGCCTGCAAGCGCATCAACCGTATCCGCCCAACCATCCAGGTGGAGACCTCCCGTCACCAGTACATAGAGCGCCAGAAGCACCATATTCAAGACTACTGGCGGAAAGAAGTCTTCCAATACTTGATCGATGATGAGAAGGCTCCCGCCAAGCAAAAATCCCACAACGGGAAACCAGTGGAGCGAGGACGCGAATGTCACGGAAGGGATACTCGACGCCGGTCTTCTTGGAAGAGGCAAGATGGTGAGAAGCTGCCAGGCTAAAGAAAACGACGCCCATAGGCCTCTCATACCATCTCCGAGGCAGGTCCCACGGCTTCATCCACGCCGGCACTCTCGAACGTCGCCATTTGAGTCAGACAAGCCAGACTCGCTTGAAGAAGTCCAATGGCCAAACAGGCTCCTGTGCCTTCCCCAAGCCGAAGATCCAAATCCAACAGAGGGCGAAACCCTAAAAATTCCATGGCCATGCGATGTCCGGGTTCCGCAGATACATGGGAAGGAATCATATAGGCTTTGCAATGGGGAGCCAAAGTGATCGCCAACAAGGCGGCAGCTCCGGTAATAAATCCATCCAGCACCACAGGAATATGGCATGCCGCCCCACCCAACATCATCCCCACCAACCCGCCGATTTCAAATCCCCCGACTTTGCCTAACACATCCACAGGATCACGAGCATCCGGCGTATTGACCTGAATGCCTTGTTCAATCACCTGAATCTTCCGGGTCAAGGTTTGGGCATCCACGCCCGTTCCATAGCCCGTCACCTCCGCCACCGGCCTGCCCGTCATGACGACCGTAATCGCGCTACTGGCGGTGGTATTGCCAATGCCCATTTCTCCAAGTCCAACAAGACGAATTCCCTCTGCATAGGCATCCATAATCAGACGGATTCCAGATTCAATGCTCTGGACGGCTTCCTCTCGAGACATGGCCGGACCCTTCAGGAAATTTTTTGTTCCCATTCCAACCTTGTGGACAATCAAGCCGGGGAGATTGCCGAGGTCGCTTTGCACACCCATATCCACCACTCGCACTTTTGCTCCAACCTGCCGCGCCAATACATTAATTGCGGCGCCACCATTGATGAAATTTTGCACCATCTGAGCGGTCACCGACGAAGGGTACGCACTCACGCCTTCTTCAGCCACTCCATGGTCCGCCGCTAACGTGAAGACCAACGCTTCAGGAACAGTTGGCGGGAACAATTGGGTCATTGCGACATACTGGGCGGCTAAACCCTCCAATCGCCCAAGGCTTCCCACAGGCTTGGTCAATCGATTCAGGGCTGCCTGAGCACAGGCATAGAGGTCCCGGTTGACAGGTTGAATGCTCTTGATGGTTTTTTGAAGCAGCATATCCAATAAAATGAGATGGCTATTTCAGCCGAAGGGGGAGACCACTCAACAAAAAATACACTTCATCGGCTTCCGCAGCGACCAATTGATTCATCCGGCCCGCCAAATCCCGAAATTGCCGGCTGGCCGCATCGCCGGGCACCAACCCAAGACCTAATTCGTTACTCACCACCACCACCTGACCGTGACAGACACGAATCGCCTTCAGGAATTTTTTGACATGGGTCAGCACCTGTGCAGGTCGCACCCTGTCTCGCAGAAGATTATTCAGCCACAGCGTTAAACAATCCACGACCACGCTGGAATAGCTCCCACCGTCCGCCGTAACCCACTCTGCTAACTGAGTGGGAATTTCGAACGTAGCCCAGCCGCGTCCTCGTGACCGCTTGTGTTTCTGAATACGGAGAGCCATTTCTGAATCCAACGGTTCAGCCGTAGCCAAAAATGCCCGAGGCGATTGGGCCTTTCCTCGTTGTAACGCAAAGGTACTTTTCCCGGAGCGTGCCCCTCCAAACACAAAAATCAGTTTTGACTCTGAGGGATTCTTTCTCTGCTTAGGGCGAAAATGAGCGGCCTTCTCTCGTCGAGATACCGTGTTTGCCAACGAGCGAGAAGCAGATTGAGACACAGGTGGCATACGAATATCCTATTTCAGCATCATGTCGTTGAGTGTTCCCGGCACCACTCATGAACCAGAAGCCCTATCATCCCGGAGCATGAGGTTCGGGAGATATGGCCGATTCTCGTTTCCACAAAAATTCAGGTTCACCCTGCTGCTTGGCCACCCATCGGGCAAATACGAACAAGGCATCACTCAGGCGATTAAGAAAGATCACCAATTCCTTGTCTATCGATTCTTCTTTTGACACGGTGACACAGAGACGTTCAGCTCGACGACAGATCGTGCGAGCGACATGGAGTAAGGCAGAGATCTGTCCGCCACCAGGCAGGATAAATTCTTTTAGAGGCGCAAGATCCATTTGGCATTCATCAATCAAGTGTTCCAAATGAGCGACGTCCACGGACGTTACGGTTGGCATGTTCGGAAACGACTCTCCGGGAGCCGTGGCGAGAATACCACCCAGATCAAAAAGTTTATTCTGCGTCCATTGTAAGATTTTTTCGAGATAGGCGGATGCCTCAACATTCGTTCCGGTCCGTTCATTCGAAACACGAGCCAAGCCAAGCATGGAATTTAATTCATCGACCGTACCATAGGCTTCCACCCGCACTGAATCCTTCCAGACTTCTTGCCCGCCAGCCAACCGGGTTTTCCCGGCATCACCCGTGCGTGTGTACACTTTTGATATCCGCATCGCGTTCGTCTCCAGGAGAAAATAAACGATCCGTTATTTGCCAGTCGTGCCATTCAAAAAAATTCATGAAATCGTATAGGCATGAAACAGGGAACCACCACAGTTAAGACTTTAAGAATCCCGCTATCCCCTGAGCCACCGATGTATACACGGCACGGCCGATCATTTCGCCGAGGACGGTGTGAAGGCCGCATTGATCCTCTTCTATCTCACCGCTGGCTCCCACCACGAGACAATCCGTACCGGTTAAGTCGGCCGGACGATCGGACTTGCGACTCCTAACGCTAGCGTCCCGAAACGCCGCGGCTTTCGCCGAAGCTGCGAGGTGAATCGCCTGGATGCGCCCACCAATCGTCGGAAGAGCATTGGTCGCGACCACAAGATTCACCGTTCCCGCCGAACCGCATCGATAACCCAGTTCAACGTCGGCATCGTCCAGAACGGAGCGGGCATTCGACAGGCCGACGGTCGCCACGGCATGAACCCATGCTCCCGATGAAATCAGAAAGCAGTCGTGATACGCACTCACCTTCGCGGCGGTCATCAATCCTATCGTTTCGTCAGGAACGAGGGAGACCTCCTTGAACAGACGCCGAAAGTCCTCGGCTATCGTGTCGGAGGAACAAGAGCCGTGAAGGTCAACTTGACGGTTGACGACAACGGACGCGGATGTCTCCCCACCGTTCCAAGGCGCCCAACTCAGACATCCGAATACCCGCGGAAATCGTACGACCAGACAATCGGGCCCGGTATTAATCCGAAGGGGAGACGTAATGGTATTCACAAGCTTATTTCACAGGAGCGTCCAGTGAGGGGGCAGACGTTTCGCCAAGCTCAGGATCGGAAACGCCGAAACCATGACCCGTGCGTTTCCCCCATGCCTCATAATGAACGAGTTGATCCAGTGGCACTCGCTGGCGCCACCCGGCCTTTTCGAGATCCGGTTGATCGGCGAAACCGTTCACATACCCCACACACAAATAAGCAATAATCCAAACGGATCGAGGAATACCTAGGACTTCTTTCACTGCGTCGTAATCCAGAATTGAAACCCACCCCACTCCGATACCTTCCGCCCGTGCCGCAAGCCAGAGATTTTGAATGGCGCAGCAAGTGCTATACAAATCCGTCTCGGGAACGGTGGCACGACCTAAGACCGAGGGCCCACCCCGGTCACGGGTGCAGGTCACGCAGATATTGATTGGGGCTTCTTGAATCCCTTCAAGCTTCAGACCTCGATACAGATCGGATTTCTCCCCCCGATACTGCAAGGCTGCGGCATCATTGGCTTGAACAAAAATATTTTTCACGGCGTGTTTAGTTTCAGCCTGCTGAATGACCAAAAAATCCCAGGGCTGCATATAGCCCACAGAGCCCGCGTGATGCGCGGCCAAGAGGATTCGACGAAGCGTTTCCTCTGGAATCAGATCAGGAAGAAAATTCTTTCTGACATCCCTCCGCTCAAAAATGGCACGATAGACCGCTTCCCGCTCTTCAGGGGAAAACTCCCCGGTTGCTTGATGGATGATCTGTTTCAAAACTCAACCCCTTTTTGGGCTTTAATCCCTTTTCGAAAAGGATGTTTAATCATCTTCATTTCCGAAACCAGGTCGGCTGCTTCGATCAGCTCCGGTTTCGCACCTCGTCCGGTAATCACGACATGAAGCATGGGGAGACGCTGAGCGACAGTCTTCAGAACTTGGTCAAGCGAAACATACTCATGATGGATCGCGATATTTAATTCATCCAAAATAACCATGCCCAATGTAGGATCCTGCAGAAATTTTTCTACTTCTGTCCAAGCCGCTTGAGCCACGACCCTATCCCGTTCCCGATTTTGCGTTTCCCAGGTGTACCCTTCACCCATTCGAAGAAAAACGACCTGATCGCCAAAGCTCTTAAGGATTCGTTCTTCTGCCGTATCGATCGCGCCTTTAATGAACTGCACCACGGCCACGTTCATCTCATGTCCGAGGCACCGAATGGCCATTCCCAACGCCGCCGTGGTTTTACCCTTGCCGGCACCGGTATACACGACTAATAGTCCTTTTTCATCTTGAGCAGTCGCGATTCGTCGATCCACCGAGGATTTCAACCGTTGCATGCGGGCTTGATGATCGGATTGGGTCACGACGTGTGTGCTCCCATCTTACGTTGGTCTCGCACTGTCTGAATCAGCGCAAGAGGTACCTGAGGATGGCTGGCAAAATGAAGATGAGTATAGAGGGCGACAACATTATTGACTGTTATCCCATCACCTCGGCAGTCTTTTCCTCGTACATCAGTGATTCTTCCCACATAGTCAACATCCCCAAGGTTTTCAAGATGAGAATAATGAAACTCATGCCCGCGAATACGCATACCCTTTTCTCCCAGCAATCCAGATTGTGTCAACGTCAATTCACGATAGCCCAGCGTCATGTGCGTTCGGCTCATCACCGCATCCCCAGGAATTATACCCACCATATCATACACTTTCCCATCAAAATCGCGCAGGGTTCTGGACAAGTACATTAACCCACCACATTCGGCATAGACGATCCCCCCTTGCCGAACAAATTCTCGAATACACGCCCGCATCGCAGTATTTTGTTGTAACACAGAGGCATAGATCTCTGGATAGCCTCCCCCCAAATACAGGACTTCCACATCCGGCGACTTCGTATCCTGCATGGGAGAAAAACGAACAAGTTTCCCACCCACTTGTTCGAGAAGGGCTAAATTATCCGGATAATAAAAACAAAAGGCAGGATCATAGGCCACACCAATTCTGACAGGTTTTCGGACTGGTTCAACCCGTTTGGGTCGCAGGGATATAAGAGAGGCAACCCATTCGGGACTGGCCTGAGCCAATTGTTCAATGCAGTCAAGGTCCAGTGTGGTGGCAGCAGCTTGTCCGAGTCTAGAATATAATGTGGAATCCTTCCCCTCCAACACCGTCCGCAAACCCAAATGCCGATCAGGAATCGTCAGATCTGAATCCGGACGAATATACCCGACAACCGGCACATGGGTCTCCTTTTCCACCGCTTCTTTCAAAAGTTGATAATGGCCGTCGCTTTTGATCCTATTAAAGATCACACCCGCAATATGTAATGCAGGATCAAATTTCGCATATCCATACACTATCGCTGCGGCAGACCGCGCCATGGCACTGCCATCTACCACTAACAGCACCGATGCATTCAACTGTTTGGCGATTTCAGCCGTGCTCCCGATTTCTTGGATTGGAGAACTGCCGTCAAAGAGGCCCATCATCCCTTCAATAATGGAAAGATCCGCATCTTGAGCGGCCTCTTGAAAGATCGTCCGATTCAAAACTGCCCCGAGCATCCATCCATCGACGTTTCGTGATTCCCGGCCACTCGCCAAATGGTGATGTCCGGGGTCAATGAAGTCGGGGCCAACTTTAAATGGTTGGACCTGGCGCCCCTGGGCTCGAAAAGCCGAAAGGAGCGCCAAAGTCACCGTCGTTTTGCCGACTCCGCTATGGGTTCCCGCAATGACCAGTCTAGGCAGGTTCATGAGTTGTCCTTGGAATCAGAAGCCGGTGACACCGGAAGGTCAAACGTCACTCGAATACCACCAAACACCGACCGTACCGGCGTCCCAAAGAACAGCACTTCTTCATAATGCCGATTCAAAATATTCTCGACCCGCACATAGCCCTGCATAGAGGGTGTGAGGTCATAAGAAGCGGAAAAATTCATGACATAAAAATCCGGGAGTGATTGCTGATTGCCAGTCGTGTTAAACCGAGAACCCACATACCGGAACGTTGCGGTAAAACTCAAAGGAGTGATGGGTTGATACGTCAGCACCAGGCTCCCTTGATGAACCGGCCAGCGAGGCAGTCGGGCCGCCGTCTCCAGATCTCTCGTGATCGTATAGGTATACTGCCCCTGAAAGTCCAGCAACTTCATGAATGGGAACCCTTCAGCCAGGACCAGCCTGGCGTTCGCCTCCCAACCCTGACTTTTCGCAGATCCGATGTTCTGCGCACAAAATCCAAAAGGTGTGAATGGCGTACAGCCTACAGGGTCAAACGCCGTGACAATAAGTTGGCGGAAGCGATTCCAGAAATACCCCGCACTTACAGTGACTCGCTTGTCCCAAAACTGTTGATCGATCCCAATATCGAAGCTTTGACTCTTTTCCGCCTTAAGATTTGGGTTCCCGAAATTCGGAAAAAATAATTCATTAATAGATGGGGCTCGAAATCCGGTGGCATAACTGGTCCGGAGTTTGGTGCCCGTCTCTTTGATGAAATAGCCCCCAGTCACACGATAGGTCGTCGCATCGCCGAATGAATTATAGGAATCCTGTCGGAATCCACCCGTGGCAAAAAACCGGTCAAACAGGTTCAATTGGAGCTGAGCAAATCCGGCATGGCTTGAGAGGGTTTTTTCAGAAAACGTTCCTTTATTTTCTCCAAGTTGCTCTCGAAATTGATAGCCGACGGTCAGAACCAACGGTTTGCCGATTTGAAAATTACTTTGCCATTCGATCCGATTACTCTTTGTTCGAATATCTGAATTGTTAAACGCACCAGGTTCATCCTCCAGCCCTGTGGTAATGCTGCGTTGATTCGTCCCAGCCTGGGTGATTAACGTTTCCCGGGCATGCGAGAGGGTAATTTTCTGGTCCCACCACTCGGTCATGGGTTGATGATACGACCCGCTATAGATAAACTGCCTGCCGGCAGTTTTCGCTTTGAACACATCGAAGGGACCGCCAAACGTGCTGGGATTATCGAGATCGATATCGTTATTGATCCAGCGGAAAGCCAATTCCAACCGGCCGTCCCACGGCCCCTTCACACCCAACAAAGAAGACGCTTGCCAATTACGAAACGCATCCCGCTCACTCGCTCCCCGCCGATAATTTACCGAAGAAAATTTAGCCATGTCCCAACGCGATAACGTGGTGGAAAAATCTACCGGTCCCACTTGTCCGGCAAGACTCCCTCCTTCTCGAATCGAATTGAAGGACCCATATTCTGAAAAAATCCTGGCAACCGGGGCACCTGTACCTCGCTTGGTTCGAATATCCACAACTCCTCCAATGGCATCGGACCCCCAAAGCATGCTCTGTGCACCCCGCAGGACCGTCACTGACTCTATATTGTCCGTCGTTAGGGTACCAAAGTTAAAACTTCCCAGCGTGGAACTATTCACAATCGCTCCATCGATCAACACAAGCGTCTGCTCGGAACTCCCTCCGCGAATCCGAACCGTATTGTTTGTACCGGGTCCCCCGGAAGAAAAAGTGGCCAGTCCCTGACTCAACCCAAGGGCATCGACGAGTGTCCTATCCCTTCGCCTTTGAAAGTCTCGTTCGGTAATCACCTCAACCGCACTGGTCAGGTGACTTAAGGGAACTGGAGTTTTCGTAGCCGTCACAACCATTGGATCCAACTGGTAGACAGGCGCTCTATCCTTTTGGGAGGCCTGCTCTTCAGCCTGCGAGGAACCTGATTCTTCAGCCGGGCTATCTGCCGCGGTGGTTACAGAAGGAAAGAAAAAGATCAGTACAAGAACAGAGAAAATCCAAACGGTACCAGACTGGTAAAACAAACGCACACAAATATTCGTGGACATGATCCACCTCCCTTTCGCTCGAAGGGGTTTTATGGAAGAGACTGGTTGTTGGGTCTCCTGACTTGCGGATCGCTGTTCCTCTGCGCCTTCCCATTTCCCACGTTAAACGTGAAACGTAAGGCGTAAGGGGGGAAAAAATTTCCTGACTCCCCTGACCCTTCACGCCTATCGTCTAACGGAATGAAACAGTGGCCTTGTACAGAATTACTCCCCGCTTACAGTGGCGGCACCGTGCTGGATTTACACCAGCTTCCCCGTCACAACCGTCGATATTCCGCTAAAGAACCCTCCTCCTTTGTTAAATGGTTAATACTGATAAAGACACGCAACACATCAAGAAAGTCTGTAAAATCATTCAAAATTTTCTTGATCGTAGTCCTCATGAGCGCTTGCTCACCCGTGCATCATGCAAATGAGTCAAGGCCCTTGCTGTATGTGAACCGTCGGTGTTTCTCGTCGCTGTCATTCCCGACATCTTGAATCGGGAATCCATCTTTCCTGTTTCGGATGGATTCCGGCTAACAACTTGCCGGAATGACGGAACGGTCTTTGGTTTATCGCTCTCACGTTTCACGCCTTACATCTCACGGTTCACGTTTAACTGACCATGGAACCGCCGCTGATGGCATTTTTCAACAGTCCTCAAGAGACACTTCACTGCAACAGACTTCACTGCTCCACTCGATCACACAGGCAACGACACTCGAGGCAATCCCGATTGCGGATGGCGATCCACCAGAACCTGGCACCCATAGACCGATTCCAACAGGTCAGGACGCAAGACGTCTCGAGGAGATCCACCCTCCACAATATGTCCATGGTGTACCAACATGAGCCGGTCACAGTATTGACTGGCCAGATTCAAATCATGAGACACCAGAATCACCGTCAGGCCCCGCTCCCGATTTAACCGCCGAAGAATGCGCGCAATATCCAACTGATGGTGCAAATCCAAAAAGGCGGTGGGCTCATCCAGCAGCAACACCTGTGGCTGTTGAGTAAGAGCACGGGCAATCACCGCCCGCTGACGTTCCCCTCCCGACACATCCGTGACAAGCCCTGGACCCAGATGGGCGACATCCAGGTCTTCCATGGCCAGGTGAGCGATTTGCCAGTCGTCAGCATCCTCCCAATGCCACCCCCCCCAACCCCGATGATGAGGAAATCGTCCCATCAGGACCATTTCGGCAATGGTAAAAGGAAAAATCTGCAGCGTCTCTTGTGGAACCAGCGCCACCCGCCGGGCAATGTCGGCTTGGGACAGGAGCGATAAGGGATTCCCGAACAACTCAATCGTGCCGTCCCGCGGACGCAGGACCCGGGCAAGGAGCTTGAGTAACGTACTTTTTCCAGACCCGTTGGGACCAAGAATCCCAAGAATTTTCCCGGAGTCAATTGAACACGTCAGGTCTTTCAACACCGGCTCGGATGTGTCATGGAAACGAGTGGCATAGCGAAAGGTCACTTCACGAAGAGCATACGCCGGTCCGGAAGAGCTCGGTTCCGAGTCCATCATCACAACCCCACCCGCATGTTCCGATTCGTGAGCAGGTATAAAAACACCGGACCGCCCACCAGCGCCGTCACCACCCCGACAGGAAATTCACCGGGACTCAAGACGGTCCGCGCCACCGTATCGGCCAACATCAGAAACATCCCTCCCACAAATCCGGCAACCGGGAGCAAGAGCCGATGATCAGCACTCAAGACCAGGCGGACGGCATGCGGCACGATCAGCCCGACAAACCCGATGATCCCGCTAAAACTCACGACCGCCCCCGTCAGGAGTGCAGCCGCCACAAACACCAATTTTTTGACTCGCTCAACTTCGACCCCTAACGATCGGGCTGTTTCTTCACCAAGGGTCAAGAGATTTAAGGACTGCGCTTGTGTCGCCAAGACTATCAACCCAATTCCAAGATACAGAGCCAGAACTCCAAGGGTGGAGAAATCGGGGCCGGTTAACGATCCCATCAGCCAGGCATACATCCCGAACGCCCGATTGGGATCGGCTACACTGGTCAGAAACATGATGAACGCCGAAAAAATTGCATTCAGCACCACACCGGCCAATAACAGCGTGTAGATCGAAAAACCATGCCCCGCCGATGAAATGCGATACATGATCAGCAAAGCCAGTAAGGCCCCGGCAAAGGCACACACGGGCAGCGCCGACACACTCCATACAGAAAGTCCCACGCCAAACAGCAGCGCAATAGCGGCCCCCAACGCCGCCCCGCTGGAAATGCCGATGATAAACGGGTCAGCCAGAGGATTGCGCAACAAAGCCTGAAGTGCGACTCCAACCATTGCCAGACTTCCGCCCACGAAAAAGGCCAATAACACCCGTGGCAATCGAATCTGAAGCAGAATGACCGCTGTCGAATCCGTCTCGACACGTATGGACTCCGTTCCCAGAATTGTCCCACCCAGAATGGACCAGATCCGGGAGAATGCAATAGACTCGGTCCCAAATCCAAGACAGGCCAAAAGAGCCCCCACAGCCAACAGAAACGACACACCCACCCACAAGAACCACCGGCGGATCGTGAGCGTCGGCAACGAAGAGACCGGCAATGGCCTAGCCGGAGGCGAGTGGACCACCTTGCCCGATTCCTTTGAAGACGGGGAAATGGTCAGTGTCGGAACTTTTGCCATGGGTTTCACAAACAGGGTTCCCCCTTTTGAATTCAATGCAACCGACTGCGCAACCGACTCATGGGATGGAGAAGGATGGTCTGCGCCGTTGTCGCATCACGATGATTCTCTTCATGCGTCTTAATTCGGTATTTCATCCAGAATAACCTCAGGATGCAGAATCTTCACTAATTGCTTCAGACCTTCAATGATCCGCGGACCGGGACGATTGAGGAGATCGCTATCAACTTGAAACAGATGGCCTTGTTGGACCGCCGACAGCGTGGTCCACCGTCTCCAGGAATCCTGTTCCGCCTGGGGAATCCCTTCCTGCCGCCCAACCGGAAACAGCAGGATATCCGGGTTTTGTCGTAACACTTCTTCCATCGTCAGACGCGGATAGGGAGCGGCCGCTTGCTCAGCCGCATTTCTACCGCCCGCCAGTTCAATAAGGCGATGAATAAAACTCCCGGGGCCCACGGTGATCAATGGTTCGGAATTCAAAACATACAACAACGCGGGACGAGGCCGGTCCACCAGCCGGCTCGACAAACCGGCCAGTTGTTTCCGCATCAGGGCCGCTTGGGCATTGGCTTCTTCCGAACGTCCCAGCATGCGCCCCAATAACTGAATGTGGGCGAAGATGTCTTCCACCGTATGAGGGTCGAGGATAAAGGTAGGAATCTTCAGTTGCTCCAGTTTATTGAGAAGGTCGACACGCAGGAAAGACCTGGGCGCCAACACCAGTTGCGGTCGAAGTCCCACAATCGTCTCAAGATTGGGAGTGGCATACCCCACCTTCGGCTTGGTCAAGGCATCCGGAGGAAAATCGCAGAATTCGGTGACCCCGACAATTTCCTCGTCCAACCCGATCGCAAAAAGAATTTCGGTCACGCTTGGAGCAAGAGAGACAATACGCTGAGGGGGCTTAGCCAGGTAGAGTTTCCGGCCAAGATCATCCACAAAGGTGCGTGGAGCCACATTGGACATGAAGGGCATGCCGGTCAAAATACCCTGTTGACGCCGTTTCATCGTATCTCCGTCAAAGGCTGAAGCCGAAGCGACCAGAAACCCACATAAAAGGATCGCACACCAAGCCCAGATACCGCAGACCGGATGGCGTAAATTGTTGCCCAAAATAAAAAATCCCCAAGGCCTGGATAACCTTGAGGATTGCACCCGATTCTTCATCCTCACCACTTCCCCAGCCCACGAGGGAACATTGGTCTTGGAACGAATGAGGTATTCTGGCTCCTGAGTGATTAACCTACTATCCGCGCCTTCCCATTTCTCACGTAACGTGAGACGTAAGACATACAGACTTCTGTTTCGCCTTACCCTTCACGCCTTACGAATAAAAACAGTGGCTCTCGCGGGGTTCGTCCTCAGTTACAGCGGCGGGACCGCGCGGGAATTACACCCGCTTCCCATCATTCGTTCCGCGTATGTTTTGGGAGAATGTAGGAGGGACGTAGTGGCTTTGTCAAGAAATCGCTCATCACCGATTTTTTGCCAGCATACTGTTGCATGATCCAGAGATCCCTCCCAAACCGGCCTTCGCATTCCATCCATCACTCAAACGTAGGTCCGATACTCACTCCGTTCACAGATATGTGGGTCCATGCATGTTCGAGAGCGACAGCCATATTTATTTCATCCGCCCGCCCACGCCCCGACATGATCGTGATGCAAGCGTGCGGGTGCGTGTGTTACGTTCAGGACGCCAGCCATACTCACGCAAATCCTCTAACCAGGGGTCATACTGTTGGACATCGTGCGCATCGCGTTGCTCCATCTCGCACCTGTCCCGGGTGATCTCACACAGAACCGGCGGCTCATCGAAAGAGCAATCACGACCGCCGCACGCTCAGGAGCTGCCTGTATCATCACCCCGGAACTGTGTATCTGCGGGTACACATTCACCGACACCATCGGCACGGACTGGATCATACCACAACCCGACCCATGGATGATCCGCGTGTGTCAACTCGCAGCCAGCCTGCAGGTGACCGTATTCCTCTCCCATCCGGAACGGGATCCTCAGTCCAACACACTGCACAACACGGTCTTTGTGATAGCATCCGATGGTGCCATCGCAGGCACCCATCGCAAAATCAACACATTGAAAACCGGCTCTGAATCGTGGTCGACTCCCGGAGGACAAGTGGCGCCCGTTCCCGTTCAGCCCTTCAATCATGTGGGAATTCTCATCTGTGCTGACGCGTTCTCGCCGGGAATAGCCCAAAGCCTCGCCGATCAAGGAGCCCGCATGCTGGTCTCCTCCGCCGCATGGGCACCGGGCTTTCATGGTCCGAATGGCGAATGGGAGCGATGTACTCAAGACACCGGACTTCCCCTCCTCGTGTGTAATCGCACTGGACCGGACAAGACACTCGACTTCACGGCAGCCGAAAGCGTCGTGATCAAGGACGGGGAGCGGCTCCTGACCTTGTCGTCGGACCGCTCAACCGTTTTCACCGTCGATTGGAATCTCCAGCGCCAAAATTTAGCGACAACGCAGTACCAACACATCGCCCTGTAAGAGGCCCCCAGCGGCTCACGTCTTACCCCTTGTCTCACGATTCCACCGGATCAACAGGCAACATATTTAAAATATTCAATCGCTTCCTTACTGAATACCAATCCATCAAGTTTAAGACGACACAGAGTCATCCGGCAGGTGAGGCCTGTTAAGGGTGAAATTAAGTTCTCCGCCGATCAAAAGAGTCAACCCACTGACATACAACCACATCATCAGAATAATCACCCCCGTAATGGATCCATAGACAGCGTTATAGTTGATGAAATTCTCCACATACAATTTGAGCCCAAGAGAAAGAATAATCCAGAGGAATACGGCCAGCACTGATCCGGGTTTCACCCACTGCCATTCAGAATCAATGTTAGGCGCCCAATAGTAAATCAGGTTAACGCCCATCAGCATGAAAAGAACGATGACCGGCCATTGCAACAGGGGCCAGGCAAGCGTCATCCACCGATCCATTCCGGTCGCATCGGCGACCCATTGGCTCACCTGTCCACCCGCCAGGATCAGGATCAACGAAGAAATGACGAAAACCGAAGCCCCCATGGTGAGCAACACCGCAATCGCACCGGCTTTCCAAATAGGTCGTGTTTCCCTCACCCCATAGACAGCATTTAAGGTAGTAATGATGGCCATCATGCCCCAGGAAGCCGCCCAGAGGGAGCCTAAGAGGCTCAAAGAAAACACTCCTCTTCCACTACCCTGGATCACCTGTTCGACATAGCGATCAACCAGAGCCAAGGACTCGGCAGGAAGGACTTTCTGAGCGTACGGCATAATGGTGGGCAACACCACCTGACTGGGCAACATGCCAATGAGCGCCGTCACCCCTAAAAGCGCTGGAAATGCCGCTAACATAAAATAAAATCCGAGCTGTGCCGCCCGTCCAAACACATCGTCATCATATGAGGAGGCCCACACCTCCTTGGCCAATGCCCACCAGGCCTTGGGCCTCCTTGACCAGGACTGTTGACGAGCGCCCATCTTCGGCTCATTAATTTTCCATAAAAATTTTTGATCTTCCTTCATCGGCGATCATTATACTATGGGATATGATCCGGATGCGTCAGACTATTGGAACACTCAACACGTCTTTAATCCGGCTGATGAAGACGGTCTGGAGAAAGTCCGCCTAGCCCCAGTGCTAAAATGATGGGATTCACATCAAGATGAGTTTCCAGGTGGTCAGCCCAGCGATCCAGTTCACGAGACAATCGCTGTGAAACCGCCTCTGAGATCTCCCTATTAAGTGGCGGGAGGCCTTTCCGGCCACGCACCCGATTTAACCATTGACGACGAAATCCCGGTTGATCAAAGACTCCATGAATATATGTTCCCCATATACGCCCGTCAGGACTTCTCGCCCCATCCACCGCTCTAACCTCCATTGCCTCCTTTCGGGAAGAGGGTCGGGATGAGGGAGAAGCGTCTCGCTGCGGAACAATCCTAAAACACGACAGAATACCCGGAGCGGACGTCGTCACCCCCATATGAATTTCATACCCTTCCACCGTACATAGGGCATCTGAATCAAGATGCAAAGCGTGAGCACAGACTTGAACCGTTTTCTTTTGCATCACTAACTCCGTATACATCTCAAGTAACCCGAGACCTTTCATAGAGCCGCCGGTTTCCACATGCTGCGGATCCGTAACCTCTTTACCCAACATTTGGAATCCCCCGCACACCCCGACAGTTTCTCCCTTACGTTGGACATGCGTGAAAATTGCTTCCTCGAATCCGGCATTCCTCAGATAGTCCAAATCCGAAATCGTCGTTTTACTCCCGGGCAAAATCACCACATCCGCGCCGGATAAGGCTTGTGGGGAAGCTGCATAACGAAGGGCCACATCAGGTTCCGCAGCAAGCTGATTAAAATCCGTGAAATTGCTCATGTGAGGTAGAAGCACGACAGCGATATTGACCGTCTCTGCTTCAAAAGGCGTTATCCGGAACCGCTCAATATCCACGCTGTCTTCCTGATCCAACTCCAGATTCCGCAGAAAAGGCAAGACCCCTAACACTGGAATACCGATTCGTTGCTCCAGAATTTTGACCCCATCCTCAAACAACTTCAGATCACCTCGAAATTTATTAATGACCACCCCGATGACCCGCTGCCGTTCCGACGGGCTTAACAAATCCATCGTCCCAATGACCTGGGCAAACACCCCTCCCCGATCGATATCCGCCACCAGCACTACGGCCGCGTCGGCCATCTCGACAACCGGCCAATTCACAATATCCCGATCCCGCAGATTCATTTCAGCAGCACTCCCCGCCCCTTCAATCACGATCACCTCATACTGCTTGGCCAACCGGTCATAACTTTCCCTCACGAATTCAAATAACTGAGATTTCCGCTCGAAATAATCCCGTGCCTGCTGGCTTCGCCACACCTTACCTTGAACAATCACTTGAGATTTGGTGTCGGCTTCCGGCTTTAACAAAATCGGATTCATGTCCACATGCGGAGCCAACCCGCAGGCTTGCGCCTGAAGGACTTGCGCCCGTCCCATCTCACCACCCTCAGGAGTGACAAAGGAATTCAGCGACATGTTTTGTGCTTTAAACGGGGCCACCCTGACTCCGGCCCGATGCAACAATCGGCACATCCCCGCTGCAACGAGACTTTTCCCGACATCCGAGCCCGTTCCCAAGATGGCTAATGCCCGGCT
>WHTE01000053.1 GCA_009377845.1 Nitrospirales bacterium | reverse complement strand
GCTATCGGTATCCTAGCACAAAAAAAGCGCTTGGCAAGCGCTATGCAAAGATTGCCCCCTCTCCTTAGCTTAACAGCTATGGGCCGAAACCCGGCACCACAGAAAATCACGTGGGCATGAGAGATGGGGACACGCGCGCGATGCGTTCACCTGCCAACACGTTTTACGGGCAATCCCCAAGAGGGATTCTCGATCCACATCGTCAAGCTGTAAGGCCAGAACCATGAATTCTGTATGATCCGTTCTTTTCCTCGTCCTTCCCGGCATTTTTTATCGGGAATCTATCTTGGTTTGGTTTTGGATGGATCCCCGCTGCCAACTTGCGGGGATGACGACTGGTGTGGTTTCGGCTTAGCCCACAGCCCAATGTCATCTGACGCTGTCTGTCAACTGATATGGAGGTTTTTACAAATCAGGCGTCGGGATAATCAACCCAGGTTTCTTTTTCGGCCAGGTATTTTTGGCCTTTGAAATTGAGGCGGGTCCGCATGGTGGTGAAGCCTAATTCGCGTAGTTGATCGGTGATATCCTTGAGCACTTCCTGGACGGTCCGGTAGACCTGGGATTGCATGTTCAGCGCTTCGTACATGACGGTCCCCGAGTAGCCGCGTTCCACCCGCGTAATCGGGATCATCCGATTGAAATACCGGTCACTGGGGTCCACGCCCTCCAATTGATGCTTTTCCACGACGGCATTTCTGACTCGAAAAGATAAAGGAAGCGATGTCATGTGCTCAAGCTCCAATTCAACGATGGACAGCGGATGAAATTTTTCATGATGGCCACGGATTATAGGCCGCACTGATGAGGGTCGCAAGCCTGGTTGACTTCCGTCAGAATCCCCGCGTACCCTTCTTTACGCCTAGGATAAAATACGGTGGTGAGAAAGGTGTTGTGGCGAAATGGACCGCGAGTCACGGGCCGACATTCTTATTAATCTTCCCAACAGTCTCACGGTCCTCCGGATCCTGCTTGTTCCGGTTTTCGTCGGGTTTTTGCTGTATGAGCACTTTGATTATGCCCTCGTGACGCTGTTAGTGGCGGCGGTGACCGATGGGTTGGATGGGGCGATTGCCCGTTTTACCGACCAACGTACCCGCCTTGGAGAATATCTTGATCCTCTGGCTGACAAATTACTCCTGACGTCGGCCATCATTACACTGTCTGTTCTTCATTTTATTCCTCTCTGGGCAGTGATTCTTGTGGTGAGTCGTGATGCCATTCTTCTCACGGGGACGGTATTGGCCAATTTGACGGACATAGACATTGATATTGCTCCCACCTGGTTGGGAAAGGGCGCCACCCTCGCTCAAATTTGCTATGTCATTATGGTGCTCCTGTTTGCGACAGGGCGTGTTTCTGCCGAAGTCGTCGTTCCCTTTCTCGCTATTATGGTCATCCTGATGACCGGTTCCGGGGTCCATTATCTGTTCCGGGGCATTCAACATTTGAATTCCTCAAGCGAGAAAAAATGATGAACGGGAAATTGCCGATGAATCGAGAGCGGGTCGGACTTCAGTTGGTGGATGCGAAGGTGATCTCTTCGGATGATTTGTCCCAGGCGCTCGATATTCAGCAGGGAGAAGGGGGACGCCTCGGGAGTATTCTGGTTCGGATGGGGGTCCTTTCCGAATCCACCTTATTGGAATTTCTGAGTCAGCACTATGGGGTCTCCACCGTGGAATTGTCCACCTGCTCGATTGATCAGAGTCTTCGGGGACTGGTCCCCTCTGAAATTGTCCACCAGCATCTTGTCTTGCCGGTGCGGAAAACCACTTCCAGGCTGAGTCTGGCTATGGCCGACCCCACGAATGCGTCGTTGCTTGATGAACTGCGATTTCGAACGGGACTGCACATCATCCCGATGGTGGCCACAGAGTCGGATTTACGGACGGCGATTACGACCTTGTATGGCCAGGGTCCGGATGCGTCTTTCTCGCCTATGGAGGTTTTGCCAAAGGGTGACGGGCTGGATTCCACTAGTCGTCGGGGAGGTGGTGCCCGGTTCTCATCCAATTCTCCGGCGAAGCCTGTTGGCAGTGTCTCGTCATCTGCGATCGGGTCGAATGATCACGAAACATCCATGGTTGTTCAGGACAAGGCTGCTATGCCTCGTGTAAAGCTTCATGCCAAAATTGAAAAAGATTCTTCAGCCGTGGAGGTCGTGAATCACCTTGTTCAGCAGGCCATCGAAATGGAAGCGAGCGATATTCACATTGAGCCGCTGGAGAAAATAATCCGGATTCGCTTCCGGTTGGATGGCATCTTGCGCCCGATTCAAAACCTGCCCAAAGATCTTCATCAGCCGTTGCTTGCCCGGCTGAAAATTCTTTCTGAATTGGATATTGCCGAGCGTCGGTTGCCTCAAGATGGACGGATGAAGATGGAGGGCTTTCCCCACGTGGATATTCGAGTGGCCATTCTGCCCTGTTTGTTTGGTGAAAAAGCGGTTTTGCGTCTCTTAAATCAGTCCGGACTTGCCCTGCATTTGACGAATATCGGGTTAGACCAGCCTGATCTGGATCGGATGACGACGGCCCTGGAAAATCCCTATGGCATGATCCTGGTGACGGGGCCCACGGGGAGTGGGAAGACGACCACGCTCTATAGTGCGTTACAATTTCTGAATACCCCTCAGATGAATATTGTGACTGTCGAAGATCCTGTGGAATACCAGATCCAGGGTATTAATCAATTGCAAATTCATGAAGAAATTGGATTGAATTTTTCCACCGGTCTGCGAGCCTTCCTGCGGCAGGATCCCGATGTCATGATGGTGGGTGAAATTCGTGATCGGGAAACCGCGCAGATCGCGATTCAGGCTTCCCTGACTGGTCATCGAGTGCTTTCGACTTTGCATACGATGAACGCTCCCGGAGCGATTACCCGGCTCATCGACATGAGCATTGAGCCGTTTCTGGTTTCTTCCGCCGTCTCGCTCATTGTGGGGCAACGATTGGTGCGAAAAATTTGTGATCACTGTCGGGAGCTCGATACGGTTTCCCAGCTTCAGTTGCTGGACTTGGGGTTTGATGGGGATACTCTCGGGGCGGTCCAGGCGATGAAAGGACGAGGGTGTGGTTACTGCCATCTGACGGGGTTTAAGGGACGCATGGCGTTATTTGAGACCTTGCCTATTTTTGAAGGTCTGCATGACAGGATTTTGGCACGGGCTTCAACGAATGAGTTGAAAACCTGTGCGATGCACGAAGGGTTTCGAACGCTCCGGCAAGCGGGGCTGTCGGCTGTTCAACGTGGCTTGACCACTGTGGGTGAGGTGGTTGCCGAAACGAGGTCGGATACCTCCGCATAAATGACCGCGGAAGACAGGTGAACGTATGGAACTGGCAGAATTACTTTGTGAATTGCGCCGCCAGGGTGGGTCGGATTTGCATCTGGTCGCGGGCAGTGTGCCTCGCCTTCGGGTGGACGGGCATTTGCGGCCTATGGAGCCTCCGATGTTGACTAGCCAGGATATGCATCGGTTGGCAGAGAGTCTGCTGACAGAAGCGCAACGCCATCAGTTAACCCAGACCGGTGAGTGGGATGGAGCTTACAGCGTTCCTGACATCGGCCGGTTTCGCTTCCATATCTATACCCAGCGAGGGTCGCTCGCCATGGCCATTCGCGCCGTTTCCGGCGAAATTCCCACCTTTGATGAGTTAGGGCTCCCCCCCATTGTTGACGAATTGATGAGAAAGCCCCAGGGACTGATTCTGGTGACGGGGCCTACGGGAAGCGGGAAAAGTACGACGCTGGCCTCTATGCTGAATCGCATTAATGAGGAGCGGCGTGCCCATATTATTTCGTTGGAAGACCCGATTGAGATTCTCCATACACACAAAAAGAGCCTGGTGTCCCAGTTGGAAGTCGGGTCGGATGTCCGCGAGTTTCAATCCGCCCTTAAAGGGATTCTACGGCAGGATCCCGATGTGGTGTTTTTGGGAGAATTGCGCGATCTCGAGACCATTCAGGCGGCTCTCACCATGGCCGAAACCGGTCATCTCACGGTAGCCACGTTACACACGAATTCCGCTATCCACACACTGACGCGCCTGGTCTCGGTGTTTCCTCCCCATCAGCAACAAGAAATTCGTATACAGTTGTCGATGGTGTTGGAAGGTATTCTGGCTCAGCGGCTCCTGCCCCGTACAGAAGGAAAGGGCAGGGTGATGGCTTTGGAAATTCTGATTCCCTCGCCGGCTATCCGGAATCTGATTCGGGAAGATAAGATTCATCAAATGTATTCCATGATGCAAACGGGACAAGCGCAATATGGTATGCAGACGATGAATCAGGCGTTGACTGATTTAGTCGGTCAAGGGGTGATCTCCTCTGAACTGGCCATGGGACTCACGACACTTCCGGATGAGCTAACCAAATTATTGGAACGCACCGGCCGGGAGCGGCCCGGGTCGATGTCGTTAGCCCGGTTGCGTCCCCGGATGTAGGAGGCAACATTTTCTTTCTCTCACAGGAAAAGGGTGGAATATTTCTCAATGCCCACGTTTGAATACAGTGCTAAAAATGGGGCTGGACAGACCGTTCAAGGGGAAGTGTTGGCTGCCACTTCCCGGGAGGCGTTACAACTCCTGCGTGGGCAGGAAGTGATGGTGATCCGTTTACAGGAAAAAGTCGAACGGGTATTCGATCTCAGCGACCGGCTGACCGGCTGGAGCCGTCGGTGGGTTTCACGGGGGGTGAGCAGCAAAGAACTTGTGGTCTTCACCCATCAACTGGCCACGTTGATTCGCGCGGGAGTTCCTCTCTTGGAATGTTTGGACATTCTGTCCAGCGAAGCCGAAAACCAGACTTTGCAGCAGGTGGTCACACGTATTCGAGAGGACGTGGAGGGGGGGACCTTGTTGGCCCATGCGTTGAAGAACTATCCAAGCATCTTTCATGAATTTTACCGGAGCATGGTGGAAGTGGGAGAAACGACGGGGCGCTTGGATGAGAGTTTGGCGCAACTGGCGGTCTACCTGGATAAACACGCGCAGTTACGCGCCAAAATTTTTTCCGGATTAGCCTATCCGGCTGTGTTGGTGGCTGTGGCGATGATGGTCCTGGTCTTTTTGTTGATTTGGGTGGTCCCTCTTTTTTCGGGTTTATTTCAAGATATGGGCGAATCGCTTCCCTGGCTGACCCAGGTGGTGATTGATGTGGCTGAGGGATTTAGGCGCAACTTTTTTCTGTTGGTGATTCTCTTCGGATGCCTGGTCATGGGTAGCCGGTGGATGCTCAACAATCCGAAAAGCCGGCACGCGATTGATGGGCTGATCTTACGTACGCCTCTCCTTGGAGCCGTGTTCCGGAAAGCGGCGATTGTGCGGTTTGCCAGAACATTGGGATTTTTGGTCCATCGTGGGGTACCCTTGTTAACGGCATTAGGTGTGGCTGGAACGGTGACTGGCAATAAGGTGCTTGAGCGGAGCATCAAACTGTCGACCACGGATGTTCAAGATGGAAGGCCTCTTTCCGAGACCTTGCGGGCCAGTCGCGTATTCCCGCCCATGGTGACTCAAATGATCAAGGTGGGGGAATCAACCGGCTCCTTAGATGCCATGTTGGATAAGATTGCGGACCTCTTTGAGCAAGAGGTCGATCGAACGGTCGCCACCTTAACCTCCGTCTTAGAGCCCTGTATCATTTTGGTGGTGGGCTGCGGGATTGCCCTTGTCGTCGTGGCCATGTATCTTCCCATTTTTTCCATCGGTTCGGTCATTGGATAAGTTGGAGGTATCTCTACGTGAGTGAGAGTGTCGTTTCAGCTGCCGAAATCGTGGTGCGGGCACCGGCAAAAGTGAATCTTTTGATTCGGGTGCTGGATCGATTGCCCAATGGGTATCATGAACTTTGGTCACTCATGCACACCGTTGACCTCTTTGATCATCTTCGAATCCGGCTCAACCCTGATCAGAAAGGTCTCTCCTTGGTGTGTGGAGATGCCCTATTGCCGGTGGATAGAGGTAATTTAGTCTATCGGGCGGCTGACTTGGTGCTTCAGCGGGCTGGAAGGTCTGTGGGGGTCGAGATTGAACTCACCAAAGTTATTCCCTTGTCCGCTGGCCTGGGGGGTGGGAGTAGTGATGCCGCAGCCACGCTGTATGCCCTGGTTCACTTGCTGAACCTGGATTGGACTCAGGCTGAATTTTGTGAGGCCGGCGCTGCTCTCGGAAGTGATATTCCATTTTTTTTTAGGGCTCCCTGTGCGGTGGTTCGGGGGTGGGGGCAAGAGGTGACTCCCTGTTCACTCAAGGGGGAACGGTGGGTCGTTCTCGTCAATCCCGGCTTTTCTGTTCAGACCAAATGGGCCTATGAACAGTTGGCCTCCCAACGGTCGGCTGTACTTCCTCTTGGTGAATTTCCCAAGAGGGTAGACCGTCAGTTGAGTCTCTCGTGGGAAGAAGTGGTTGAGAGAATGGAGAATGATTTTGAAGCCACTCTATTCCCATTTTATCCTATATTGGGATTTATAAAAGAAAAACTGCTTTCCCTTGGGGCCCAAGCCGCTCTGTTGTCGGGTAGTGGAGCCACGGTTTTTGGAATTTTTCACACTCAGGATGGAGCCAGGCAGGCTTCGATCCGGTTACGCCGTGATACCATGTGGCGAATTTTTGATGTCCCGATGGGGTCGACCGATCTGCCTCATGACCCATTCCCTCTTACCCCCTCTTCCCAGGCTCCCAAAACCTGAATCCAGGGATTTGAGTTGACAAGCCGGAGATCTTAGAATTACCTTTGCGCTGCCTTTTTCTGTGAAAATCTGTTACGGTTCATCAGTGCCTAGGTAAGTTGAGACCATCACTTATGCTCCGAGATTTAAAATTGTTTACAGGCAACTCTAACCCTGCCTTGGCCAGGGAAATTGCCCAGTATATTGGCCAGGATTTGAGTCAGGCGACGGTCACCACCTTTAGTGATGGGGAAATCAGGGTCAGAATTGACGAGAATGTTCGGGGAGGCGATGTCTTTCTCATTCAATCCTGCTGCCACCCCGTGAATACCTCGATCATGGAGTTGTTACTCCTCATCGATGCGGTCAAACGATCTTCGGCCTCTCGAATCACGGCGGTTATTCCTTATTACGGATACGGGAGACAAGATCGTAAAGATCAACCTCGAGTGCCCATTAGTGCCAAATTGATTGCTGATTTGATCACCGTGGCCGGGGCTAATCGGATTCTGACCATGGATCTTCATACCGGGCCCATTCAAGGATTTTTCAATATTCCGGTTGATCATCTTTACGCAACGCCTGTTTTGTTGGACTATATTAAAAAACAAAATGTTTCTGATTTGGTGATCGTTTCGCCTGATGCGGGCGGGGTGGAGCGGGCTAGAGCCTTTGCTAAACGACTGAATTCCTCCTTAGCCATCATCGATAAGCGGCGGGAATTGCCCAATCAGGCGGAAGTGATGAATATTATTGGCGATGTGCGGAAGAAGCATGCGTTATTGTTTGATGACATGATTGATACGGCCGGGACAATTGTTCAAACTGCTCAAACCTGTATGGATAATGGAGCCCTGTCGGCTTGGGCGGGAAGTACTCACGCGGTTCTGTCCGGTCCAGCGCTTGAACGGTTGCAAGGGTCCTGTCTTCGAGAGGTGGTGGTGACCAACACCATTCCTTTGAACGGGAAGGATCAGCAATGTCCCAAACTGAAAACCCTAACAGTTGCCCCCTTGTTGGGTGAGGCGATTTTGAGGATTCATCGTGAGGAATCGGTGACGTCCTTGTTTGTATAAGCTAGCTAATGTATTGTTCATTCACTCTCATTGAGAAGAGGCCAAGACGATGAAATATGAACTTGAAGTAGAAAAACGGGTTCGGACTGGAAAAGGCGTGGCGCGGCAGCTTCGGCGACAGGGGAAAATTCCTGGAGTCTTGTATGGAGAGGGCAAGTCTGAATTTGTGGCTATGGACCATAAGATTGCCCGTAATCTGGTGATTTCTCAGCTTGGCCATACCGGGCTGCTGACGGTTCGGATCTCCGGAGCGCAAGAACGGATCGCGGTACTCCAAGATCACCAAATTGATCCTATCACCGGGGCCATTCTACATGTGGACCTCTATGAAGTCTCGATGAAGAAACCCATTCGAGTCAAAGTTCCCGTGACGATCATCGGAGAAGTTCCTGTTGGTGTGAAAGAAGGCGGTATTTTGCACCAGCCCATGCGCGAATTACATATTGAGTGTTTGCCTGCTCAGATTCCGGATCATATTGAAATTAATGCCTCAGAATTTGGGATAGGGCAGGGTGTGCATATCAAGGAAGTCGAAGCACCGGCAGGCGTCAAGATTTTGGATGATCAGGATCTTATGGTCGTGCATATTGCCGCGAAGATGTCCGAAGCGAAGTTAGAGTCCCTGCTGGCTCGCGAGGCGGGTGAGGTTGTTGCTCCCATTGCCACCGTAGAAAAAGCCAAGGTTGAGGGGGTGGTTGCTCCAGCGGCTGCGGCGGCGCCAGACAGTAAAGCGAAAGAAAGCAAGAAATAATCCTTGTATGTGGTGGTGGGCCTTGGGAATCCTGGACGGTCGTACGAACACTCTCGACATAATCTAGGATGGATGGTTCTTGCGCAGGCGGCCGATTGTTGGGGTGTCGCCTTGGCCCAACGGGGAGATAGGTTTCAAGGTCGAGGTGAAGTTGGGGGCCAACAGGTTCTGCTGGTTCTTCCGCTGACATGGATGAACCAAACCGGGTTTGTGGTTCGGGCTGTCCTTCAGGACTTGAATCTCGCATCGCCGGATCTCATCGTGGTACATGATGATCTGGACCTTCCTCTTGGAGCGATCAAGATCAAAACCCGTGGCGGAGCTGGCGGGCATAACGGCCTGCGTTCAGTCTTGTCATGCTTGGGGACGGAAGAATTTTCTCGCGTCAAAGTTGGAATCGGACGTCCTCCGGAAAATGAGGACCCTGCGAGGTTTGTGCTATTGCCATTTCCAGCGGAGGAGTGGGAGCAGGTTGTTCCAACCCTTCAGAAAGCCGTCGATGCCTTGGAATGTCTCATTGTTGAGGGACCTGCCGTGGCTATGAATCGATTTCATGTGCGGTCTTCGCAATGAGAAATGGAATAAGTCCGCAGTTGAGTCGTGGATTGATTGGTTTGCGCGATGAAGTGGAAAGCATCCATCCATTCTCTTTCGCGTAGGTTGGACCTGATGCGTGGTGGCTCATTACCTGTTCTCCACGTTCGAAATCAATATTGGGCATGCCTCAAAGGCTCCAGACGTGTGATTAAGTAACCTTGTCGACACGTTCCGATATAAAAAATGACATCAATCAAGTAAAAAGGTAATGATATCGCTGGTATGTTTAAGTGGTCAGCTCTGGCTTTGGTCTCAGGAACCGATTTTTTTGTAGAAATTTGTGCAGGCGATGCTTTGCTGCATTTTTTTTGCTGCATTTTTAATGTCTGAAGAGCCAATTCTTCCGCTTAATAAAAGAAGCCTAATTTTTACTTTCTGAATCCGTCAGGTGCTATGACTGAAACGAGTTTGACACTCCATTTTACCCTGTGGTAGCTTGGGATCCCTTTTGTGATACAAGACGATCGCTCTGCCTGAAAACTAGAAAAATCCTTCAGAGGGAAAGGTTGTTATGAAACTGTATGAATCGGTGTGTATTCTTCGTCCCGTTCAAGCAGAAACAGAAAATGAGCGGGTGATTGAAAAAATGAAGGAAGTCCTGACGCAGGCTGGAGCGAATATTTTAAAGCTCGAGAATAGTGGAAAAAAGAAATTGGCGTATGATATTCAACACGAGCGGAAAGGAACCTATATTACCGTTCAATTTGAAGGCCCTCCGACCGTCGTATTTGAGTTGGAACGCTTTCAGCGCATGGAAGACCAGGTGATGAAGTTTATGACGGTTCGGCTGAACCCAAGCGACTTGGTTGCTGTCGGTGAAGCGAGTGGAGAGGATGCTGGAGATGGTGGGATTCAATAAAGTCATTTTGATTGGGAATCTGACCAGAAATCCGGAGCTTCGGTATACACCGAGCGGAACGCCAGTGGTCAATTTTCCATTAGCGGTGAATCGCCGATACCGTCAGGCCGATGAGCCAAAAGAAGAGGTATGTTATGTTGATATTGTCGTGTTTGGGCGACAAGCCGAACATTGTGGCCAATATCTCAATAAAGGTGATGGGGCCATCGTTGATGGTCGTCTACAGCAACGGCGTTGGGAAACGGACGACGGGCAGAAGCGAAGCAAACACGAAGTGGTCGCGCAAACAGTGACGTTCTTGCCAAAAAAGTCCTCCTCGGGTAGCTCTGGGTCAGGAGTGGCTGAGGAATCCACCGATGATTCGGAAGAATATTATCCTGACCCCATGCCCTAATTTTTAGCCTAGGAGAAGTTTCTGTGGAAAAAGGACGATTGTTTCAGCGGAAGAGAGTATGCCGCTTTTGCGTCGATAAGTCACCATTGGATTATAAGGATGCCAATCTCTTGCGGAATTTTCTCACGGAGCGGGGCCGGATCATCCCTCGTCGTACGTCGGGGAATTGCTTGCGGCATCAACGAAAATTAACTCAAGCGATTAAGCGTGCCAGGCATGTCGCTATTCTCTCATTTGCAGAAGAGCACTAAAGACCAAGTGGTTTCTTTGTTCTGAAGGTCGGCTGCGTATCTTGGCAGAATACCGTGGTTGGATGTTTCGTATGTCGTTAATTATCAACCTACTCGATGTTCCTCCAAGTGGGCTTGAAATTCATCATGAGGTGGAGCCGGCAGCCTTATCGCTCTCTCCGGATGAAGGGACCGTTATTGGGAGCTTCAGTTGCAGAGGAAATCTTTTACTGACAGGCGAGTGTTCAGCCTATTTCCAAGGGATGTTATCGGGAAGGGTTTCCAGAGAGTGTGTCCGCTGTCTGGCTTTATTCGAAGAATCCCTGTCTTTGCCATGTGAGGCGGTATTTCAAAAACCTTCCAATGCTATTATATCGAACAACGTTAAAGGGAAAGGCGCTAAGGGGCAGGATGTATCCGTGGATGAGAGTGCGTCTGATGAAGATGTCTACCCTATTAGAGGAAATGACATAGATCTTCTCCCGGCTATTCGGGAGCATGTCATTCTTGCCACCCCCATTCGGTCCTTGTGCAAGGAGGATTGCCTTGGGTTGTGTCAAGTTTGTGGGACTAATTTAAATGAAGGTATGTGTGGGTGTTACACTCCAATCACGGCCTCATCGCCATCTGTCCCTGTTCAACAATCGTTATCCAGGAAAAACCAATCTAAACGTTCCTCCGTTACTGTTCGAAGGGGATCGTAAAGGCAATAGTCACCTCTTAACTCACAAGTTGGAATATTATGGCAAATCCTAAACACAAAATTTCCAAAGCTCGAAGAGACAAACGGCGATCCCATCTCAAGCTCACCCCTCCCAATTTATCGACTTGCCCTCAATGCCATGAGCCCAAGCCGTCTCATATGACCTGCTTGAATTGTGGAACATACAAAGGGATGGCCATTATTGCGGTTGAAGAGGGGTAAACGCTACTTTCTTCCCGAGTCTGTCATCTTTTAACACCAATCCCATGAAAATAGCCGTGGACGCGATGGGGGGGGATCATGGTTTATCTCCCAACGTCGAAGGAGCCATACAGGCTACAAGAGAATCGTCTCTCTCGGTTATATTGGTCGGAGACGAACCCTCTCTCCAATCTCACCTGGATCAGCTGGGCGGTAAAAAGCCAAATATTGAAATTTTTCATGCGCCGCAAGTTGTGGATATGCATGAATCTCCAGCATTGATTGCCAGAAAAAAACGGGATTCTTCAATATGGAGGGCTACGGAGTTAGTTAAAAATAAGCAGGCCGATGCACTGGTGAGTGCCGGGAATACCGGTGCGACGATGGTGTCGGCCTTTTTCCTTTTGGGGTTGATTCAAGGGGTTGAACGACCAGCGATCGCGGCGACATTGCCGACTCGCCAGGGCAAAGCGATCATGTTGGACGTCGGAGCGACCGTGGATTGTACGGCCAAACAACTCTTCCAGTTTGGGATTATGGGGCATGAATACGGCAGGCATCTTTTAGGGGTTGATCGGCCTCGGGTGGGCCTGTTGAGTATCGGGGAAGAAGATACGAAGGGGAATGAAGTCACGAAAGAAACGTTTAAATTGTTAAAAGACAGCCATATCCATTTCATTGGCAATGTTGAAGGGCGTGATGTGTATAGCGGGAATGCCGATGTGATTGTCACGGATGGGTTTATTGGCAATGTCGCCTTGAAAATTTCTGAAGGGTTGGCGGATGCGATTAAAAAAATGCTGATGAAAGAAATTACCCAGTCGGCTCTTGGGCGGCTTTCGTACATTTTTATGGCTGGGCCTCTCCTGCGGTTGCGGCGAAAAACCGATTATGCCGAATTTGGCGGAGCTCCTCTTTTGGGAGTCGAGGGAATCAGCATGATTTGTCATGGTCGCTCCTCCTCAAAAGCGATCAAAAATGCTATTCTTCGGGCCCAGGCTTTGGCGGAAGGTGGTTTGATTGAGAAGATTCGAGGTGACATTGCGCATGGGTGCCGTTGAGTTCAACGCTGTGTCTCAGAGATGAATAGCCTTATTCTTGGGACAGGGGCCTATGTCCCCCAACGAGTCTTGACCAATGCGGATCTGGAACGCATGGTTGCAACATCAGATACCTGGATAGTGGAACGAACAGGGATTCGGGAACGCCGTGTGGTCGAACCGGGGCAGGCCTGTTCCGACTTGGCCGTAGAAGCGGCTCAGCGTGCCTTAATTGCAGCTGATGTGGCTCCCTCGGAGATTGATCTGATCCTCTTAGCCACCTGCACAGGGGATTCCCCTCTTCCTTCCACTGCCTGTCTCATCCAACACCGGTTAGGGACCAAACGGGCAGCGGCTTGTGATGTTTCCGCGGCATGTTGCGGGTTTATTTATGCGTTGGCCATCGCAGATGCCTATGTGAAAAGTGGGATGCGGCATGTGTTAGTCATTGGTTCGGAAGTCATGTCGGCCATTACGGATTGGACCGATCGCAATACCTGTGTCTTGTTTGGGGACGGGGCGGGGGCTGTTGTGGTGGGTCAAGGCCCTGAAGGTTCGGGGATCCTCTCAACCCATTTACATGCCAATGGCGGACTCTCTGATTTGATCCAGGTTCCTGGAGGTGGGTCGCGGGAGCCGGCTTCCGAGCAGGTCCTTCAAGAAAAACGTTGTTTTATAAAAATGAAGGGCAATGAAACCTTTAAAATTGCCGTTAAATCAATGGAAGAGGCCACCAAAGAGGCGTTAGACGCCAATAAATTACAAATGGATGATGTGGATCTGTTCATTCCTCATCAGGCCAATATGCGGATCTTGAATGCCGTGAGTCAGCGATTGGGCCTTCCTCGAGAAAAGTTGATGATAAATTTAGACCGATTTGGTAATACCTCGGCAGCATCGATTCCGTTGGCGCTCGATCAGGCTGTCCAGGAGGGGAGAATTCAAAAAGGGAGTGTGGTTCTTTTGGCAGCTTTTGGTGCAGGTCTTACCTGGGCTTCTGCTGTGGTTCGTTGGTAATTCGATGAGCCAGCAAGCCTCCCTTTCCCGATTGAGAACAATCGCAACGTGAGCGGGGTGGGAATCCGAAGTTTCCAACAAGGGGCTGTTTGAACATTTCTCAAAATGACTCATTTATTGAGAACGACTGTAAAAGACCATTGACTCGGGAAAGATCGGAGAGTGTTCAAAAAGGCTTGCCCAGTCCTGTCCTGAGACCCTCGAAGGAAAGGCCGCAGCCATTTTGGCACGCGGAGCGTAAAGGCTAGTACGTGAGCATGACAAAGGGGGCGAGAACGCCGCTGGCAGCATTTATTTTTCAACACTCCCAACAAGGGAAAACTGAAGGTATTGAGAGGACAAAAGAGAGGGGAATTATGTCTGGAACGACCTCATGGGGTGAAGGTGATTGGGCGCTGATTCTTGGAGCCTCCAGCGGGTTTGGAGAGGCAGCGGCTTTGGAACTGGCAAATTTGGGTTTGAATATCTGCGGAGTGCATCTTGATCGGAAATCGACTCTGCCGAATGCCGAACGAATTACCGCACAGATTCGTTCACTCGGGCGGGAGGTGCTGTTTTTTAATGCTAACGCGGCCGATCCTGAAAAACGTGCCGACATCTTGAAGGCGATGAAACAACGCGCGGAAGAATCCGGGAAGCCCGTCTGTGTGCGAGTGTTTTTGCATTCGTTAGCTTTTGGGACCCTGAAACCGTATATTGCGGAATCACCTGCAGAAGCCGTCAATAAAGCTCAGATGGACATGACGTTAGATGTCATGGCCAATAGCCTTGTGTATTGGACGCAGGATTTAGTAGCACAGAAATTTTTGAGAACAGGGAGTCGGATCTTCTCCATGACCAGCGCAGGGGGAGCAAGAGTCTGGCGAACGTATGGAGCGGTTTCGGCCGCCAAGTCGGCCCTGGAGTCTCACACCCGACAATTAGCCCTGGAACTGGCTCCTCTGGGTATTACCGCGAACGCTCTGATGGCCGGTGTCACCGATACCCCGGCTTTGCGAAAAATTCCGGGTTCTGATGAAATGCTGACCTTAGCCAAACGAAAGAATCCTTCAAACCGATTGACCACCACACAAGATGTCGCTGATGCGCTAGGACTGTTAAGTCATCCTAAAGCCCATTGGATCACCGGAAATGTGATCTGTGTCGATGGTGGAGAGTTTATTGTCGATTAGTTCGTGCAAGTGAGACCAGTCATGTTATGGACTGTCCGGGAATCATTTCATACATTAGTTTGTGAGCCAAAAGGATGACCCCGGTTTTCGGTTTTCTGTTTCCTGGGCAAGGATCTCAGTCTGTTGGCATGGGCAAGCTCCTCTATGATAGCAGTCCCACGGTTCAGGCCCTCTACAAGGAAGCCACGGATATATTGGGATATGATGTCGGAGCCTTGTGTTTTGAGGGACCGTCCGAGCAACTCAATCGAACGGAATACACACAGCCGGCCTTGCTGGTAACAAGTCTCGCGGCTTTTCAACTGGTCAAGGATGGTCCGCTGAGACCTGCTGCGGTTGCCGGTCATAGCTTGGGGGAATATACCGCTTTAGTGGCGGCTGGAGCCGTGCAATTCCGAGAGGCGGTTATGCTTGTGCAAAAGCGCGGGCACTATATGGCGGAAGCCGTGGTTCCTGGGAGCGGATTGGTTGCAGCGGTACTGGGCCTTTCGGAAACGGATGTTCGAATCGTGTGTCAGGAAGCAGGGACTGTGGGAATTGTCGCCCCAGCCAATTTCAATTCCCCTGGCCAAACCGTGATTGCCGGAGAAAAAGCGGCCGTGGAGCGTGCGGCGGACTTGGCCAAAACTCGTGGAGCCAAACGGGTGATTCCGCTTCCGGTCAGCGTCCCCGTTCATACCCCATTGATGCAGGTCGCCGCAGACAGACTGAAAAAAGATATTGATTCTCTCCAGTGGTCTGATTTAAAGGTACCCTTGGTTAATAACGTGGAAGCTCAAGCCTTGTCTTCAGCGGAGGAGGTCCGGGGGTCTCTGGTTCGACAATTACCTTCCCCGGTGCGGTGGCAGGAAACCATCCAGGCGATGTCTCGGATGGGAATCACGCATTTCGTTGAAATCGGTCCCGGGAAAGTCTTGACCGGGTTAGTGAAACGCATTGTTCCGGAGGCCGTCAGGTGGAATGTGATGGATCAGGAATCCTACGCGCACGTGCTTTCTCACTGTTCCTAAAGACAAAATGGTTCAGGTTTAAAATGGTAAGGGATTGACAATGTCGTTGACCGAAAAAATTGCAGTAGTGACGGGTGGTGCCCAAGGCATTGGGCAGGCGATTGCGACAACATTGGCCAAGGAAGGCGCGGATGTGGTGGTGGCCGATCTTGATGCCGAACGATGTCAGGAAACCGTGGCTCTGGTCCAGCAATTGGGTCGCAAAGTGCTGGCGGTTTCTGTCAATGTTGGCGATTGGGATCAGGCCAAAGGTATGATTGATCGCGTCCTCAAGGAATGGGGGCGGGTGGATATCCTGGTGAACAACGCCGGGATTACTCGAGATGGGTTGTTGATGCGGATGAAAGAAGAGGATTGGGATGCCGTTTTGCAAGTCAATTTGACCGGCACATTTTTCTGTGCGAAGGCAGTGCTGCCTTCCATGAGTAAACAACGAAGTGGTCGCATTGTGAATATTGCGTCTATTGTCGGAGCGATCGGGAACATCGGCCAGGCCAACTACGCGGCCTCAAAAGCCGGGGTGATTGCCCTCACCAAAACAATTGCCCGGGAGTATGCCAGTCGAAATATCACGGTCAATGCCGTGGCACCGGGATTTATTGATACGGCCATGACCCGACATCTTTCGCCGGAAATCAAAGAGGCGTTACTGAATCAAATTCCCTCAAAGCGTTTAGGGCAACCGTCTGATGTTGCCGATGCGGTGTGCTTTCTGTGTTCGGAGAAGGCCGGGTATATTACCGGTCAGGTGTTGCATGTGAATGGTGGAATGCATATGGCGTCATAACCCATGCACAACAGGTTGTGTCACTCGATAAACTTTGCAAGGAGGAGCCAACAATGGCAGTTGAAGAACGGGTCAAAAAAATTATTGTTGAACAATTAGGCGTTGAAGAAGATGACGTGGTTCCTGAGGCCAAGTTTGTGGAAGATCTCGGCGCGGATTCTTTGGACACGGTGGAATTGGTAATGGCGTTAGAGGAAGAATTTGAAATTGAAATTCCCGATGAAGATGCGGAAAAGATTCAAACCGTCGCCGCCGCCATCGATTTCATTAAGGAAAAAGTCTGATAAAAGCATCGATTCCTGTACGGAGTGACGGGTTGTCCATGGTTGATCCCGGGCATCGAGGGGAACATACCTTGATTCGGCATCCGGGTTTCCCAATCATCATGTGCATGGAGTACTTTCAATGACTGAATGGTCGCCACGACGTGTGGTGGTGACGGGGTTAGGATTAGTCACCCCGTTGGATATTGGTGTGCCCAAAACATGGGAGAAATTATGTCGTGGCCAATCCGGGATTGGACCCATTACCCGATTTGATGCCAGTCAGTATTCGGTACGGATTGCAGGAGAGGTCAAGGATTTTGATCCCTCGACGGTCATTGAGAAAAAAGAAATCAAAAAAATGGATACGTTTATCCATTATGCCGTTGCGGCCAGTCAAGAGGCGGTGGACGATGCGAAGCTTGTCGTGACACCGGACGAGGCGGATCGTGTGGGGGTGTATATTGGAGCAGGCATTGGAGGTCTTCCTGCCATTGAGCATTATCATAAAGTATTGCAGGAACGAGGCCCGGACCGGGTTTCGCCATTTTTTATCCCGATGGTCATTATTAATTTGGCCTCAGGGCAGGTGGCGATCCGGTTTGGCGCCAAGGGTCCGAATTCCTGTGCCGTCACAGCCTGTGCCACCGGGAACCATTGCATCGGGGATGGGTTTCGACTGATTCAACGGGGAGAGGCCGATGTCATGCTGGTTGGAGGAACGGAATCAACGATTTGCCCCACAGCGGTTGCTGGATTTGCAGCGGCGAAGGCGTTGTCCAGAAGAAATGATGAACCGCAACGAGCCAGCCGGCCTTTCGATAAAGACCGGGACGGGTTCGTCATCGGAGAAGGTGCCGGTGTATTGATCTTAGAGGAATTAGAGCATGCGAAATCTCGGGGAGCGCGAATCTATGCCGAACTGATCGGCTATGCCATGAATAGCGATGCCTATCATATTACCGCTCCGCCGGATGATGGTGGGGGAGCCGTGGTCTGTATGGAGCGCGCGATTCAGGACGCAGGAGTCGCCAAAGAGTCGGTGGGGTACATCAATGCACATGCGACATCCACGTTTGCCGATCGGATTGAAACGCTTGTCATCAAAAAAGTGTTTGGGGCCCGAGCCTATTCCATTCCTGTGGGCTCTACCAAATCCATGACGGGCCATTTATTGGGGGCTGCCGGAGGAATTGAAGCGGTTTTTTCCATTCTGGCTCTGCATCATGCGATCATTCCTCCCACGATCAATCTGGAAACTCCGGACCCCGAGTGCGATTTGGATTATGTTCCGGGCTCTGCCAGGTCCTGTTCCGTCGATGTGGCCATTTCCAATGCGTTTGGGTTTGGCGGTGTCAATGCCTGTTTGGTGTTTCGGTGTTGGAGAGGCGAATAGGCCGCATTTTTCCCCTACCCTGGTAGATCGTTCCCGGATATGCTTTTCCTCAGGATACCGGAAGAGGTTGCCCCGACCTCGACTTGAAAAGATATGATACAATGCAACGTTTTGGAAAAGAGATCAGAGAAATACCGTCATGCGTTTCGAGAAGTTAATCACCCCGTAGACCTCGTGGCCGCTCTTGCGCTTGAAGACATTCAAGGAGCCCTGGAGTATACATTTAAGGACCAGGCTTTGCTCTGCGAGGCGCTGACTCACCGTTCCTTTTCTCAAAATCAACCACAGGCGACCAGTCCTCACAATGAGCGATTAGAATTTTTAGGGGATGCGGTGTTGGGACTGGTGGTGAGCGAGAGTCTTGCGGCGATCTTCCCGTGCTGTACAGAGGGGGAGCTATCCAAGATCAAGGCTGGACTGATCAGCCGATCCACCCTTGCGAAGTCGGCGGGCCGCCTTCGATTAGGGCAGTGGTTGCGACTCGGTCGGGGTGAGGAAGTCACCAAGGGACGAGAAAAAAATTCGCTGTTGGCGAATGCCCTTGAAGCCATCATTGGTGCGGTGTATCTTGATGGGGGGTTAGATGCGGTCAGGGTGTTCATTCAGAAAGTCCTGGCCACGGAATTTTCTGCGTTGCAGAACAGTCCTGTGTCATCAGGAGGATGGGATTGTAAAAGCCGCTTGCAAGAATGGACGCATAAACAATTTGGAACAAGTCCACAGTATCGACTCGTTCAGGAATCCGGTCCGGACCATCAAAAGGTGTTTGCCGTCACTGTGGAAGTGCACGGAAACATCATGGGACAGGGAGAAGGTCGAACGAAAAAAGAAGCCGAACAACGCGCGGCAGCGCAAGCGATAGAACAAGCGAGCTTTGATGTTTCAGGCGAGCCAAAACATCCAACCAAGAAATCAACATGATTAGCCATGGAGGAGGAATTATGAGGGTTGTGTTGCAGCCACGGACTTTAGTCAGTGTCCTACGTCAGCTTATGATCGTGATCGGAGTCTTCACTGTCGTCACCGGAAGTTTTTCGCTAGGGGCCACCCGGGCGGCGACGGATGAACCATCGAATGCCGACTCCAAATCCCCCCATGTCCTTGTGAAAACGAAGTTTGGAGAAATGGAAATCGTGTTATTTCCAGACTTAGCACCCAAGCATGTCGAAAGTTTTCTCAAATTAGCCAAGTCAGGATTTTATAACGGGACGATTTTTCATCGGATCATTCCTGGATTCATGATTCAAGGAGGGGATCCGTTGACCAAAGACCCGACCAATCGAAGCCGGTACGGAACCGGTGGTCCCGGTTATAATCTGCCGGCAGAATTTAACCGGGTTGCTCACGAAAAAGGCATCCTTTCCGCAGCGCGGACTGCGGATCCCAATAGCGCCGGGTCTCAGTTTTTTATCATGGTGGATAAGGCTCCTCATTTGGATGGACAGTACACGGTGTTTGGTGAAATTGTGAAAGGCCTTGAGGTGGCCGATACGATTGTGAACCAGCCTCGCGATATGAAGGATAATCCCTTAGACCGGATTGAATTGACGATAGAGGTGCTTCAATAGCCCAGTAGCGGTTTGCCGGGAATGTTGCCTAAGGCACTGTAAATAAATAAAGGTATCAACCTGTCTTTACGTTTGGCTTGATGAGGTAGTTCCACTCGCCATGAAACTTGTGGGGTTCCAGGTTCACGCGCTGCATCTCTTC
>WHTE01000052.1 GCA_009377845.1 Nitrospirales bacterium | reverse complement strand
ACGGGCTTTGAGAATGGTCGAATCCACCGTTTCCCCGCAATTCAGGCATCTCAAAATCTCAATACGGTAAAACTGACCGTCAAGGTTATAAATGCTATCTCTCACTAAAAACCCTTCACACCGCTGGCATTTCATCATCTTTTCACCCATCCTGAAGGTTTATCCTTGTGAAAGCGCTGCCTTGCTCATCGACATCTTACCGGTTAAGATAAGTAACCAGTTACAAAAGTAAAGTAGTTACCAGAAAGTAATGATGAAATTGCCTCCAAGTTCCTTCGGATGTCCGTTGGATTCCCTCCTACGCGTGCTTGCAGGGCCGTGGACGATTTACATCCTTTGCCGGCTGCATAAAAATGGGGAAACCCGTTTCGGCCAGCTCAAGCGCCAAATGCCGGGAATTTCATCGAAAATGTTGACTGAGCGATTGCGCTTGCTCGAGATGGCTGAAATTATCTTCCGTCACCAGGAAAAGACCGTTCCTCCCCAGGTGACGTACGGACTCACCACAGAAGGTCGTGAACTCACCACGATTCTGGACCAAATCAATACACTGGCCTACCGGTGGCAGGATCAGAAGACCAAGAAGGCGAACGCCAAAATTCAGGTGAAAGAAACCAAACGAAGAACGGCGGTAACCAGTCCCCCTGTCCTCTCTTTGAAAAAAGGGGGATGAGGGGGAAGGGTAAAAATGTTTGGCCACACCAATGGTTGGTTCAACCCGGATATTCAACGATCATGGAAGTTGTCCAAGACTCGAGGCCATGAAAGGTTCCACCCCATAGATTCTTCCATTCCCAGAATTTTGACCGTGGTTTTGAGTATGGCATCGGGATTCAACGAAATGCTGTCGATGCCCTGTTCCACGAGAAATTGAGCAAACTCGGGATAATCACTGGGGCCTGGCCGTAAGCCGATTTTCTGCCCTTTGGCTTTCGCGGCCCAAATGACATGCGCGATGAACGTTTTGACTGCGGGGGGCGTTCCTCAAGCACATACGCCACGATTTCTGAATCCCGAACGATGCCAATTCCAGCAGGAATCCGTCCCATGTTTTTCTTGTGTGAGCCATGGGAAGACGTGGAATCCTTGTAACCTTTCTAAAAGTCCTTTGCGGGTTTCCCGCTAGTGATTATTTCACTCACGTAGATGCTTGCCTCGTCGTATGTAGTCTCTGAGGGTCGGCAGAAGATGAACCAACACGAGCGGGAGGTCCTACAGGTTGGCCGTGAATCGGAATGGCTCCTGTTGGTTCCCTGCGCGAGTCGGGTTTTTGTTCAATGTGAGAAGGAGTATTCGGGCAATTGAGTCGAGAAATAATGAAATAGAGACAAATGAAGAGGACTTTCCTCTCTTCCCTTTGGGAATAAAGGAAATCTACGGGATTGTAAGGATCAATCTCACTCTTGAGATCTCCTGAAGTGGATGGCACTGTTTTAGCTTTTTTCAATTCGAACAAAATGAAAGTTAATTCCGCCGCTGATGCCCTGGTTGTCGGGGTCAGCCGGTTCATAGGTGGCCACGGAAAAGTTTTCCGTCGGCAACGCTTCCTGGAGAGCCAAACCGAAATCTTCCAGGGTGGTCACCTCGACAGAATTGATTTCCTTGATGAGGGCCCGTGGTTTTATTCCAGCGAGGGCCGCAGGCTTTCCCCCGATCACCTCAAATACCACCACTCCTTTTGCTCGCTCTAACCCTAGAAATTCTCGTATCTCTTCATCAACCTCTCCGACGATGATGCCGAAGTTCTCTCCAAGCGTCACAGCCTGTTCCTTGGTCATGGTGTGGAGAGCAGGCTCGGCATGGAGAAAAGTTGGGTTTCCCAGGGGGAAAGCCAATGCCATGCTCACAATCGCGCCCTGGCCAATGTGAGTTAATATCAGGGAAAATTGGCGGATTCCGTGTTGAATGATCTGACGAATTATGTTCATCCTTATCGCACTCCTTTCCATTCAAGCTCCTGAAAGTCTGAAAGCCGTGATTTTTCCAGGGTGAAAACGTTTCTCTTCCGGTTGAATTCCTGGAGAGAGTTGTTTCGAAAACTTTTCACAAGGATGGTATGCCTGGGATGCCGGGTTAGGCCCTGTGGGAAGGGCGCTAACATTCTGGTGATCAAGAGCATTTCCCATAACGAACCGGTCATGATCAGGCCCGTTAGAAAATTATAGATGGTAATGTCTCCGAAGATTTCTGGCATCTCAAACTCCTTGGCTCCTTTTTAACGCGGCCCAATCCAAATGATGAGAAAGAAGGGTTTAGACAAGCACCCCTTCTTTCTTTGATTGGACTTCACCATTTATCCCTTGACGGCTTTTAAGAAAAGTTAAATCAACTGTATTCCCACAATTGACGCATCTCCCCACTTGCAATTCCAGGAACTGTCCCTCCACGTTATAAATGCTGTCCCTTACCATGAAACCTCTGCAGCGTTCGCATTTCACCATTTTGTCACCTACAATAAAAAATTATTATTCCTTTTGATTTTTCGCTCTTTTTATAGTTAAGATAAGTAACTAGTTACAAAAGTAAAGTAGTTACCAGAAAGTAATGATGAAATTGCCTCCAAGTTCCTTCGGATGTCGATTGGATTCCCTCTTACGCGTGCTTGCAGGTTCGTGGACGATTTACATCCTTTGCCGGATGCATAAAAATAGAGAAACTTGTTTCGGCCAGCTCAAGCGTTAAATGCCTGGAATTTCATCGAAAATGCTGACGGAGCGTTTACTACCCTTGAAGAGGCGGAGATTATATCCCGGCATCAACAACCCACGGTTCCTCCCCAGGTGTTCTATGAACTGACGAAGGAGGGGAGGGAATTGACGACGATCCTCGATCAACTCAATTTGCTGGCGTATTGTTGGCAAGCCCGCAATCAGAACGGGAAATCAAAAAACAGAAAGAAGGCCGGATAACGGGCAGGCTCAAGGGGTCATAAGACTCATAAAAATCAGAAAAGAACTTCCCTAGGGCGGTCTTCACATAGGAAGAATGTCTTGTTGTGAATGTGCATTCAATCGAGCGGGGGGAAGTGAAACCTCTCCACTCATCGGACAGCGTTCAAATCCCAATGTGAAAGGACGAGTATGTACCGACGTGTTCTGGCCTTCGATTTTGATGGCACGCTGGCTGTGGAGGGCAGAGTGGCCCCCGCACTTGAGACGGCTCTGGAGCAATGTCGAAACAACGGTCACGTGCTGTTTCTGGTCACCGGCCGGCGTTACGAAACGGTCACGTTAGGTCGGTTGGGTAAACTGTTCACCGGCATTGTATGGGAGAACGGGGCGGTTCTCTCCCACACGGCAAGTGGGGAAATCTATCTTCCTTTCGGACAACTGAATCCCGGGTTGCTGAAGGCCATGGAAGAGGCCGGGGTCCCGTTCGAACGAGGCTTGGCCATCGCAGCCACCTGGACGCCCCACGATCGGGTGCTGTGGCGTGCGATCCGCGCCCATGGGGGCAGTTCGACCATTGAATACAATAAAGGGGCGGTCATGGTGCTTCCCCCCGGCGCATCGAAAGGCACGGGGCTCGAGCGGTTGCTGGCGCTCTGCGGGTTCTCGCCAAGAAATCTGGCTGCATTCGGGGATGCCGAAAATGATCTGTCGATGCTGATGCTGGCCGAAGTGGCCATTGTGGTTGGAGATGCCGTGCCGGCGGCCCGGGAAATCGCGGATGTGGTGGCTGATGCACCGGGACCCCAGGGCGTACTCGAAATACTGGAGCGGTATCCCATTCGCCGGGAGTTTCTGGATATTCCGTTGAAACGTGAACGCCCGATTTTGCTCGGCCATGATGATGCCGGAAATCCGGTCACGCTCTCGGCATCCCGTTTGGCAGGACGGAACCTCGGCGTCTTCGGGGATTCCGGAACGGGAAAATCCTGGATTGTGGGCTTGATTGCGGAAGGATTACATCATGAGGCGTATCAAGTCTTTTTGATCGATCCGGAGGGCGATTTTCGGGCTTTGCGGGTTCTGCCGCGGTTTATCTCTCTCATCGGAAACCGGGACACTCTTCCTTCTCCGGCTTCAGTCATATCCCTTTTGGATGCGGGAGGCGTGTCGGTCGTCCTCGATCTCAGCCAATACCCGGTCACGCTTCGGATGGGCTATGTGGCGGAGTTGCTTCGTGCGCTCTGCCCAGTGCTGAATCGGAAATACCGGCCCCATTGGATCGTGCTTGATGAAGCCCAACAATTTCTTTTCGATGGGAGTGCAATCGCCGCGATCATTGCTCCAGGCCTGGAAGCGGGCGGGTGGGCGTTTGTTTCCTATCGGCCGGACCGACTCTCCCCGGATATCCTTCATGCACTCCATCATTGCCTCCTGACCCGATTGACCGATCCACAGGCGGTCGCGGTTGTCCGTGAACAAAGCCGGCAACAGGGTCTGCAAGTGGCGAATCTTGAAAATATTTCTCCCGGCAGCGCTCTGCTCTGCAGCGGCGAAAACGTCCAGCTTCGCCCATCCATTCGCCGAGTGCCTCACATTCGACATCTCTATAAGTATTTGGAGGAACCTTTACCCCCGCAAAAGAGGTTCTGGTTCCGGGATGAACATGGTGGCATCGGGAAAGAAGCCTCCAGCTTGTATGAATTTCTGAATCTTATCCCGACACTGCCTATCGAAAGCCTGGAATACCATGCTCGCCGGGAAGACTTCAGTCACTGGGCGGTGTCCACACTGGGAGACGCCGACCTTGCCGCAGGATTCCGCAAAGTGACCAATCGGCAATTGGTAGGAGAGGAACTGCGGCAATCCTTATATGGAATGGTGTCCACGCATTATATGGAATTGAGTGCGATGCGGCAGATTCCGTAAAATTGAGGTCACGGATACAGACCT
Source organism: Nitrospirales bacterium (assembly GCA_009377845.1). GTDB lineage: Bacteria > Nitrospirota > Nitrospiria > Nitrospirales > UBA8639 > Nitrospira_E. Next base: position 15,501 of record WHTE01000052.1, on the reverse strand, counting down.
TTCGCTTATCAAATCTCATGGCTTTGTTCATCAGTCAGGATTCAAATGACTCGTTTCTTTTCCGATTCGGTGGGTCAAAACGAGACAAACGTTCAAGCAGGAGTGAGGCGGATTTCCCCCATAGGCGGAAACAAAGAATCCACCCGCACCTAATCCGCATAACTGACCCCGAGGTTTTGTTCAAGAAAATCCGTCCCACGAAGGATCTCGCTGAGCCCTGGTTCCTCCACCTGGGCACAGATGCTTCGCCGTGGGCTCAGCATGACAAAAGGGGAGCGCCTCATCGAATCCGCATGTGTTTATTTCATGTCTGAATGTTGAAATCTAAGTTTTTACATCTAAAGCCTGTTCCATTTCCAGAATTGTGACCGTGGTTTTGAGCACGGCATCGGGATTCAGGGAGATGCTATCGATGCCTTGTTCTATGAGAAACTGAGCAAACTCCGGGTAATCACTGGGCGCCTGCCCGCAGATGCCAATCTTCAGGCCTTTGGCTTTTGCCGCCCGAATGACATGGGCGATGAACGTTTTGACTGCCGGATTGCGCTCATCAAAAATATGGGCCACGATTTCTGAGTCCCGATCGACGCCCAACACCAGTTGGGTCAAATCATTGGATCCGATGGAAAATCCATCGAACACTTCGGCAAATTCTTCCGCCAGAATGACATTACTGGGGATTTTCCACATTACATAGACTTCCAGGCCATGTTCTCCGCGCTGAAGTCCGTGCCTGGCCATCTCCCCGAGAACCTTTTTCCCTTCCTCAACGGTCCGGCAAAAGGGAATCATAAGTTTCACGTTCGTGAGCCCCATCTCCTCCCTGACTTTTTTCATGGCCCGGCATTCCAGGGGTTTCACGTTCGTGAGCCCCATCTCCTCCCTGACTTTTTTCATGGCCCGGCATTCCAGGGCGAATCCTTTCCGGTAGCGTGGGTCATAGTAGCGGGACGCGCCACGAAATCCGAGCAAGGGGTTCTCTTCGGTCGGTTCATATTCCCGGCCTCCGATTAAATTCTCGTATTCGTTCGACTTAAAATCGCTCATGCGGACAATGACATCTTTAGGATAAAACGCCGCTCCGATCATGCCGACTCCTTGAGCGAGCTTGTCGATGAAGTACTGTGTTTTGTCGGGATAAGCGGTCGTGAGACGATCAATGTCGGCTTTCACGGCCGCATCCTTCAGGTGGTCATACTCCAGCAGTGCCAAGAGATGGATTTTAATGAACGTGCTGATAATAAATTCTTCACGGGCCAACCCGACGCCATCATTGGGAATAAAAGAAAGGGAAAAGGCTTCCTCCGGGTTTCCTATATTCATCATGACTTTGGTGCGGGGGCGAGCCAGGTTGGTCAGGGGAATTCGTTGTACGTCAAAAGGGAGCCGGCCTTTGCGCCAATTGAAAGGTTTTCATCACATCGGGATCTTTTCTGGACTGAACGGTTTCGGGCCGGGCTTGGACAATGAACAGATCTCCCGTCTGCCCGTCCTTGGCCCATTCGATATCCATGGGACAGGGCCGGCCTTTCTTCGCGATGTAATGGTCCTCAATGAGGCAACCCCATCGGGCAAGTGTCAGAATTTCTTCATCGGTAATGGCAAAACGGGCTCGGGCATCAGGGGAGACCGGCACGTTTTTGACCATTTTGCTCCCCCCGATGTCATAAATCAGTTTAAATTCTTTGCTTCCGGCAATTTTATGAAGAATGGGCCGAAAGCCTTGCTTGAGGGTTGGTTTGAATACGTAAAATTCATCGGGATTGACCGTCCCTTGCACGACATTTTCCCCAAGCCCGTAAGAGGCGTTGATCAGGACGACGTCGGGGAACCCGGTTTCGGTGTCAATGGTGAAGAGCACGCCTGCCGACGCCAGATCGGAGCGCACCATTCGCTGCACCCCGATAGACAGGGCGAGTTGAAACTGGTCAAACCCTTTATCCACCCGATAAGAAATGGCCCGATCGGTGAACAACGACGCAAAGCACCGCTTGCAGGTTTCAAGGAGTGCCCGATGACCCTGAACATTAAAATACGTTACTTGTTGCCCGGCAAAACTGGCATCCGGTAAATCCTCCGCTGTCGCGCTGCTTCGTACGGCGACATCGGCTCCTTCAGGTGAATTGGCGCTGAGCCGGTAATATGCCTCCTGTATGGCATGTTCCAGATCGAGAGGAAGGGTTGCGCCAATAATCGCTTGCCGGATTTGGCGCCCTCGTTGACGAAGGTTGGCCAGATCCCGGGTATCCAGATCTTGCAAGATATCTTGAATGGTCGTATCGAGTCGGGCCTCACGAAGAACATAGCGATAGGCGTCAGCCGTAATGGCAAATCCGTTGGGGATGTTGACCCCATGGGGAGTTAACTCCCGGTACATTTCGCCAAGAGACGCATTCTTGCCACCCACTCGACTGATATCCTCCAGTCCAATTTCTTCAAACCAGAGGATGAAGGATTCGGGTTTTGAGGCAGGTGGCTTCATGCTAATGACTCTCCAATTTTATGGTTCAAAAAGGGGAAGAAAGGCATTCTGGACGAATGCGAGAAGAATAGTGTCTGCACCCCCTTCAAGAAAATGGGCACAGCGTGAAGTGTGATGACGTTCATCTCGATTGATTAATACACATCGTAGGGGTCAAAGGCGGTGACGGCTGTCCCCGGTGGCTGTCGACCGGGGAGAGAAAGGGGTTTCCCGCAATTGGGGCATGTGAATTGTTCAACCTGAGTTTCTTCCGAATATTTGGTGCTGGCCATCACCTGGGGCGGCTACGTATCAGTGACAGAGTTGAAATCCCAAGGATTGCCCCATTGCTGCATGTCCAAGCGGGATCGCCCGTTCCACTTCTTCATTTTTTTGTTGAATGGCTTTTCGTGGTTTGCCTGCCGACAGTAATTGCTTGTTTGTGCCGAATGGACAAGGGCGATGGCCTCCTTTAACGTCGTCAACCCTTTAGTGAAGGCTTCCAAGATCTGGACAAGACTGTCCTCTCGTTGTGTTTTATCCATAGCAAATTCACCTTTTCTTTTATTGATGAATGATGCCAATGCGGCGTCGCAGCTCTATCTGCGTAAGATGGTCGAGTCCTTATCAAAAGCCTGAGCTTCACCGGTCAGACATTGGAGGAACACGTGGTGATGGCAGAAGCCCTCACCCAGCCAGTCATCCTGAACCAATGACGAAGGATCTATGCCCAGGTCGAAAGGCACCAGGGCTCAGCGAGATCCTTCGTTTCCCTCATCTATGAAAGTTTTGTCAAGCGCTAGGCTGTATGCTGTCACCTGACCCCATGCTATTACCCACACCTCTCCCTGTCAGCTCCCCTTGTCGCCTCCCGATGATTTCGGACTCATCTATTCGCCGTCTGCTGCGGCAGAGAATTTTGTCACCACGGTGTCGCAATCAGAATCCGGGTCTCTGGGGACCCATGAGCGCACCGCGCTTACCGTGGTGTGGACGCCATCGGGGCCCGATAGGGCTCGCCCTTCGTCAACATCCAGAAACTCGCTTCCGCCAGGTGCCGCGCCACCGCCACCTTCGCCTTGCCCCCGCCGGGCCCGCAAGCGCTCATACACCTTGCTGATGTGGGTGTACCCACACCGCGTCCGATTCAACACGGCACTATTGGCGGCCTCTACAAACGCCCACTTCAGGTACTGATTCACATCACGGCGGACGGCCCCAAAGCGAACTTTGCCGCCACTCGAGTGCTCGCGAGGCACCAGCCCGCTGTAACTGGCCAAGGCCTCGGCGCGCGGGAAGCGCGCCAGCGTCCCGATTTCCGTCCAGATCACGATGGCCAGGAGATCACCCACCCCGGGGAGCGTCTTGAGCCAGGCCGTTTGGGGACACGGAGCAAACACCGCCCGCATCTGGCGTTCCAGGCGAGTGAGCGTCCCCTCCACCTGATCCAGTTGGGCCAGGAGGCAGGTGACCGCCTCTTGGGTCTGTGGCGGCAACTGGGCCTGCAGCGTCGTCAGGATCGTCCGGCCACGTTTCCCAAACGCATCACTGACCCCCCGTCGACCGCCAGACCATACTTGGCCACAGTGGCCAGCACGCGATTTTTCAGCTGGGTGCGGTGCCGACTGAAGACCATCCGGGTCCGCGGCAACTCCCGGGCATCCCGGATCGCTCCCGACGGAATCCACACGGTCGGCAAGGTGCCGGTCCGTTGCAACCGGTTCAGCCCCTTCGTATCCAGCCGGTCGCTTTTGTTGACGCTCCCGTTCATCAGTTTGGCCAAGCGGGCATTGACCAACTGCGGCTGGCCGCTGCCCGCCTCAATCTCATCGACCACCCAGTACCAGTTGCCCACGGTCTCCACCGCCACCGGCGAACCGGCCGTCCAGTGCTGCACAAACGCCTGAATCGCCCCGCGCTGATGGAGCACGCGCTGCTCGGTCACGCGATCGCCGTGGGCATTCTCGACGCGAGCCCAGGTGTACCGCTTGTGAACATCCAGTGCGATGTATTCCATCTTGAGTGCCCTCCTTTCTCACGTATCCTACCGCGGAGGGACAGGGAAGACAGCACTTTCATAATAATCAGAATGACAAATATCGGGAATCTATCCCCATCGCGGTCATTCCCGGCATTCTGTATTGGATATCTCCCACCTCCAGCGTCATGCCCGACATTTTTTATCGGGCATCCATTCTGATTTCTGTCTCCCCCTTATGCCCCTGACGTCTGACGTCTCACCACTGATGTCTTCTACTGATGGATCCCCGCTAACGACTTGCGGGGCGAAAGAGAGAGAACGGAAAACGCTCAGCATTCATCGGGCAGTGTCTGGTAAATGACGTTCAGTTTTGTACGCCTTATCCCTTGATACAGATTAACGGACGCATTTTCGCCATCTTGCGGGCTAAGTGCGCGTGTTCAGCCGCATCGACCACGGCGGTGACGTCTTTATAGGCACCTGGCGCCTCTTCCGCGACACCTCGCACGGAAGGACTTCTGATGAGGATCCCCTGAGCAGCTAATTCTTGAATCACCCTGTGACCCTTCCATTGTCGAGTCGCTTGATGCCGACTCATACTTCGTCCTGCCCCATGACACGCCGACCCATAGGCCAGGCCCATCCCTTCTTTGGTCCCGACCAGAAGATAGGAGGCTGTACCCATGGTTCCACCGATCAGGACCGGTTGACCGAGGGGTTGGAGGTCAGGAGGAATGGCCGAATGTCCGGGGCCGAACGCGCGGGTGGCACCTTTGCGATGGACAAAGAGGCGCCGGCTCTGGCCTCCAATCCGGTGCTCCTCCACTTTGCAAGTGTTATGAGACACATCGTACAGCAGGGGCAGGTCCGCCTGAGGAAAGATCTCCGAAAACGCCTGACGCACTAAATGGGTGATGATTTCCCGATTGGCCAAGGCGCAATTCATTGCGGCCCGCATCGCCCCTAAATATTCCTGGCCCAAATGGGAGTCGATCGGGGCACAGGCCAATTCGCGGTCAGGCAACGTAATCCCATATTGGCTCGCCGCCACAACCATTTTCTTGAGATATTCGGTGCCGATTTGATGCCCAAGCCCTCGGGAGCCGCAATGAATGCTGACTAGAATGTCCCCGGCTTGGATACCAAGTTGTTCAGCCAGGGGATCGTGATAGGTTTCCACGACTTCCTGAATTTCTAAATAATGATTCCCCGAACCTAACGTTCCCATTTCGTCCTTCTGGCGCTTTTTGGCATGATCGGAGACACAGGCGGGTATTGCCCCGGCCATGCACCCGTGTTCTTCAATGCGCGACAAATCCTTCGCGGTCCCATAGCCTCGTTGGACCGCCCATTGGGCGCCGCCAGCCAGCATGTCATCCATTTCCTGGGGGTTCAGGTGCAATCGTCCGGTGCTTCCCACCCCTGCGGGCACCCGTGAAAATAAGATATCCGCCAGCTTTTCCTTAACAGGAGCGATATCGTCAGGACGCAACCCGGTGTAGAGGGCTCGTACCCCGCAAGAGATATCAAACCCGACGCCGCCGGCAGACACCACGCCACCCTGTTTGGGATCGAAGGCGGCCACTCCGCCTATCGGAAACCCATACCCCCAATGGGCATCGGGCATGGCAAACGAGGCTTGGACAATGCCCGGGAGCGTGGCCACATTGACGACTTGTTCATAGACCTTAAGATCCATGTCTCGAATGAGTGACTTATCCGCGTAAATAATTCCCGGAACGCGCATCTCTCCCTTTTGAGGAATGTGACACCACGCCACCCTGTTTGGGATCGAAGGCGGCCACTCCGCCTATCGGAAACCCATACCCCCAATGGGCATCGGGCATGGCAAACGAGGCTTGGACAATGCCCGGGAGCATGGCCACATTGACGACTTGTTCATAGACCTTCATATCCATGTCACGAATGAGTGACTCATCCGCGTAAATAATTCCCGGAACGCGCATCTCTCCCTTTCGAGGAATGTGCCATTCATAATCAGAGACTTGTGATAAGAGATTCAGGTCCATACGGTTTGTCGCGGTCTATTGGAGTACCTCAAGCGATATGCCTGCCTCGTCCCCTCACCCTGACACCCTCGCAGGCGGGGGAAATCAACGGTTTGGGTGCCTGGGCTTCGAAACACTCAGGCAAAATCAACTGGCTCATCATAAACAGCGTGTCATGCTATTTTCAGTGCTCTGCTAGACATCAACGACACACTGGGCGACCCAGCCTCTTCCCTCCATATGCCGGACAGACAGCTCGGTATAGGTTGCCCCTTTTATTTCCACGGCCGGCTCATGTTTTTTTCGATCGACTGGTTCCCCGCGCGCGACGGCTTCAAGATGATGATCATTGATCTTGACGTCAAACCAGCCAAACACCATGTGCCCGCATGCCATTTCATAGATGAGAGCATTCAGCCAATCAACCAGCAAGAGTTCATCATCCGGCGCCTCGCAGCTGAAATGGCTTTCCACCTGAGACGCCACCTCTTCAGGATCTGTGATGACAGCCGTCAGCGCTAACGCCGCCTGTTCAAAAGCTTGGGATTTCGTGATTCCAATACCACGGATTCCCATATCCGCCTCATGGGGAAAATGCTCCCACCACGCTGAAGGTTCGGGTTCATTCACGATTGTCATCATATGTTGACCGGTGGTGGTGAATCCAGAAGTTGTCATATTCTGGACCATAGCTTTAACAGTCGAATGGGACGTAAGGCGTCAGAGGAGTTGTTCAAGATGGACCTCCGCTCACCACCGTCGGATGAAGATGGTGGCGGTTTCTCATGCCTGACCATGTGTCTCGGGCGTCTTTTGCCACTTCCGTCATGCCCGACATTTCCAATCGGGCATCCATCTGTGTGTTTCTCCGGATGGATCCCCGCTCACTACCGGCGGGGATGACGGAAAAAAAGATGGCTCTGTCACATCACGTTCATCTTTTCTCTCCTAATCCAGCAGGAAAGAAATATTCGCGTTAATGCGAAATTTGGTGATCTTATTATTTTCCACTTTGGCTTCCATATCTTTGATGTAAATCGATTTAATCCCATGGACGGTTTTGGATGCCCGGGTGACGGCCTGCGAAGCCGCATCCTCCCAGCTCTTGTCTGATTCCGCGAGGACTTCGATGACTTTTAACATGTCTGACATGACTGGACCTCCTTCGATGTGAAAATGAATGATTCACGACTGACTTTGGTACATTGTTTGAGCCTTTACCCGTTCCCCCCTGGTGAAATGGGAAGCCGGGCGACGGGGTTAAACGGGGCAAGCAATCTGATGTATCTCAAGACGTCCCACCGCTCGTCTTCCGTCAAACGATCTGCCCAATCATGCATAGGAGAAAATATGGCTCCAAACGTAATAATGTTCATTAATTCCCAATCTGTTTTCGATCGGGACTCCAGAGAGTGAAAATTGGCCGGTCCCACCATCAGGAATTGGGTATCTGCTCCATCGCCGTCTCCCTTCACTCCATGGCAGTGCATGCAATGTTTTTCGAACAGAACTTTTCCATTTTGAGGATTTCCCAGATCTTCTTGACCGATCGCCACAATCGGCCAGACCATCACGAGGATGAAACCAAGAAGCCCAAGGCCCCTGTGTTGTCGTTTGCTCATTATGTCCTCCCTGGCATCTTCCCTATAGAGATACCCTCATAATTAGGATAGTCAGAACCATTCATCTTGGTCGTTATCGCTCTTGAATGGATTCCAGGTACGACAACAATTGCCAGATGCGCCCTCGCACTTGATCGGCCCACTCCGTTTCAATCGAGACCTCATCATCCGGTATACGGAACCAAATTCCAAAAACCGGCATATCACGCGTCCCATGACGCGGAACCTGGTGGCGTCCATCAATAGTACGATACGCGTGCCAAAAGGGGAATGAGCCGCCATTGTTTGCTGACAACTTGGTCAGGTTCGCAGGTTCGGGATGCACAGACCGCGAAAGAGTGCCATCCCCCATGGCCCGTGGCCCATGACAGGATGCGCAAAATTTATGGTAGAAGCAGCCTTCCTCCCGCGATGACTTCCTGTTCCTGGCCCCATCCCGAACTCATCCCCATGCCCATGATCAAACACGCGATGCTCTCATTCCATGCGAGAAGTCTAAGAATCCGGTTCACGGGGTGTCCTCATATTGATTGAAAAATTCAGGCAACCTCTTGCGCGTGCCCTGGGCTGCCACGCTCTTGCCGAGAAATCCGGTTTGCCAAGGTTTGGGCATCAACGATTTCTCCACAATTCAGGCATCGCCATTCATAAACCCAGACAGTGTTGATAACATTCTCCACATTAAGGCACGTATTTATCACCATCAAACCATGACAGCGAGGACATTTCATCATGTCACCTCCTGCATTCGGTGTGTTTTTATAGAAATGAACGAATTGGGTTGTCCATTTCTTGAGCCATTCAACATAAATCCGTGAGCGAGGACCGCAACTTGGTTTGATAATGAATGGGGTATGATCAAACTTTATGCCAGGTACAGAGTTTTTGGCTTTTAAGAAAAATATGGCGGAAAAGTGGAAAGGAGAAAGTGGATCGTATCCTGTTGAGATGGTGGAGAAACGTTGAAGGTTGGGGAGGGAAGAAAAAGTGGAAAAATTGGTCAACGTTTGTTGACGTAGTTGAGGAAAGTATGGGGCGGAAAAAGAAATCTGAAAGGGATAACCAGAGGAACTGTAGCATCTTTCCCCAGACTTCCGGAACGGTTCGTCCCAGTCTTCCTCAGCGAGGGATGTCCATATTGTCTCCGTCATACCCGCCAGTGCTCAGCGGGGATCCATCCGAAAAAATTTCCTCACTCTTCACCCCATTTCCCTCACCCCTTCCGCCTGACGCCTTACGACTCTTGAAGATGGATGGCCCGATTAACCCTGTCGGGCATGAAGGAAGTGGGGGGCCATTCCCGCCTTCACGGGAATGAGACCGAACAAGGCGGCCAATGACCTGGACACAACAAAGTGCTGTACCTTTAGAAACAAAATGAATATGATTGGATCTCCTGCGAGGTGCTTATCCAACTCACCCCTAAGGAAAAGGGTTCATGGCTGCCACAAAAAAGCCGGCAAAATCCAAGGGGCAACCTGAAAAGTTGGGAAAGTCCGGTCCTTTCACAAAGAAGGCGGCACCCCGGAGTTCAGTCAAGACGCAATCGAAAGCCTCACAATCACATCTCAAGCTTCAATCCCTGGTCAAAAAAACCTCTCCTTCTTCTGATGTTCGGAAACCTCAGGAAGGTTTTCCCATCGTGGGAATCGGGGCATCGGCGGGAGGGCTCGAAGCCTTTGAGGAGTTCTTCACGCAAATGCCGTCGGATAGCGGATTGGCCTTCGTGGTGGTTCCCCACCAATCTCCAAGTCATACCAGTTTACTTCCCGGCCTCCTGCAAAAGTGCACAAGCATGCCGGTTCTGGAAGTCGCCGATGGTCTGGCGGTGAAGCCCAATACCGTCTATCTGGCTTTGGCAGGGAAAAATCTGGCACTGCTCAACGGCACACTGCATGTGATGGAGCCTGCCTTGCAAGACCGGCTGCCCTTACCCATCGATTATTTTTTTCGCTCTCTGGCTGAAGATCAAAAACATCGCGCCGTTGGAATCGTGTTGTCGGGGACGGGGTCAGACGGCACGCTGGGCCTGAAGGCGATCAAAGGGGAATCGGGCATGACGATGGCGCAGGCGCCGGACTCCGCCAAATATGCCGGAATGCCACAGAGTGCCATCGCGACGGGCATCATTGATTACGTCTGCCCTCCGGCACAAATGCCCGAGCAGATTCTGGCCTATATCCGGGGACCCTACCTGACACCCATGCCATCAGGTCTGGACCAGGAAAGCGACGTGGGGCAGTTTTTGCACAAAGTCTTTGTCCTTCTCAGGGATCGTACCGGCAACGATTTTTCCTTGTATAAAACGAATACGATTCGCCGCCGTATCGAACGACGGATGAATGTCCACCAGATTGAGGCCCCCAAACAGTATCTCCGGTATTTGCTGACCAATCCGCACGAGTTGGATGCGCTGTTTCAAGAAATTTTAATCGGCGTCACCAGCTTTTTCCGGGATCCGGCGGCTTTCGATGGTCTGGCCAACCAGGGTCTTCCTGCACTCCTGGACGCCAAACCGGACGGGGATCATGTGCGGGTGTGGGTGCCCGCCTGTGGGACCGGAGAAGAAGCGTATTCCCTGGCCATCTTACTTCGCGAATATATGGCACAAAGGAAGGTCCGGTTTCAGGTTCAGGTGTTTGGGACTGATTTGGATGGTCGGGCTATTGAGTTTGCTCGGAAAGCGCTCTATCCCGCGGGGATCGCCAATGATGTGACCCCGGAACGATTGCATCGGTTCTTTATTAAAGAAGACGGCCACTATCGTGTCAAGAAAGACATTCGTGATCTCGTCATCTTTGCCCCGCATAACCTGCTCGCCGATCCCCCGTTCACGAAGTTGGATCTCCTCTCCTGCCGAAATCTTCTCATCTACTTAGAGGCGCGAACCCAGCGGCGCCTGTTTCCTCTTTTTCATTATGCGCTGAAAGACCCCGGATTGTTGTTTCTGGGATCTTCAGAAACGATTGGGGAGTTTGAGGAAGGGCTATTCGAGACCGTTGATCGAAAGTGGAAACTGTATCGGCGAAAAGCCGGGACCACCGATCGAACCAGCCTTGAGGGATTTCCTATTGGCGGAATCAAAGTCGTATGGGACAGTCTGGCCGCCGTGGATCGTGCTCTGCCCCCGTCGGCCCCCTCGATTCCTGACCTGGTCGAAACGATGTTGTTGGAGCAATACGCCCCGGCCAGTGTCATTGTGAATGAACGAGGGGAGATCGTCTATATTCATGGACGGACCGGCGCGTATTTAGAACCGGCGCCGGGTCAGCCGAATCTCATTCTCCTCAACATGGCCCGGGAGGGGCTGCGTCATGATCTGGCAACTGCCCTGCATCAAGCGACCACCAAGGAAAAAGATGTTGTGCACCAGGACGTTCAAGTAAAAACCAATGGGACCTTTGTGTCCGTGGATCTGACGGTCAAGCATATTGAGGAGCCGGAACCCCTTCGAGGGCTCTATCAGGTGACATTTGCCTCAAAGCCGGCAGGGCTCGCCGGTCCCATAATAGGGAAAAAGAAAGCTAAGGCTAAACGCGAAGTCGCGCCATCACCCGCCGTCCTCCAAGAATTGCGCTATACGAAGCAACGGTTGCAACGCACCATTGAGGCAGTGCAAACCTCAAACGAAGAACTCAAATCGACCAATGAGGAATTCCAGTCCACCAACGAGGAATTGCAGAGTACGAATGAAGAACTCGAAACCTCCAAGGAGGAACTGCAATCGTTAAATGAAGAATTGGTGACCGTCAATGCCGAATTGCAAGGCAAGATCGACGAACTGTCTGCGACTAATGATGACTTGGACAACTTAATGAACAGCACCGAAATTGCCACCCTCTTTTTGGATAATGATCTCAATATCAAACGATTCACCCCCGCGGCTAAACGGGTTATCAACCTTATTGCGACGGATGTCGGACGGCCGCTGACCGACATTGCTTCGAAGCTCATTGACGACCCGCTGATTGAAAAGGCCCGGGAAGTCCTTCGAACGCTGGTATTTCAGGAACGCGAGGTGCAATCCACCGCTGGCGAGTGGTACGTCCTCAGGATTCTTCCGTATCGGACGGCCAGGAATACGATTGATGGTCTTGTCATCACCTTCCTGACTATCACAAAAGCGAAAAAAGCGGAAATTGCTTCGCGGGAGGCTCAGGAATTTGCCGAGAGTATTATTCAGACCGTCCGCCAACCGCTTCTTGTTTTAGATGGGCGATTGCGAGTTGTCACAGCCAACCAAACCTTTTACCAGGCGTTTCATCTCTCGCCTCAAGAGGTGGAGCAGCAACTCTTCTATCAAATAGGGGAAGGCGCATGGGATATTCCGGCATTGCGCCGATTGCTCGAAGAGATCCTCCCCCAAAACAGCACATTTCAGGACTTTCTCATCGACCATACTTTTTCGCGCGTCGGGCGGCGAGTCTTTGTCTTAAATGGCCGTCGCCTCGACCAGGAGGCCGGCAACCCCCGGCTGATTCTTCTTGTCATGGAGGATGTCACCAAGGAAAAATCGAACATGGATTCCCCTCTCGACGGAAATGAAAAAGAGCAAGAATGAAACTCAAGACTCCCTATGCTGTCATCTCTGCCATTTAGGAGTGGGGATGCATCTAAAACGATGGAAGATGGTGTCCCAATGTTGGACGATGTTCGCGATGGAGATGTATTGCCGATTGTCATCCTGAGTAAAACGAAGGATGTGGCTAAGCCGGGGTATGGTTCGTTTTGGGCACAGATTCTTCGCCATGGGCTCAGAATGACAATCCCAACACATAAGGATCTCCGTCATCCCCGCCGGTAGTCAGCGGGGATCCACCCGAAGAATTTCAAAGATGGATGCCCGATAGAAAATGTCGGGCATGACTCTTTTCTCCGTCATCCCCGCCGGTAGTCAGCGGGGATCCACCCGAAGAATTTCAAAGATGGATGCCCGATAGAAAATGTCGGGCATGACAGAGGGGAAAAGAGCTGGAGGCCTAGTGCCGGATGTCGGGCAGGACAATGGATAAAACCGAATCTGGATTTTCGACTCAGGGGGCATGACAGAATTAAGGCAAAGCATGAGTCCAAAGAAAAAACCATCCACCAAGCTTCGCATCTTACGTCAAAAGGCTGAGACGACCCTTACGACCACTCGCGCACAGGTGAAGAAGATGACGTCTGAGGAAGTGCAGCACCTCGTGCATGAACTCCAAGTGCACCAAATCGAACTGGAGATGCAAAACGAGGAACTTCGGCAAGCCCAGGTTGACCTTGAGGTGGCTCGTGATCGGTATGCCACCTTGTTTGATTTCACACCCGTGGGATATGTCACACTCGATGGAAGCGGCCGCATTTTGGAAGCCAATTTGACCTTCTGTCTTTTGCTGGGACTGTCACGCCGGGACATTATCCATAAGAAGTTTGAAAAATATGTAGATCAGGATGACCAGGGGGTGTTTCGTCTGTATTTGGATACTCTGAAAAAGAAGTCAGGCACTCACCCTTCCGATATTCTGACCCTGCGGCATGTCAACACTCCACATCGAGTCCGATTGGAAGGCTGCCTGGAGCCCATGGAATCTCCCGGCATGGCAAGTCTGTTTCGAATCGCAGTCGAGGATGTGACGAAACAGGAACGATTAGAAATCGCGCAGGAAGAACAAAGGGCTTTGATGGCGGTGGTGGTGGATGGAGTGATGGATGCGATCGTAACCACCGATGAAGATGAGCGGATTGTGCTGTTTAACGAGGCGGCCGCGAACATGTTTCGCTGTCCCGCTTCGAGTGCTCTTGGGCAGTCAATTAACCGGTTTATTCCGGAGCGGTTTCGTGTAGCCCATCATCGGCACGTTCGACAATTCAGGCAGAATTCCCAGCCTTTCCGGCAGATGGGTGCTGCAAGGGGGATTACCGGACTTCGGGCTGATGGGGAGGAATTTCCTGCCGAAGCCACCGTTTCACAAGTGGAAATAAAAGGAAAAGGAAAGAAGCTTTTCACTGTGGTGTTGCGGGATATTACCGAACGTCGGCAAGCGCAGGAAGCGCTCAAGAAAGAACAACAGTTTATCGCCGCAATTTTGGATACCGCCGCGGCCTTGATTCTGGTTTTAGACACTCAAGGACGCATCGTCCGTTTCAACCGTGCCTGTGAAATTCTGACGGGATTTTCTTGTGAAGAAGTTCAGAATCAACCATTTTTGAACATACTGGTTTCGTCGACGGATGTGGAAGCGGTCAAGGACTATTTTCAGGCATTTATCCAGGGTCAGGCACCGAGCATTCATGAACACTATTGGACCACCAAGGAGAAGAAGTTGAGGTGGATTGCCTGGTCAAATGCGGTGCTCAGAAACGAACACGGTGCGGTGGACTTTGTGATCGCAACCGGCATTGATCGAACAGAACAACGAGACGCTCAAAAGGCGCTCAAAAAAGAACAGCGGTTCGTTGCGAATGTGTTGGATACGGCAGGAGCTCTGGTGATCATCCTGAACCCGCAATGGCGGATTCTCCACATGAACCGGATGTGTGAACAAACCATTCAACACTCGCTTCAGAGTATGCGGGGTCAGCTGTTTTGGGATTTGTTGGTGATTTCCGGGGAAGACGATCAAGGAGTCAGACAGGTATTGGAGTCTTACAAAGCCGGCCGGTTACCTGACACGTTTGAATCGGGTATTCTGGATAAGTCGCATCGGCTCCGTTGGATTCAGTGGAACACCACCACCAGCTACAAGAAAAGCGGGGCGGTGGCATATTTCATTGTGACCGGAATCGATATTACCGGGCGAAAGCACACTGAACGGCTGCTTCAGCAAAACGAAGGACAACTCCAAGCCATTCTTGACCACAGTCCGGTCTCCATATGGCTCCAAGACTTGGACGGACGGTATCTGAAAGTCAATCGGCAATTTGAAATGAATGTGGGTCTATCTGAAAAGGAGATCTTGGGCAAAACCGACAGGCAAATTTTCTCAGCCGAACGGGCTGCGCAATTTCATCAAATCGACCAAACACTCTTGCAAACCAGGCAGGCCTATGAATTTGAAGACGTGTCTTCCCGTTCAGATGGCATTTACACCGAACACGTGTTTAAGTTTCTTGTAACGACTCCCCAGGAAAAACCCTATGCGCTGTGCGGGATTGCCACGGACATTACCCAAAGAAAGCAGGCGGAAACCATTCTTCAGGAAGCCTCTCAACGCCTGGAAATTCAAAAGCAAGAGCTTCGCTCGCTGGCTTCTCAATTGTTGATGGCTCAGGAAGAGGAGCGCCGGCGTATTTCCCGCGATCTGCACGATGATGTCAATCAACGACTCGCGCTTCTGAGCCTAAAGCTGCAAACCGCGCAAAAAGGGCTTCCGGATATTCATCCCGTCACGCCAATGCTCCAGGAACTCTATGAAAGCGTCGCGGATCTGTCCGATGATATTCGGCACCTAG
>WHTE01000051.1 GCA_009377845.1 Nitrospirales bacterium | reverse complement strand
ACTATGCTACGGTCAGTCGCCACTTGCGGCGCGCCGAACAGGCCAATGGCTGATTGTCAGGCTCCTATGTATCTGAAAAAAACTGAAAATCATTTGCCAGACAATTTCTGGTGAATTCTGTGCTTGTACCCGTCGTTCTCTCTCAAGGTCACCGGAGATCCATCCCAAAAATGCCGGGATGGATTCCCGATTCAAGTCCACCTGACCCCTTCGGCCTGCTCAGGACGCGTTTTACAGAGGATTTCGCTTTGCCCTGACCTCTCCACCTGGGCACAGATCCTTCGCCGCCGGCTCAGGATGACAGACCGAGTCAGCACGTATTCGTCCCATGCCTGAATGGAGCAATTTGAATTTTTACAGTTATGAATCGCGACCTTCTGAATAGATAACCCGAAGCTGACACTTAAGCGACACAATGTTGGATGTTGTCCTCTATGAACCCGAAATTCCGCCGAACACCGGGAATATTATTCGTCTGTGTGCGAATACCGGATTTGGCTTGCATCTGATTCATCCGTTGGGATTTGAGTTGGATGATAAGCGGGCCCGCCGGGCCGGGTTGGATTATCATGAATTGGCTCGGATGAAGGATTATCTCACGCTGCAAGCCTATCTGGATGCCCAAAAGCCTTTGCGAATTTTTGCCATTACTACAAAAGGCCGGAGACCGTATCACGACGTGGCCTTCCAACCGGGTGATGCCTTGTACTTTGGTCCCGAGACACGGGGCCTGCCCGCCCACATTTTAGAAGGCCTTTCTCCTGCCCATCGTTTGCGCATCCCGATGCGGCCTGGTTCTCGTAGCTTGAACTTGAGCAATGCGGTTGCGGTGGTGGTGTATGAGGCTTGGCGGCAGCTGCAGTTCTCTGGCGCGCAATAAGGCAACGGTCTCGTAGGCGAGCGTGGTCAATTCTGCTAGAGTAGGACCACGATATTTTCTCATGATCAATTTTGTATATGAAAAAATCTGAATTTCATTTTGGGGACAATGTCTGATGAAATTTGGGCATTTTCGGTCATCCTGAAACGAAGAATCTCGCTGAGTCCTGGGGCATTTCGTCCTGGGCACAGATCCTTCGCCGCCGGCTCAGGATGACAGGATTATTACAGGCTCATAGATTGGTTTCTCAGTCACATAGTGGTCTCCAATGTCTGAAAGGTCGACTTTAAGTTTTTACATAAGGAGACATAATCGATGAAGCAGGTGTTGTTTGTGGGGGCGGGGGCGGTTGGTGGATATTTTGGGGCGCATTTGGCTCGCAACAATCCGAACGTGGCGTTTCTATTACGGCCGCGTACCCTGGCGGCGGTCGCCAAAAACGGGCTGACTATTCGAAGCGCAATTGGCGAGAGCTTTACCGTGCATCCGCCCGTGGCTTCCGATCCCAGGGAATTGCCTCAACCGGATCTGATTGTGCTGGGGGTCAAAGCCTATGATCTTGAGGAAACCATGACCCAGCTTGAGCCTGTGCTGAAACCGGACACCACCATTCTCACACTGCAAAATGGCGTGACGATTGAGGATACGCTGATGGCCCGCTTTGGTCGGGAACGGATTGTGGGCGGGGTGGCGTTTATCTATTCCAGGATCGTCGAGCCGGGCGTGATCGATCATTATAAAAAAGGGATGATGACTATTGGCGAACCGATGGGGATGGAATCGCCCAGACTTCAAGCCATTGCGTCGTTGTGGAAAGAGGCGGGAATTCCCTGTTTCATCACCAAAGATATCCGGCGCGCCAAGTGGGAGAAGATGTGTTGGAATTGTGTGTTTAATCCGCTGACGGTGGTGCTGAATGATCGGGTGGCGAAAGCCTTGGATCATCCCGAGTTACAGCCTGTCATCACCACTATCGTGCGTGAAGTTTCGGCCGTGGCCATGGCGGCGCACCGCGTTCCGCTGGATGAGGACATGCCCGAGAAGGTCGTTAAGTGGTCTCAGGAACTTCGGGATATTCATACTTCGATGTATGATGACTGGAAAGCCGGACGGCGCACTGAAATTGATGAGTTGAATGGCTATATCACGGCAAAGGGAAAGGAGTTCGGGGTGCCCACTCCCATGAATGAGATGTTGACGGCCTTCATCAAGGCCATGACCGGGCCCGACCCCCAACCTTCTGCCGGGGCTTCCATACGGATCGAGGGCGCCATCATGCAGCCGCTCCAATTCACGCGAGCGACACTGGCGCAACTTCCCGCGGCACATCAGGTGTCCGAATTGCCCACGTTGATGCCCGGCATGAATGTGCGTGGCGTAAAACTTCAAGCGTTACTTGATGTTGTCACGCTCGATGTGGGAGCCGACCATGTGACCTTTGAGTCGCAGGATGGAAAATTTTCGGCCTGTCTGACGATCAAGCAAGCCGTGGAGTTTGGCATTCTGGTGTATGAGCTGGAGGGCGCGCCGTTTCCTTCCGGGCGAGGCGGGCCGTTTCGATTGGTGACTCCCGGATTGGGCGACTTGTGTGCCAATGTGAAGCAGGTCGGCAGGATCATCTTTTCCAAAGGCCTTTCTTCGGATACTCGTCCACCCGAGGCCTGTGCTGAGAAAGTATAGGTTTTTAATATGCAGGCTTCGCGTCACGTTCCTCTCATCTATAATCTGTTCCCTCGCCTGGCGGGTCCCTGTGATCGATGGTTTCCTCATGCGGAACGGGCCGCAGGCATGGGATTTAATTGGCTCTTTGTGAACCCCATTCATCTCACGGGTTTCTCCGGAAGTTTGTACGCCATTAAAGAATATGACCTTCTGAATCCGGCATTTCTGCCCGAGGGGACACATGACCAGCGTCTTGATGTCTTGCGCCCCACGCTTCAGCACATCGCTCAATGTGGCCTGGCTCCCATGGTGGATCTGGTGTTGAACCACACCGCAATCGATTCATCCTTAGTTACGCAGCATCCCGTCTGGTATATGCGGGATGATCAAGGACAGGTTCAGAATCCGTATGCCGTTGATCCGGACGACCCGGGCAAGAAAACCGTGTGGGGCGATTTAGCGGAAATTGACAATCGTGATTCTTCCGATCGAGAGCACCTCTGGGAGTTTTGGGGGTGTTTGGTCGATCGGTATCTGGAGTTGGGTTTTCAAGGGTTCCGGTGTGACGCGGCCTATAAGGTTCCGATTGAGTTGTGGTGCTTCCTCATTGACCGGGCTCTCCGCGTGAACTCACAGGCCGTCTTTTGGGCGGAAAATCTTGGCTGTACTCTGGAGGAAACGCGTGCGCTTGGGAAAGCCGGGTTCCACTTTTTTTGTAACAGTTCTAAATGGTGGAATTTCAAGGATGCCTGGTGTTTAACCCAACATCGGGAATTTCAGGATATGCCTTCGATTGCGTTTCCGGAAACCCATGACACGCCGCGCCTGGCCGCTGAATCGGGAGGGAATGAGGCGGTTCAACGGCAGCGCTATGCGTTTGCCACTCTGTTCTCTTCCGGCATCATGATGCCGATCGGGTATGAATTCGGGTTTCAACGGTCGCTGCATGTGGTGACGACCACTCCTGATGATTGGGAGTCCCCCCGATGGGATTTACAGAACTTTATCCGGGCCGTGAATCGCTGGAAATTGGACGTGCCGCTTTGGCAAGGGGAGGGGGAGCTTATTCAACGGTCTCTGAACAACCCCGATCTGTGTGTCCTTGAGCGGCGGTCATTGGAGGCCCCGGACAGTTGGGCGCTCATCTGTCTCAATACAAATGTCCATGAGCAGGTTGATGTGCCCATCGGAGAAATCGGCATGTTGCCCTCGTCTTCACGAATGTGGCGTGTGAGCTGGCTCGATCATCATGCGGACTCTCTTCCCGTTCCGGAACGGATAGTGTTCCAGCCGGCCGAAGTCATTGTGATGACTACAGTTTAAGTGTGGGTTGAGATTGCGTCTGAGTAGGGGGCGCCGTAAAATGCTCTTTTCTTACTCACAGGGCTTTTTTACGGAATTTTTTGGAAAGGACGAGAAGTATGTCAGAGCGGACATTAGCGATTATTAAGCCTGATGCGGTGGCCAAACATGCGATTGGGGATATCATCCGCCGCTATGAAGAGGCCGAATTATTTCCGATTGCCATGCACATGAGGCGATTATCAAAAGGGGAGGCGGAAGGGTTCTATGCGGTGCATCGACAACGCCCTTTCTTTCATGACTTGACCACCTATATGTGTTCCGGGCCGGTTGTGGTGTTGGTGTTGGAAGGAAAGGATGCGGTGAAAAAACATCGCGACCTGATGGGGGCTACCGACCCCAAGAAGGCCGAGGCTGGCACGATTCGAGCGGTACACGGCGCTTCCATTGAAGCCAATGCAGTGCATGGATCGGATTCTCCTGAGAATGCCCAAATTGAGATCCGGTATTTTTTTGCGGAATCCCAACTGGGATATCGGGATTGAAACAACGGATGTATTTCGTCTTATAAGACTTCTTCTTTCCAGTGACATGCCCGCCGTGCTCGGGGCGGGGATCTATTTCGATTTGAATCTTCGGTGTTCGTTGTTGTGTCATCCTGAATGGAATCGAAGAGGGTCAGCCTAACCACCTCTTTGGGAGGCGTTCTCGGACGCTCAGGCCGCGATTAGCTTTCAAGCTTTCAGAATGAGCTGATATTGAACGATCCCCGGGTTGACCAGTTGGACTCGATACTTCATTTACGAAACGGTTTATGACGACACTGCAAAAAAGTTTTTTACTGCTTGTGTGTCTGGGGTTATTGGCCGGGTGTGGACGGACGCGTCCTCCACACGGGCCACCGGTGATTAGTGCCATTCCGCCGCCTGCCGTAGACACCCTGCCGGATCGCGTGGAAGGACCATTCACCATTGAAGCCCCTTCCGATATTCGGCGGGTGCATGCGCAACTCTTTCAAGAGGCCCAAGGTCATTTTAATGGGAGGGAATATCCCAAGACGATCAGTGGATTAAAGCGATTGTTGGCTTTGCGCCCTGAAGGAACCATTGAAGTTGAGGGCCGTTGGTTGCTGGCGCAAGCCTACGGTCAAGTGGGGGAATGGGAGGCGGCAAGGGATCAATATCGTACGCTGGCCGGTACCGGGAACGGGCATCGGTATCAAAGTGATGCCAAATTGAAATTTCAAGAAATTCAACGATTACTTGAACAATTCAAGATGCCTCCCCTGGTCACTCAGGCAATACGGTTGACCCTTGAACAATTGCCGGCAAGCGGTGGATTTGACCAGGGGATTAAAAAGATGAAGGAAGACGGGATCACCACTTTGCTGATTGATCTGGGATGTCAAGGGGGCGGGTTCCAAACCGATCAAAACAGGGGGTTGGGGGCTCCTCGTCATCTTCTCGATCTGCAGGCGCTGTTGCGCTCCTATGTTGAACGGAGTCATCGGTTGCAACTGTTGGTCTATGTGGGGGTGAATCTTCGTTGCGCGGGCAATTGGCATGATTCCCCTAAGCTGGAATGGCGGGATCGTACCTATCACGTAACTACGCAAACTGTGAAGGAGAGCCGGTTTTTTGATATTTTCCATCCTGACTATCAACAGTTTCTTCATCAATTTCTCACGCGCCTCTCCGAGGAGAGCATTGATGGACTGGTGTTTCTCGATGATTATCCATTGGGTGTCTACGACGGAGTGTCCCCGTCCGGGTTGAGTCGATTTCAAAAAGCATTTGGTGTCGACTTCGACCCAGTGCGTGTCTTTCAGCCAGGATTCGACCCTCTCCGTTCATCAAAGTCTTCCGGTGGATCAACCCGGGCCCAGGAAGTTCCTGCCGAAGATTCGGTCTTTTGGCGATGGGTGGGGTGGAAAGCTCGTGAGCGCTTGAATATCTTTGAGCAGTTGATTGGTTCTCTTCGAAAACGTGAACTGACCGTTCACTGTGGTCTGGAGCTTCATCCGCACGGATTGACTGATCCGGTACGCGCCCTGGTGGACTATGCGCAGGATGCCATGGAAGCCACCAGGCGGCCGTTTTCCTTTTTCTTTGTGAGGCCGGAAATCGATCGTCAGTCGGCTTTCGATCAGCAAGCGGTGATTGAAAAGTTGCGGCGCATCTCCACGAAGGCTGTGTTAACCCGCCTGCTCCCCGTGCTTGATGATCCGCGTCGGGTGTGGGTGAGCATGCCGGCAGACGGGGGAAAGCGCATTGTTCCCGGCACAGCTGCGAACGGCACGTCGCTGCTTCATGATTTTCCGTCGGGAATTGGTGTGGTTCACGATCTTCGTGCCTTTTCTTGAGTAATCTGATCTCGTTTCTGTCTCACCAGGTTGAGTGGGTTTCACGCAAGTCGCGCATTGGGGAATTCAATCAAACTGGAGTGACGAAAAAGCTGATGAGATGGCCTGATCAGGCGGACTAATGGAATCCCGGAATGATCTGTTGCATCACGGTATTGCCTAACATGATCTCAATCATCGTTAAGAACAAAGGGGGGTAGGAATGGAGCCGAAGGATGTACGTTTTCACAAAGAGCATGAATGGATTCGTGTCGAAGGCAATAAGGCCACCTTGGGCATCAGCAACTTTGCTCAGGATGCCCTGGGGGATGTGGTGTTTGTGGATATTCCCAAAGTGGGGACGTCTCTTCAGGCTGAAGGTCAATTGGGAGAAGTGGAGTCGACCAAGGCGACCTCTACGATTTACACGCCAGTCACCGGGAAAATTCTTCAAGTCAATACTGAACTTCATGACCACCCTGAACTGCTCAATCAGGATCCGTATGGGAAGGGGTGGATCGCTGTGCTGGAATTATCCAACCCTGGTGAAGTGGACGGGTTGATGACGGCGGATCAATACACGGAATTTTTGAAATCACAGGAATAATGGCTGACTCCACACACATCGTGATTATCGGGGCTGGCCCTGGCGGCTATGTGGCGGCCATTCGTGCGGCCCAATTAGGCGCCAGGGTGACCGTTTTGGAAGAACAGGCTCTTGGGGGCGTGTGCCTGAATTCGGGCTGTATTCCCAGTAAAACGCTGTTGGGGTTTATTGATTTGGGCGAACGGGTTCGGCATGCTCAGCCCTTTGGCCTCAACATCGATGGGCCTGTGGGCTATGATCTTGCCCGCATGGTCGCCCGCAAGGATGATGTGGTTCGTGGGTTGGTGAATGGGATCGGCACCTTGTTGAAGCAGTGGAACATTACGCATCTGCCGGGACGAGGTGAATTAGTCAGTGACCGGCAAGTGCGGATCACCCATATTGATGGGTCTGCCTCTACCATTGATGCCGATGCCATTATTCTTGCCACCGGGTCTTCCTGGCCTCAACTCCCTCAGTTTCCCATTGATGGCCAACGAGTGTTGACCAGTCAAGACGCCTTGGATTTAACGGAGATTCCCCGGAGCGTGTTGATTGTCGGTGGCGGGGTGGAAGGGTGCGAGTTTGCCTGCTTGTTCAGTGGGCTGGGCTCGGAAGTGAGCGTCGTTGAAATAATGCCCTCGGTGCTTCCTCTCGAGGATGAAGATATGATCAACACCCTGACTCGTGAGTTGAAAAAACGAAAGGTCCAACTCTTTCTCAAAACGCAAATCACGAAATGGTCTGCTGTTGATCAAGGGGTGCGGGCCACGCTTGATTCGGGAGAAGAAGTGGTCGCAGATAAAATGCTCATTTCGGTTGGACGTCGCATGAACTCCGGCCGGTTGGGGTTGGACAAGGTTGGCGTGAACACGGGGTCAAAAGGCGAGATTCTGGTGAATGAGAAGCTGGAAACCAACGTGCCCGGCATTTACGCCATTGGCGATGTCACGGGAAAATCCATGTTGGCTCATGTGGCTTCGGCCCAAGGGAAAGTGGCGGCCGCCAACGCGATGGGCCAATCCCGGTCGATGAATTATAACGTGATTCCAGCAGGGATTTTTACGTTGCCTGAAATCGGGCGGGTCGGACTGACGGAAGCCCAAGCCCGGGAACGTGGCCTGACGGTTGCCGTCGGGCGATTCCGGTATGCCGGTCTGGGAAAAGCTCAGGGGGTGGGGGAGACGATTGGACAATTTAAAGTGATTACCGATGAACCCACGAATCAAATTTTAGGCGTGCATATTATTGGCTCGCATGCCGCCGATCTCATTCATGAGGCGGCACTGGCGATGCATGGCGGAGTGCCCGTGGCGAATCTGGCCGACATGATTCATGCCCATCCGACTTTTTCGGAAGGGATGATGGAGGCGGCCGAAGATGTGGAGGGGATGGCCATTCATCAGGCACGGAAGCGAAAATAATGTTGCAGGAGCCCGTCGGATTTTGGGGATCGAGAGCGAAAAAGCGGCTGAGCGAGGCTAGATTGTGACGATTTCACCGGCCCATTGTGGGGTTATGGTCCAAGAAAGCGGCGAAATATGGACCGCTTAGACACTTTTGCAGCCGCTTCATCCTAAGTTCGACAGGCTCCTAGTATGGCGATTGTAAGAAGAATGAATGGAATGGAACCCTGGAAATCGGCAGTAAGGTGGTTGAAATGGTCCGGAGTATATTCAGACGGACTCTCTTGGGGCGGCTCTCTCTTCTTGAAATGTGCCGTTTTGGGAGTAGGTGTATGTTTCGTATATTGGGTGGGTTGGCTGCAGCCGTCTATTCCGACTGTTTCCGTGCCCCCTTCGCATCACCCGGGTTTTCTGTCATCAGACACGATTCAACCCGGCTCCGCCGGCCATACACACGAGGCTGCGCGTGTTGCGCCTATTCGTGGGAAAGAGGTCGTCCAACCCGTTCATGCTGTGGGGGACAGGGAAATAAGCCAAACCAGAGCAGTGACGGCTTTCATCGTGGATTTGAATGATGGCACCTTGGCCGAGTTGAAGCACCTCCCCGGTATTGGTGCGGTGTTGGCTGAACGCATCGTTGCCCACCGTGCTTCCCATGGCGCGTTTCGACGGGTAGAAGATTTGGTTCTCGTGCCGGGTATTGGGAAAAAACGGTTTCAGCAACTTCGTCCCTTTGTTGCCGTACGAAAACCAACCAGCGGAATCGGGATAGGAAGTTAAAACCATCTTTTACACCACATGGCTGCCAAGATGACGACTTCAGAAATAGAGCGCCAACTGGATCTTATGCTTCGGGGAACTGTCGAGGTTATTCAGTTGGATGAACTGAAAGCCAAATTAGCGGAGTCGCTGAAAGAACAGCGTCCCCTCAAGATTAAAGCCGGATTTGATCCTACGGCGCCAGACCTGCATCTGGGCCATACCGTGTTAATTCAAAAGCTCAAGCATTTTCAGGAGTTGGGTCATCAGGTCATTTTTCTCATCGGGGATTTTACGGGCATGATCGGTGATCCGACCGGCGTGTCGGAAACCCGGGTGGCATTGACGAACGAGCAGGTGCTGGCCAACGCTAAAACCTATGAACACCAAATTTTTAAGACGCTGGATCCACAGAAAACCCGCATCGAATTTAATAGCCGCTGGATGAGTGATATGCGGATGGACAAGATGGTTGAGTTGTGCTCGCATTATAGGGTGGCGCGGATGTTGGAACGGGATGATTTTTCTAAACGGTACCGGGAACAAAAGCCTATTAGCGTGCATGAATTTCTTTATCCTTTGGTGCAGGGGTACGACTCGGTGGTGTTGGAAGCCGATGTCGAGTTGGGTGGAACCGATCAAAAGTTTAATCTCCTCGTTGGGCGTGACTTGCAGCGGGACTACGGACAAAAACCGCAGGTGGTGCTCACGATGCCCTTATTGGAAGGCACAGATGGGGTCCGGAAAATGAGCAAGAGTTTCGGAAACTATATCGCGTTGGAAGATCGTCCCGCCGATATGTTCGGGAAGCTGATGTCCATTAGCGATGCCCTCATGTTGCGATATTACGAACTGTTGACAGTCGTCAATTTGGATGAGATCAAACGTCAACACCCGATGGAAGCCAAAATGGCCCTGGCGGAACAGATCGTCCGTCAATATCACGGTAGCGATGCAGTGAAAGAGGCGAAGGGTGATTTTCAACAGCGATTTCAGAAGCGGGACTTCCCCGATGAGCCAGATTTGTGTATGAAATTGAAGCCGACAGATTTTTCTATTGCTCAAAATCCATCCATGTCGATAGTAGATCTCTTGTTATGGACGGGTAAAGTGCCTAGTAAAGGCGAAGCGCGTCGTCTGGTTTCTCAACATGCTATTAAAGTGGACGGAGAGAAATTGAGTGATATCAATGCCGTAATCCGTTTTGAGCCAGGCCGACAATTTTCACTGAAAATTGGCAAACGTATATTTGTCCTAGTCGATATGGTTGGGGAGTAACGAATAGCCTATTATCTTGATCGAGTGATCCTTGACTAAGTTCTGGATCGTACCTAGAATGCGAATCCTGATCTTGTGAGCGGGCGTAGCTCAGTGGTAGAGTCCTTGCTTCCCAAGCAAGTTGTCGGGGGTTCAAATCCCCTCGCCCGCTCCAACTAAATACAACAACTTAGACAACTTCCTTCTCCTCCATCCTCTCCATGGTGGGTATTTCTGTATCTGTGCCTGGCTGAATTACTAATTGCCTCTGCCAGAACGCTCCGCCCTGAGCCTTGATCTTTCGGTCAACGATCCTTACTCTCTCCGGCCATGAAGAATATGGTCATGGTTTTCACCTCTCTCGTGTCCTTAACTCACAAACTCATTACCTCATTGAACTCGGACCAGAGGTTAATCAAGCACTTAGCATTGCCGTGAGATTTCGATTCTTAATCAGCGTGCCACAGGTTCGACCCCTACACGGCCCACCATTTCATTCACCTCCTTGCCTGTTCCCGATATTAACCTGTTTCCCATAAAACTTGTTTTAGATCTGTGTCTGGAAATCGGGCTGCGTTGTCCATCGGCAATTGCATCAATGAGGCGTTGATTTCTCGTTTCTAGCAGGCCGGGTTTCTTTTCGATGGCATCCCGTCGATCCCTTCTGTTCGGCTTGCCCTTCAGCTCTTTACACCTCTATCCTTTCCCTTCCCATGGGATTGGAACCGAATTTTTCTGCATCCGATCATTCGAGCACTTCTCCGCTTGGGGGGATACTCTCGGCTATCCTTCCAGGACTTGGGCACCTGGTCCGGGGGTATCCCATTCAGATGACCTGGGTGCTGCTGGTGGGAGGACTGCTCGGGGTCTTAACTTGGGCTCTCGGAGCAGTCGGGGGACCGGGAGCGGGCTGGTTCTTTGGTATGTTGATTATTTTGCCTTGGTGGTGCCTTCAAGCCTATCAAGCGTATCTCCCGACTCCACGTGGCCAATTGGATACATTACGCATTGTTTGGAAACGCGCTCACGACATGCGATATCTCGGCGGGTTATTTCTGTTCACAGCCCTCACGGACCTGTACATAATTTTGGCGAACCCTGAATACCACCTGACCGTATTTTGCACCAAACCTACCGGCATCCCGGGTCTCTTGTTCAAAGCTCAATCCCCAGCGCTTCATATCGCCATTGGGTATGGCTTTCTCAAATTGCGTCGTTGGGCCTTGTTTGTCTTCCTGGCCTATGCAGGCTTTGGCATTCTCAATGCCACCGCCAACTTCGCATGCTCTGGATATGGACGCATTCGCACCGTGTTCTTCATTTCACTCTTGGCCTTTACGGCATATGTCATTTGGCGTAGAGACTGTTTGGTTACACATTACCGATGATCCTAGAAGTGGGAATTGGATCAAAAAAAGTTTGATCAAGTTCTTGGCTAGACTTTCTGCGTTTCTTCATGTCACGCCTCCCCGCCTCGTATGGCGCTTTTCAGATATGTCCGTAAAATCAGGGGAAGACCACCTAACTGCAATCCAGTCTAGTTTAAAGAGGTCGGGTCAATGGGGAGGTGGCAAAAAACCTATCATTTTTTTAACCAATTTGGAGGCTACCACCCGTCCCAATCTTTCCATAAGCTTTCTTAATTAAATTTCCCGAAATCTGGAGTAGTTCGGGTCTAGCTTTTATTAAAAAATTTTGAGACAGTGTGGCTGTGCTATGAACTATTTCAGATCCAGATTTTTCTCTTACTTCACGATAATGTGTTTCACCTCCTCTAGTTCAGTTAAATTTCAACCGTTCCCCTCATTTGAATTAGCCTATACTCCAACCCCATAGATGATGCCTGTGGAAGTTGCTCCAGCTAAAACTCCAGCCAAGCCACCTGAAGAGGCACCTAAGGCCGCTCCAAAACTGAGAGAAATTTCTCCAGAGGAGTTGAGGCATATTCTGGAGGAGCACCGAAAGTGGATTAAATCCAATGGCAAAGAAGGTGTGATTGCAAATCTTGAAAACTGCCATCTTGAGGGGGATATCATCCTGAGAACAAATCCTGGAGAGGTAAACCTCGAGAAGGCTAAATTGACAGGGGCCAATTTAAAAGAGGCAATTCTACCGGATGCTAAACTCGAGGAGGCCAAGCTGCAGAAAGCTGACCTCAGGGGAGCAAGACTTTGGTATGCCAACCTCCAGCAAGCCAACCTAACAAAAGCCAAACTCCAGGGGGCCGAGATCTGGAATGCTAATCTCAGGAGAGCCGAATTTTTAGGAGCTAACTTACGGCTGGCTAATCTCGCGGAGGCAAATCTCCAGGAGGCTTTCTTTAACCACACCATCCTCCGCGAAGTGAATTTACAGGATGCAAATCTCACTGGTGCAAAAGGCCTCCTCGCCAACCAACTCGGAGGTGCCAATGTCTCCGGAGCGAAACTGCCAGAGTACATCGCCAAATTTGAGGGGCTTGGCCAAGTCAAAGAAATTTCCCAACGAGCGCAAAAACTCTTTCTCTCCCTTCTCCTGGGTTGTGGCTATTGTTGGTTAACCATTGCCACCACCACGGATGTAGCCCTCATGACAAATTCGGGCTCCTCTCCACTACCAATTATTCAAACGAAGATTCCTCTTGCTGGATTTTATTGGGCTGCACCGCTCATTCTTCTGAGTTTGTATTTCTGGCTTCATTTATATTTACAGCGATTGTGGGAAGAGTTGGCAACTTTGCCTGCGGTTTTCCCCAATGGAAAGACATTGGACAAGAAAGTATATCCATGGTTAGTTAGTGGATTGGTTAGAACCCAATTTCGTTTTTTAAGAGAAAATCCACCAGCCTTATCAAGATTGCAGACAAATATTTCTATTTTTTTAACCTGGTGGTTGGTCCCAATTACACTGGTATTATTGTGGTTGAGATATTTGCCTAAACACGATTGGGAAGGCACATTTGCACATATCCTGCTTATGGTCCTGGCCTCGGTATTTGCTGCTTGGTCTCAGGCCTTGGCAAAAAGGACCCTGCGAGGGCAAGAGCAAGGCTCTTCAAATATTTTAGAAAACTGGCGGAAAAAGGAGTTTTGGGCAATTCTTTGCCAACGCTTCTGGAAATTTGCCACATTAGGATTAGTTGTATTGCTTTTTACTGGCGTGGTTTCTGATGGTGCTATTAACGGTATAAAGCCGCCTAAAACTGAGGTGCCTATTCGGGAAATTTGGCAAGAAGAAAAGGATAATCATAGGACCATATCTCTAGGAGTGACGGTAATTGATGAAATAATTTATCCTAAAATAGATCGTGAAATTTTGTCTAAAGCGAATGGAAATAAGAATGGGCAAGAACAAAAAGATGAAGTAAAAGGGGGATTTCCCAGTAGGATTGAATGGGAATATGTTGATATTGGAAAGATTAAGCACACCGACACCGCAAGGGGAAACCAAAAATCCCAATCTAAGGAACAAGAGGTTTCAGACCTTGACTATGATGGCCTTTTATTCCAAGCAATAACCTGGTATCGCACACGAATTCCTGACTTCCTCTCTCTTCTTCCACTGATACGCACCAGAGCTTTTGCTAACTTTCGCGATCAAGAAGTTTCTTCACGTCCTTCAAATTGGTTTCTAATGCGGGAGTCAGATGCTGCGGACATAGCAGAAATAATTTCGGGGGCGCAATTGCAGGAAGAAAATCTTAGAGGCATTGATGCTGAGGGAGCTTTTTTAATGAAAGCCGACCTGAGAAGAGCCAATTTAATTGATGCAAATTTAAAAAAGGCAAAACTAAATAAAGCGAACCTGAATTCAACTCGGATGCAGAATGCTAACCTCGCTGAAGCTGACTTTCGCAACGCCAACTTGGTTCACGCTAACTTACAAAACGCTGCAATGAATCATGTCAACCTCCAAAATGCCAACCTGCTTGAAGCTGAAATGGAGAATGTCGACTTATTTGAATCCGAACTCTCAAATGCCAATCTGTGGGGAGTGAATTTGTCATGGGGAAACCTGCCAGGCTCCAACCTCCAAAATGCCAATCTAACACAGGCTAACCTAGAGTATACCAATCTGGCGACGGCAAAATTACAGAACGCCATACTTGTAAGGAGCAATTTACAGAATGCAGTACTGATAGGAGCACAATTACAGGGTGCAAACCTAACCGGAGCTAACATGCAACAGGCCAATTTGGATTGGGCAAAACTGAAGGATACTAGCCTACTTGGGGCGGACCTTACTAATGTACTAAACCTTACACAAGCCCAACTTAACCAATCCTGTGTAAATAAAAAAACCAAACTTCCCGAAGGGCTAGTACACCCCGAACCATGCAAAGGGGAAAAATCTATAAATTGAATTCTGGTTTTCTCACTCTTCTACTATAAAAACCCGCGAAGAAAAAAATGCTGAGGGTCCCTCTCATCGTCTCCCAACCTTTCTGGATTTTACTACGCCTAGAAAACTCCTTTCGAAAATCCCTCAAAACCAGAGTTAGCCTCATTGCCGACGAGTATACCCGTATGGTCAAAAAAACTCATCTGACCTTCATATCATTCCAACCTCGGCTCGCCCAAACAGATCCCAAAATAGGTTTTCCCTCAACTACTCTAGCCCTAAGCGATTAGAAAAATTTCTCTTCTTGAGCTGTGGACCATTGATTCCGTATCAGCTGCGCTACGCGTCCCCACATCCCTCCGCCCCATCTGGATTCCGCAACGGAAACGAGTCGCCCTTTCGGCCATATTCGGGAAGAGTTCTCAAAACGACCGGCGTCACCGGCCTTCGTCTTCCTCTGCTACAGCAATCACGATGAGAACCGCATAGTTTTGCTTCTTGCAGCCCTCGACTGGAGGCATCATCCCCCCTGGAATAACCGGAAACGCAGTCTTCTGCACGTTTGCCGGAGAACACGAACCATTACCGGTCGTCGGTGTATAGCGCGCGGAGCGGCACGCCAAGTGCGTCACGTCATAGAGCGTCGCCTGGTCATCGAGCTCCCAACGGCTATTGCCATCCTGGTCAGCGGGATGGATAGTCAGCACGGTCGTGACCTCGCGGTCACCCGTAACCAGATATTTGCCCGGAGGGATCCGAAATTTCGGCTGCTCCATGATGAGGCCGTGTTCTTCCAGCCACCAGTCGGTGTGGTCGAATGTCCAGCCTGCCGGGGCGACGCCACCCGCCTCCTTCAACTGCTCAAAGCGGCTCAACCTCACTCCCCGAGGGCCCGGATCCAGAGGCCAAAGACCCCACGACTCCGCGCCGTTCCCGGAGGTTGCACCTGGAGGACCCAATGCGGCGATGAACTGCGTCGAAATGCGCTGAAACTTCGTCCCCCCTCCGCCTGTGGCGTGAACCGACTGATCCAAGACGGTCATCATCACGAGCAATCCCGTTGCAAAGCATACGCGGCTAATCAGGAGCATCGTTCCACGAGTTGGCAACAACACCGTACCTCGCTGTAAAACGGTTCGCACTCTGCGTGTCCTGAGATTTGGAATCATATTTCGACTTTCCTCCTCGGGCGGGCCAATAACCTTACGAATAGGGGAAGCTATGCAGCAAAAAGTACGTATGGCATGGATGGAAAAACTTGGAGTCCTCTTGGATTTAGTTTTTAATCCGGGAAACTTCTAGAAAAAATCTCAAGGTTTATTCAAGCTCTGATATTCGGAAATCGGCAAAATTGGCAGGTCAATAGGGTCTTTTCGGACAGGGATTACACCACGTAGGGGATGATGAAGCCAAAAGGCGAATCGGTATTCACTATTTTGGGCAAAGGTTTTTGGTTTAAAAAATATTGGCCGAAGAAAAGGGGGCATATTTAAATTGGAATAGTTTTTTACTTGTCCTTTGTCAATGGTGTCCAATTTTTCTTCTGTGTATTCCACTACATTATGAGAGTACGCAACTCTTATTTCACTCATTTCTCTTATAGTAAATTCTTGAAGTAAGTCCTTTACAGATTCTCCTAAAACGCCATTAACAGCCATTGAATTAGCAAGTAATTCATTCAGGCTTTCTGCAAAACGAAATCGATTGGTAATTCCGTACCATGAGGTATACCCATCATCAAATTCCTTACCCTTGGTTGCTAGCATCTCGTCATGACTTCCTTGAGGAACAAGGGAGCAGCACCAAATCCAGCAATTAGGGGAGGTATTTATTACCTTGCTGTACTGAATTGTTACATTTGGATTTCGCAATATAGGTAGGCGCTTTTTGGCCTCAGGAGATGCATTATCGCTATCTACAGTTACTATACCTGTCGTCTCGCGGCCTTCCTCTGCATCAGCGATCGAAAAAGCAGGGTCTAGTTCCCGATAGTAATCAAGAGTTCCAAAACGGATTGTATGACAACGATCTAAAATGTTGTGTTCTGGCCGGCAAAACTTAACCAAGTTAGCAGGAGAACCAAATAAATTAAACATGCTTTTTAATCACCAATTTTTGTCTACATGATAGACGCTTAATTTCAGATCTTGGCCAGTTGAGAATACCAAAATCACCCCACTCCCAAATAATTAAGACCGCAGGAGATTGCTCTCTTACCCTTTTTCTTAAATGCGTTCGTGAATCCATCTTAGTCGTTGCGAATATTGAGAAGAACATGAAAAATGCTAAAGTTTTCGTTCTCCAGTGGAATTCCCAGATATGTTTCAAATGGCTTTGATGTTAGCACACTCACAATTTTCCACATGAATAATAGGAGATCCGAGTTCTATTAAGTGATTAACAATTTTTGTATTTCTGGAGGCAACGCACCCCCCATCCCAATTCCTCCGTTTTTGTCAACTACAATCCCAATGTATGAACCTATGACATGATTGGCTTGAAAAATATTTGACCCCACTCTAATTTCCCGATCTGTAATTTTAATTTCTGTTTCCTGGCCCTGCAATGATCCAAATATGGACGTGCTCTTGTTCCCGGGACGAATATTGTAAAGAAATTTACCAGATTCTCGATCTGACACTGTAATAATTCCTGTTGGATTGGTGATGATTTCTGTAAATAAATTCTCTTGTGGTTGGTTTTTTAATACCTCCAAAATGGTTTCTCTACCTTGGAGGAAAAATATTGTCCAAATGTCTTTATCAGACGACGGTTCAAGCATGAAGTATCGGTTCTCAAATACAAGGGGGAACGTTACATCTTGGAATGTATTGCCTCCCACATTTACCTTTGTCATAGGTGCTCCTCTCAAGAAGTAGCCAACCCAAACCAAATTCCCTTCCGCTCTCTCAACTTAAATCGCGTTGAAACTATAACTCCCTTAGCTTAAAAAGCAAGTGATCTTCTCACTCTGCGGGATTCCAGTTATTCATTACCAACAAAGGCAAATATAATAGACACTTAGGTAGGAAGGGAGCTGACCTCAAAAAGGCATTCATTCTCCCTTGAAACCACCTCTGGCTTCAAAAGTTTTCACGCCGCCCATCGGACGGTAGCGGGGATGGAAGTGATAGGGATGATCAAGTGTAAGGAAACGAAGACAGTGGTGGGAGACAAGCATTCTCCTGCTGAAGTATTCTACGCGATCGCCGCCTAGGCCTAGGGATCAGAGTCAGTGCTCTTTTTGTCTCGAGCAACTATTTGCGACAGAATTTTCGGGAGATATCATGTCGACTTTTCAATCACGCTATGAGATGGAAACGATTTCGTTAGCCAACTCAAGCGGCCTTGTCTTTGAATTTTTTCAGAATGGCGGTTTATGCCGCGCGATGTGTCACGATGTGATGATTAATCAGATACTTGGCAACCCGCTTGAAGGGTCATTGAACAATGTGTATTTACGCCTCCGCACGGCTGATTCTATTACGTTTGTCCCGCTGATCGGACCCCCATCACCCAGTACGTTCGCGTACACACAACACCAGGCCAGATGGCAAGGGCACTGGCAGGATCTGGCTTATACTTGTTCACTGACGCTACACCCAGAGGCAACGCTATGGTTTTGGACCATCGATATTCACAACACAACCTCGACGGATCGTCTCTGCGATGTGATCTATACCCAAGATATTGGCCTGGCCCACGAAGGGGCGGTCCGGAACAATGAAGCGTATTGCAGCCACTACATTGATCATTATGTTTTGACCCACGACCCATACGGACCCGTAGTGTGTTCACGCCAGAATCAACCATACGGAGATCAACATCCCTGGCTCATGCAGGGGAGTACCACTCACACCCGAGGTTTCGTGACAGATGGTCTGCCATTTTATGGATTGGCATATAAACACACCAATATCCCGGTTGGACTGACCCAAGATTGCCTTGCGAATGTCAAACAGCAATACGAAATGGCATTCTGCGGTCTGCAATCCGATACCCTACGGATTGCTCCCGGCGAGTCCCAATCGGTCACGTTTTACGCTGAATATGTGCCGCACCATCCAGAGCCCACCCAAGCCGCTGATGCCGACCGTATTCATCCCGCCATAAACCGTATCAAAAGATTACAAGATCAACCACCCAATTGCGTGTTCACGCCGCAACCAGCCGCCAAGACAATCCTGCAGAACCTTACGATGCTGACCGGACACGATTTAACCGACGACGATGTCCAAGACCTGTTCCCGGATCGGCGACGCCATGACGAAGTCCAGGACGGAACATTGTTGTCGTTTTTCTATACGGATGCCACCCATGTGGTGTTAAAAGCCAAAGAGCAGCTCGTCGAACGCCCCCACGGCCATATTTTGCGCAGCGGGAGCGCCAGGATTCCGCACGATGATGGGCTGAGTTCAACCACGTATATGGCCGGCGTCTTTCACTCCCATCTCAGTATTGGCAATACGTCGTTCAACAAACTGTTATCCATCACGAGAACCCCCTTCAACATCTTCAAAACGAGCGGCCTGCGCATTTTCATCAAGCGAGGCGCAACATATCATCTTCTCGGGATGCCGTCGTGTTATGAAATCGGCTTGCAATCCTGCCGATGGCGGTACAAGACCGATCAGGGATGGATTGTGGTCAATGCCTGGGTCAGTCCAGAAGACGCTGCCGCGTTTTTGAGTATTGAGTCCGATCGGGCCGACACATTTGTCATACTCAGCAATCTGGTTCTGGGTACCCATGAACTGGATCATCAAGGCCATATCGATATTGATACCCAGGCAGCCACCGCCACTTTGCGGCCTCATGCCAGTACGGATATGACCCAACGATATCCGGATACCATTTTCTACTTCACAACGTCAGAACTAGCCAAGGTCGAGCACATGGGGACAGATGAAGAAATATTTACCGATCAACAGTCCCGTGGATTAGCCTATCTCACATTTCGTACCAAACCGGTGCAGACGTTTTCTTTGGCGATCACAGGTTCAATCATCGACGCGGATCACGCCAAAATCTTATGCAAGAAATATCAAGCTCAGCCGGCTAATCTGAAGCAAGACCAACAGGCCGGCTGGTCATTTTGGCAATCACTAGGAAGACAATTTCACGTATCACTCACCAAGACGAATCCGCTTTGTGACAAACTCAATGACATATTTTACTGGTACTTACACAATGCCATGGTGCACTATACGACGCCCCATGGTCTCGAACAATTTTCCGGTGCAGCATGGGGTGTACGCGATGTCTGTCAAGGCCCGTTTGAACTCCTTTTGGCCACCCAACACCATACTGAAGCGAAAACGATCTTGTTAACCGTCTTTGCCCGGCAATATGAGGAGACGGCTGATTGGCCACAGTGGTTTATGTTTGACCGGTTCGCCAATATTCAGCATCCGGAGAGCCATGGTGACATCATCCTTTGGCCCTTAAAAGCGCTGGCGATGTATCTCGAAGCCAGCAATGATTTCAGTATCCTGGATATTGAGTTGCCCTATACCGAGATACCAACCTTTAGCCACAGTCCCACCCGATCGACTTTGTTACGCCATGTTCAGCGCACGATTGACGCCATCGAATCCCGCTTTATCCCGGGGACGGCGTTATCAGCCTACGGCGCCGGGGATTGGGACGATACCCTTCAACCGGCTCAATCCGCCATGCGCGAGCATCTGGTCAGCACCTGGACGGTCGCGTTAACTTATCAAGTGTTGCAACAATTGGCCACCGCCTTTAGGCAGGCTGAGCTCAATGCCGATGAGAACAACGGCTGCTGGAGTTAGCCCGGCGCATCAAAGCAGATTTTAACCAGCATCTTCTACCGGATGAGGTGGTGAGCGGATTTGGCTATCGGCACGCGGATGGGTGGGTCGAACCCATCATTCACCCAAACGATACGCGCACGGGTATTCACTATCGGCTGCTGCCGATGACCCGCAGCATAATTGGCGAGTTATTTACCCCTGAACACGTGCAGGATCACCTGCGGCTCATCGAGTCCCATTTAAGCTTTCCGAGGAGATAAGGGGTCAGGAACCTTTTATTGAGATTCTTGAGCCGGGGTTCGTCCCAGCAACCGAGGTTCCTTCAGCAT
>WHTE01000050.1:17291-20658 GCA_009377845.1 Nitrospirales bacterium | reverse complement strand
AGAGCGGGCTCACCCTCAACAAACCCGGGCATCGGTTTGAACACGTGTTCAAACATTCCGGGAGCTTTCCGTATCACTGTGATCTCCATTTGGGCTCCATGCAAGGCACCGTGATCGTCAAAGAAGGTCCTTCGCCCCCTTAAAGAGCCATCTTTCCTCGTGTCTAACCGGAGCGGAAGGGAAAGTTGATCCGGATAAGGGGGAAGTATTGTCGTCTCCACGCGAATGAGACACACTGAACCCCTGCCAGACGTGAGCGTGAATGGCTCACCATCACAATTGATCTGTAAAAACCTAGATATCAGTTGACGGACAGCGTCAGACACAATTGGAATGAAGGCGAAGCCGAACGTATACCAGCCGTCATCCCCGCCGGGTAGTAGCGGGGGTCCATCTGAAACAAAGCAAAGATGGATGCCCGATGACAAATGTCGGGCATGAGGGAAGGGGGAGAGTTTCCTGCCAGAGACCGCAGGAATGACAGAGATAGGATGGATACCCGATGAATGATGAGGAAAGTGATGATTAGAAAATCCCCCCTGGCCCCTCTTTGTCAAAGTGGGGAATTCACTGCGGGAATGAGAGAGAAAATGGATGCCCGATGACAAGTGTCGGAGATGGGAGATGACGGAGGAAGATAAAATTCCGATAACACATGTCGGGAATGACGAGGAAGAGAGAGCCCGGTTTGCCGGAAAGCTTTCATTTTCAACACGCAACCTGTTCACCAATAATCTGACACTGTCTGACAAATGAAGTTCAGATTTTTACAATTGATTGCCGTCTGCTTGAACATGACGGGGTGGATGTCCTCCCGTTCCTGCCACATCGAGGCCGCATACATCAATAAGACGGGTTGTGTATAATAAAAGCTTTGGCCGATGCACATCCGGCTCTCCCTCATCGAAGGGTTTCGTCAAAAGAATGCCACGGAACCTTTTAGAGTGGCGTCCGTGTGCTTTAAACGTGTTCGCATCCCTCATGAGGTGTTGTTTCTAAATGGCATATGTGATGCTTCATCCATCACGACCAGGAGTATATGGTTTTCCCCAGTCGATCATGTTCGTTGATCGACCGGTGTCCCCCACGAGGTTAGGGAGGCTATGCCCATAGAACCCATCGGTGTCCTGGAACACCTGAAAGCCCTCTCTCCCAATCATGTCTACTTCCTGGCTTCCAAAGCGTATGTCATCCGAGGGTATGAGTATTATGCCCAAGGAAGACTCGAGTCCTATAACTGGGACCGTACGCAGACCACCCTGGCAGCTTCGGTACGAGGGACCACGCGCTATACCGTTCGATTTGGAGTGGACAACGGGCATCTGATCTACTCCTGTACCTGCCCGGTTTGGACGCCGGAGTCGCATTGCAAGCATGTCATCTGTGCGCTGTTGACCACGGTCAATCTCCTGGTTCCCGACACGTTTCGCATGTCATCTACCAACCCCACCAGGCAGGCCCTGCTCATGGGGCAACTCATGAGAGGAGCCGTGAGCCCTCAGTCTCACGGGAAGTCCACACCTCCCGTTCCTCCACGATTTGAGATCACCCTGGTGAATCGTCATGGAGTGTCGTCCATTGCCATTACCAACCATGGAAACATTTGCCAATCCTTTGCGGGCATGCCGACTGAGTTAGCCGTGTTACTTCGGGCCACACAGGATCCGGCATGGTCCATCCAGGAAGGTTTGCGGGATTTCCTGAAACATCACGGCCAAAACCATGCCTTGTTTTTCGAGCATGCGGACGGGCGATTTCCTCTGAAATGGGCACCGGATTCGATGTATACCGCGAAGACGGAACTGGATATTGTTGGATCCCACGTGACTATTGCGGCTCGATGTTTGCGCTTTGGCGAAGTGCAAAAGAACGCGCACGCCTGTATGGGATTTGTGGCGGATCTCAATACCAATATACTTGCCCCGCTTGAACATGAAGGTGGATGGACCGTGTACGATATGTTGTATGAAAATAGTCAACGGGAGCAGGTGATTGAGCCGGATGATCCTTTCAGCCGACCGTTGGCCCTGGTGTCGACGCAGGACAATCGCGAACGCTGGTTATCGTCGGAACGTCGGACTGGAATCGTAAGACCGACCTTTTCCCTTCCGATAGAACGATTTGGGTCCTTGCAATTCGATATTCCCCTTCGCGAGAAAGACCGAATCCTGCGCTCGGTGCTGCTCAAGTGTGCCGGCCAGGAAGCCCCACTCTCTCAATCCCGTCTTTCATCAGATGGGCCGACTTATCAGTACCGTCTCACTCTCATACCACAGACGATTCCGATGGATGCCTCGGTATTGGATCTCAGGACCGGCGTGCTTCGCGCCGAATGTTGGCTTGGTGAAAGTCGGGGGCGGACCAGCCTGCCCATTTTCAGGATTTTCCCATTTCTGGAACGAGCCAAATCGGTTTCCAGTGGGTTGAAGGCCAAGAAGCGACGCACGCTCTTGTATGACACGTTTTTTCAGTTGTTGTGTCTCCACAAGGCATCGGATGCCAGGAAAATGGTGAAAGCCTGTATCGCCCAGGACGAATTCCGCCCATTCAAAATTAAAGGGGAGGCCGAACAGATCCTCCAGCGTTTTTCCGCACCGGCGCTGGAGCCCAGTGGGCGGTTGGTGGTTCACCAGGGCCACTGGTGTCTTGTCCTGAACGATTGGGCGAAAGAAGCGTTGCTGTATGCCATTCCCTATGCCCTGTGGGGGCCACAGCTTTTTGACGGAATGTTGGAACATGATGAGATGAGCCTTCCGTTGACCAGTCTCTCCCCCGTGCTTCCCGAACTCCATGCCAAATTGCAAGAGGCCGGGATCGGGCTGTTCTATCAGGATCAACCGATTGTCACCTCGCAGTGGGAATATTCGATCGATGCGCGACGCCCTCCGACGATTGATTGGTTCGAACTTCGACCGGAACTCCTCTGTGACGGCGTGCGGATCGATGCC
This sequence comes from Nitrospirales bacterium, assembly GCA_009377845.1. Classification (GTDB taxonomy): domain Bacteria; phylum Nitrospirota; class Nitrospiria; order Nitrospirales; family UBA8639; genus Nitrospira_E. Next base: position 17,710 of record WHTE01000050.1, on the reverse strand, counting down.
CAGGATATCGAAAAGATTCTTCAGCGTGGCGGGATGGTGGAGACGGATGGGATCATCCGGATTGTGGATCAGAACACGCAGGCCATTTTGCGTGCGTTTGCCTTTCTGTCCAATAAGCCCGGTTCTGAACACAAGGAAAAGAAGATCGTGGTTCGTGTGCCAAAACTTCAGATTCTGGATTGGGTCGTGTTGAGGAAACGTGGGGTCAAGGTCATTCTCCCGCCAGCGGATGAAGCGTTGATCGACCGGTTGCTGCACTTTGAGCAGATCGAGCCCATTCCGATTCCCCATGCGCTGCATGCCACGGTCCGGCCGTATCAACAAGAAGGGTATCGATGGCTGGGGTTTCTCTATCGACATCGCCTGGGGGCTTGCCTGGCGGATGACATGGGATTGGGGAAAACGCTGCAAGCCATTTG
>WHTE01000050.1:0-16792 GCA_009377845.1 Nitrospirales bacterium | reverse complement strand
TTTGTGTTGCGCCGGACCAAAATGCAAATCCTCAAAGAATTGCCGCCAAAAATTGAAACAGATATTTATCTGGAGTTAACGGACCGGCAAAAGGTCTTGTATCAACAGACCGTCGCCAAAATTCGTTCCACCATTGCCTCGGCCTATCAGAGTAAAACGTCCGCTCAAGCCCGCATCATCGCGCTCACGGCGATTCTCAAACTCCGGCAGATCTGTTTGTCTCCGCGGTTGCTCAATCCGTCGAATACCGATCTTTCACCGAAACTGGAATTTCTCCTCGATCGCCTTAAAGAACTCCTCGAAGAGGGACACAGCGCCCTTGTGTTCTCCCAATTTACGTCGTTTCTGGATTTGGTGGAACAGGATTTCCATGCGCATGGAATCCCTCATGTCCGGCTGGATGGCTCCACGCCGACTCCCACGCGGAAGAAACTGGTTCATGACTTCCAGGAGTGCGACACGCCGTCCATCTTTTTGCTCAGCCTCAAAGCCGGCGGGCAGGGTCTGAATCTCACCAAAGCGTCCTACGTCTTTCACCTGGATCCCTGGTGGAACCCGGCGGTGGAAAATCAAGCGTCCGATCGGGCTCACCGCATCGGGCAAAAGCAGAAAGTCTCCATCATGCGCTTGCTCATGCGTCATACTATCGAAGAGAAAATGATGGAACTCAAACAGAAGAAACTGGCGCTCTATCATGCGGTCCTTGAAGGGGCGACCCATCAGGGCGGCGGGGCGTCCCTCACGCAAAAGGATTTTGATTTTCTCTTGGGATGAGCGAAGGGGAAAAGGGATCGTAGCCGTCACTCGACAGGGATCTCCACCGGAACGGGATTGCCTAGTGGAAAAGGGTGCGGAAGGGCGGAAAGCCATTAGAGTTGGACGGTTCGCAATCGAAGAGCATTGGTAATCACCGACACCGAGCTAAACGTCATGGCGGCTGCGGCAATCATGGGACTCAACAGAATGCCAAATGCCGGATAGAGAATACCGGCCGCAATCGGCACCCCTAGGGCATTGTAAAAAAAGGCAAAGAAGAGATTTTGGCGAATATTGCGCATGGTCGCCTGGCTGAGCCGGCGGGCACGGGCAATGCCTCGAAGATCGCCTTTAACCAACGTGATCCCGGCACTTTCCATGGCCACATCCGTGCCTGTCCCCATCGCAATGCCGACCTGGGCCTGGGCAAGGGCCGGCGCGTCATTGATGCCGTCTCCCGCCATGGCCACAATTCTTCCTTGTTCTTGAAGTTGTTTGATGATTTGGCCTTTCTGCTCGGGCATGACCTCCGCTTTCACCTCATCGATGCCAAGTTTCTGCGCGACGGCCTGTGCGGTTTGCTGATGGTCACCGGAAACCATAACCACTTGAATGCCCTCTTCATGTAACAGTCGAATGGCTTCCGGAGTCGACGCTTTGACCGGATCGGCCACGCCCACGATTCCAACAGCCTGATGATCGATGGCCACAAACATGACGGTTTGACCGTCCCGGCGCAAGTCCTCGGCCTTGTCTCTGAACCGCTCGAATGCGGCGGGCTTGACTTGACATTCCTCTTCCAAAAATTTCCGTGTTCCGAGTGCCATGTTGTTACCCTGAACGGTTCCGATGACGCCTTTACCGGTTTTCGACTGAAAGTCTTGAACCTCCCATAACTCCAGCCTTTTGTCTTTTGCCCCGTTCACAATGGCCGAGGCCAGAGGATGTTCGCTGTGCCGTTCCAGACTGGCCACCAAGCGCAGCAGGTTGTCTTCGTGTAATTCTGAAAGGGAAACCACGGACATCAGCTCGGGTTTGCCTTCCGTGAGGGTTCCCGTTTTATCCACAACGACGGTATCCACTTTCTCCAATTGCTCCAGCGCTTCCGCATGTTTGAACAGGACGCCGGCGGTGGCTCCTCGTCCGGTTCCCACCATAATAGACATGGGAGTGGCCAGGCCCAACGCGCATGGACAGGCAATAATGAGGACCGCTACTGCGTTAACCAGAGCATGAGCCATACGGGGCTCCGGACCGAGAAACGCCCAGATGACGAACGTGAGGACCGCGACCAGCACGACAATCGGGACAAAATAGCCGGCCACCAGATCGGCCATCCGTTGAATGGGCGCCCGGCTGCGCTGGGCCTCGCTCACCATGCGGACAATCTGGGCCAGCACCGTGTCCCGGCCCACTCGTTCCGTTTGCATCACCAACGTCCCCGTGCCATTTACCGTACCCCCGGTGACCCGGGCACCGGCCTCTTTTGCCACCGGAATCGATTCTCCGGTAATCATCGATTCATCCACGGCACTTTGACCTTCAAGGATGATCCCATCAATCGGAATTTTTTCTCCCGGGCGGATGCGAAGCTTGTCCTTGGGATGCACCGATTCCACGGGGACGTCTTCTTCCGCGCCATTCTCGCGAATGCGCCTGGCGGTTTTGGGTGTCAGGCCAAGCAAGGCTTTAATGGCGCTGCCTGTCCGGCTGCGAGCCTGCAACTCCAAAACCTGGCCTAACAACACGAGCACCGTGATCACGGCAGCAGCTTCAAAATAAACAGCGACCTCACCGCCCTTTCCTCTGAATGAATCGGGAAACAAGTCAGGAGTCAGGGTGGCCACGGCGCTATAGACATAGGCGGTGCCGGTTCCCAACGCAATCAGCGTAAACATATTCAGACTGCGGTTGACGAGCGAAGCCCACGCGCGCTGGAAGAACGGCCATCCGCACCATAAGACCACTGGCGTCGCTAATAGCCATTGCACCCATGACAGGACCGAAGGTGCCAGAATCTCCTGGACAGGACGTCCGGGAATCATGTCGGACATGGCCAGGAAAAATACCGGTAATGCCAACACGAGACCGATCCAGAACCTGCGTGTCATATCGGTCAGTTCAGGATTCTCTTCCAGTGCGATTTCCCTCGGTTCGAGGGCCATGCCACATTTCGGACAGGAGCCTGGCTGGTCCTGCACCACCTCAGGATGCATGGGACAGACGTATTCCGTCTTGGTGCCTGGGGCAAAGGCGATTTCCGGTTCGAGCGCCATGCCGCATTTCGGGCACGGGGCGGGCTTGTCGGATTCGACGCCGGGACACATGGGGCAAATATATTTTGCGCCAGGTTTGACAGGCTCTGCTTCCATCGACTGTTTATGTTTTTCCGTGAGATAGCCATCCGGATCAGAACGGAACCGGTTCACACAATGCGTACTGCAAAAGTAGTAGGTCTGCTCTTGGTGCGTGTACGTTCCTGCCGCATTGAGCGGATCCACCATCATGCCGCAGACGGGGTCCTTCACCTGCTCCACTTTGGCCATGCTCAAATCGCGACGTTTCGGTTTTCTTTCAGGGGAATGTCGTTGATGTTCCATCGAGTGATCCTTTTATGGTCTTGTAATTCAAAACTAGGACATTTCAAATATCCCTCGCCTCTCGGGGAGAGAGCTGCTGGGTAAGGGGGAAGGCTCGTCTGCCATTTGCCCATCTGATAGATGAAAAAACTATAGCACCGATTGAAGTCGCAACCAAGAACAGGATGATCAACAGGGGTGTGCGTTTCGGGCAGCGCCAAGTCTAAATCGACTTGGAAGGGCTTGTCCTCAACGACAGTTGCTCTCGAGGCAACATATTAACAGGGGATCCAAGGGGACGGCAGGAAGATCCTTGCCGTCCCCTGGCAAATGGCAGAGTTGAAACCTCGTCTGCGGAGGGCCGGTGTTGCGCCGCTCCGGATGTGGTGGCTCAACGCGGTTTCACTTTTAATTCCGCAAGCGCGATGAGGGGAATCGATTATCGAATGACCGGTTCTGTCAGCTTTTCCCCTGGTCGTTAAATTTTCCCTCCCTTGAGCGGACATACGCTTAGCGAATAAGCCAAGGGGGCCTTACCCAAAAAGCATGTATTCGGCTTCCAAAATAATGTCCTGAAATTTCCCCATTAGGTACGCGCTAGTTTTTCCCCTGCTCCATATGGAGCTTTGCCAAGGCTTCCGCGTCTTCCGCCGCTTTGGTGTATTTTTCCTCTAAATTTTTACAATGTTGAACAAGGTTTGACTGTTGCCCTAGTTTGGGAGTCAGTATTTCATATTCTTTCCCCATTAGGCGCATCTCCTCCGCCCGCATACGAAGGTCACGGGCTTCCTCTTGATACCACGCAGTCAATCCCCCATGATCGTTTCGTTGCACCAGCTCTCTGGGAGGAACTGAAGCGCACCCCACGAGAATGGCCACCATCACCGCTCCCACTAACATTTTTAAGCTTGGTTTGTGTGTCATGTCGTTCTCCTTGTGAAATGATTGTTCTTCGCCCGTAACCTCTTGCCTATTTAAAGATTCAACAGATGTTCAAAGTGTTTTGGATGGCTTCCTAGTGCATGGTTCACCTCCTTTTGAATTTACACATAGGCATTTGCCGCATACTGCTGAACCATTCGATGTGTGTTGAAAAACGAAGCATTAAAGGCGATGGATTGCCGCATCATATCAATCCATCCCTCTCGGTTCTGGTAAAACATGGGGACAATGACGTTTCTCAATTTTTGGTAGAGGTCCATTGCATCTTCATAGGCCATCTCTTCGGGGTTGGTCTGGTTAATAGTGGCAGGCCCAATCGACCATCCTGTGACGCCTTCAATATGACCTTCGATCCACCATCCATCTAGCACGCTAAAATTTGGTATTCCATTATGTGTGGCTTTCATGCCTGAGGTTCCCGAAGCTTCCAATGGGCGATGTGGGGTGTTCAGCCAGAGGTCAACGCCGGAGACCAGAAGTTTAGCTAATGCGATGTCATAATTCTCCAAATACACAATTGCCACCTCGTGTTGAAGTTGTTGAGCCATCCTAAAAATTCGTCGGATGACATCTTTTCCTCCACCATCTTTGGGGTGGGCCTTCCCGGCAAAAAGAATCTGAATCCGGCCGGTATTTCGTGCAATGTCTTGTAATTGGTTAGGATCAGAAAAGATGAGATCTGCCCGTTTATACAAGGTGGCTCGGCGAGCGAACCCGATGGTCAGTACATCTGGACTGAAGGAATGGTGAGACCGCTTGTTGACTTCTTCCATTAGCTTGGCCTTGGCTTCCACGTGAGCATTCCAAATGTCCTGTTTCTGAATACTGATCGCATGGCGGAGAGAAAACGGGTCTTTTTTCCATCCAGGAATATAGTGATCGTACAAGCCTTGATATGACTCGCAAGTCCAGGTGACGGAATGCACCCCATTCGTGACGGAATCGATGGTATAACCGGGAAACATTTCCTGGGAGACCTCACCATGCTTTTTGGCCACCCCGTTAATATAGTCACTCATATTTAAAGCCAGTCGAGTCATATTCAGCTGCTCTTCTCCGCTCAGCATTTGGATCACTTTCAATGGCATGGGTTCATTGAATACCTGTCGCACCAGATCATAGGAAAATTGGTCGTGGCCAGCCGGGACGGGAGTGTGGGTGGTAAAGATGCATTGTTCTCTCACCCCGTTGAAATCCCAATCCGTTTGTTCTTGGCTCCGTTTTGCTTGCAAGAGCTCAAGCGAAAGAAATGCCGCGTGTCCTTCGTTCATATGGAATCGTTCCAGTTCATGGTACCCGAGCGCCCGAAGCATGCGCAGGCCGCCAAGGCCTAAAATGATTTCCTGGATGAGCCGGTATCGTTCATCACCACCATAAAGCCAGGCAGTTAATTCCCGGTCAGAGGTCGTATTGTCCACAACATGAGTATCCAAAAGGATTAACGGAACGATAAACCCGGAGACTCCAATAATGTCGTATTGCCAGGCATGGAGAACCACGGCTCGATTTTCAATGTTGGCGATAACTTTTTCCGGAAGAAGGCGTGCAAATTGAGATGGGTCCCATGATACGGGACGTTCCTGCTGGTTGCCCCATTCATCCAATTTCTGGTCGAAGTATCCATTTGCATAGAGCAGGGTGATTCCCACTATAGGAACTTTAAGGTCAGCGCAGGACTTCAGGGTATCTCCAGCCAAGACTCCAAGCCCTCCACTATAAATGGGCAGTCGAGGGTCAACTCCTATTTCCATGGAGAAATAGGCAATCCGTCTGGAGATTTTTTCCAGGACAGTGTTGCGGCTACCATCTGCACCCACAAATTTCTCGGTATCTTCTAGGAATGTTCGCTTACAGAGATCGGAACAAAAATAAAAAGACTCTTTTTGATATACCGCAGTAAGACTGGTATCAGGGTCAACCATCATGCCGCATACTGGATCCTTAACCATATTCATGTTTGAAAGCGTCCTTTCCTTTATCATTCAACCTTTGTTGGGCTTTCGAAAAATAGCTGAACCAGCGTGCTTCGAAATGTTTGTTGGAGCTTCTCCGAGGGCTAAAAAAGCAAATCCCCCAATAGAGTTGTTTGAAAGTTGGATTGATTAAATGTTTATTGATGGATTCCCAGGGGCGCCTTTCGGCAAGTTCAGGACTCACTCCAAAGGGTTTAGTGGCGAAGACCCCCAAATGAAATAACCACGTGGGCAAGTTTTCCGGCTTCTTGAGATTTAAAATGCCAAAATGACTGCCGGGAGCCAACGCTTCTGCTCCATGTTTGATAATAAGGGCATATTCTGGAATCAGTGTAATGGCAAAGGTTGAAAATATTCCATTAACTAATGGGGGGAACTGATAAGCCTCGGCATCAGTCTGGACGAGTTCCACATTCAACCACCCTTTTTTTCTTACTCGTTGGTAGGCTTGCTCAAGCATCGCATCAGTTAAATCGATCCCGATTATTCTTCCTGTGGGCCCAATTTGGCGTTGAAGAAGAGGAAAGTTCAGGCCAGTCCCGCAATCAATTTCAATAACGCTGTGTCCGGACTGCAGATTGAGCGTTTTTACGGCCATTTTTCTATACGCCTGCTCTCGAAACCCAATCAAATAGTAGAGATTGGCCGAAAGGTTATAGTGCTTGGCTCTTTGTCTATAAGGTTGAATAAGTGTTTGTTTGCTAAAGAGCATTTTCTGTTTCCAATACTGCCGAGTGCGTCCACTTCTTACTGGACAGCAAAGAGATCAATACATTAAAGATACTGATGGATCTTGAATAGCAATCAGACATGTGGTTTTTCTGAGAATCGTCTTTTGGTGAACTCTTACCTGGGAAGTGACGCCATTCCTATGATTCAATTTTCTATTAATGCTGATGACCAAAGTGGCCATCCTGTGCTGGTGTTGGAGTACTCGATTTAACCGTTCCATATTTTCGGAATGGGGGAGCATTCCCAATAACGTGATGGCCGGGAGCCAAATCGGCCGCTTCCATAAAATGAAGGCGCGATGCTGAAACGGGCCCTTTCCGGTAGAGTGTCAGTCCCAGGTTGTAATGAGCCTCTGCCAATGTTGGCTGAGCCTGAGTCGCTTCTTCGTATTTCCCAATCGCAGCCGTCCACCGGTGTTCAGCAAACAGGCGATTGCCCTCGATGATTATTTGTGCGACCAGAGGTTTCGCGTTCTCGGGTGGCGGGAGGGGCTCATCTTGAAGGGGCTGAGATACCCCAGCACAGCCACCGATCAGCAATACAACGAGAAAGAATCCGATCCAAGGGTGACGTCCAAAGATATGACGCCTCAAATTTTCGTTTGGTTGAATCATCGGTCGAATGTCCTTTCTTTGCCAATGGGGGGTTTTCATGCCTGAACGTTCTTCCCAACTTGCTAGGTCGTGGGTACCGAGGGAGCCGCCATCTTTTTTGCGCCCTCACCATTGTGTCGATTCCCTTTGGCCGCCTTCCAGAGTTCCATCGCGATAAGGGGCAACAAGCCGATGCCGAGGGCCAGGAACCAATGTTGCGGATCAAATGGCGTCACTTTGAAAATTCTTTGAATTGGGGGAGAAAAGATGATTGCCGCCTGAAGACCCACCGATGCCATGACGCCAAACAACAGCGCCTTGTTCGTCAAAAATCCAAGGGCGAAAATCGAGCGATTGTCGCTTCGGCAATTAAAGGCATGGGCCAATTGGGCGAAAACAAGGATGGTAAACGTTAAGGTACGGGCGCGGTCTAAATCCTGATCCATGCCGTACAAGCAGTACACAAACGACAGGGTGGCCACCAGTGCGATGAACAGGCCTTGAGCAAACATCATGATCAAGCGGTCCTGCTCAAGTATTCTGCCTTTCGGGTTGCGTGGAGGACGCCGCATCGTATCAGGATCACTCGGCTCGACGGCGAACGCGAGAGCTGGCACCCCATCGGTGACGAGATTAATCCATAAAATCTGGACTGGGAGAAGGGGCAGGGGAAGCCCCAACAGAACGGCAAAGAGCATGAGAAGGACTTCGCTGATATTGCACGACAGGAGAAAATGAACCGCTTTGACAATATTGGCGTAAATGCCTCGGCCTTCTTCCACCGCAGCGGCAATCGAAGCGAAGTTATCATCCGTCACCACCATCGCCGACGCTTCTTTGGTGACATCGGTGCCGGTGATGCCCATCGCAATGCCAATGTCCGCTTCTTGAATGGCCGGGGCATCGTTGACGCCATCGCCCGTCATAGCCACCACGGCCCCTTGATTTTTCCACGCACGGACCACACGCAGCTTATGTTCGGCGGAGACGCGGGCATACACGGCTGTCTGTTCGACTTGTTGATTCAATTCGGTATCGGACAACCGATTGAGTTCCGTTCCTGAGAGAGCCTGCTTCCCCTTTTCCAAAATACCTAAATCCCGCCCAATTGCCATGGCCGTATCTTTATGGTCCCCGGTAATCATGACCGTTCGAATGCCGGCGTCCCTGCACGCTTGAACGGCAGTCACGGCTTCCGGCCTGAGGGGATCTTTCATCGCGAGCAGCCCTAAAAACGTTAAATCTTGTTCGATGCCATCAGCTTGAAATTCCTTCGGCATGTCTTGTAACGTCCGTTTTGCCACTCCCAGGACCCTCAAGGCGTCTTGACCAAATCGTCCATTCGCCTCTAAAACCGTTGCACGGGCGGATTGGTCCAAAGGATGCTCCTCTCTTCCTCTTGTCAGGAAGCGAGAACACCGGTCGAGCAACACGTCCGGAGCCCCTTTCGTATACGCGACCCAAGCCTTCTGGTCGTTCCGGACGATAGTCATCATTTTTCGCTCCGGATCAAATGGAATTTCTCCTACCAGGGGAGCCTGCGCTTCAAGAGCCTCTTTCTCCAATCCAGCCTTGGCAGCGACAACCAGTAACGCGCCTTCGGTAGGATCGCCGATAATTTTCCACCCTTCTTCTGTTCTGGTTAACTCCGCGCCGTTGCAAAGAACGGAGGCCATCAGCAGATCCTTCAGCGCCTCTTCCGCAGCGGATAACGGGCTTCCCTCACTGTGCAACACCTGGCCGGAATCCGTTGAAGATCCATCGGCAGCCTGTTGAATATCTCCTGTCGGCGCGTATCCCTCTCCCGTCACGTCATACCTCTGGCCATCCAGAAATATCCGGGTGACGGTCATTTCGTTTTTCGTGAGTGTTCCCGTCTTATCCGTGCAGATCACTGTCGTGGACCCCAGCGTTTCGACAGCCGGTAACCGGCGAATCAGCGCATGTCGTTTCACCATCCGCGTGACGCCAAGGGCCAAGGTTATGGTGACCACGGCCGGAAGGCCTTCGGGGATAGCGGCGACCGCCAGGCTGACTGAGGTGAGAAACATGGCGAACATGGGAATGCCCCGCAGTTCGCCAATAAAAAAGACGATGACGACAATGGCCAGGGACAGCCACAGTAAGGTGTGGCCCAATTGGTCGAGACGCCGTTGCAGCGGGGTCTCCAATTGCTTCGCTTGGCCGGCTTCGTGAATCATCGCCGCGATTCGTCCCAGTTCTGTGTGCACTCCTGTCGTGACCACGCACGCCCGGCCTTTTCCCGAAGTTGCAGTCGTGCCCATGTACACCATATTGCGCCGGTCGCCTAAAGGAAGTTCATCCTGGTCAAGGCCTTCCGAAGTTTTGGAAACCGGTGTGGATTCTCCGGTGAGAGAGGCTTCCTGTGTTTGCAGGGCAGCGGCATAGATCAGCCGTGCATCGGCAGGGACGCGATCACCTGCTTCAATCTGAATGACGTCTCCCGGTATTAATTCCTTGGCAGGAATAGACTGCATCTGCCCGTCACGGATGACCCGGGCTGTGGCGATCTCCATGCGTTTCAACGCATCCAGAGAGCGTCCTGCCCGAAATTCCTGGACAAATCCGAGCACGGCGTTCAACACGACGATGGAGATAATGGCGATGGCATCAACCCATTCCTCAAGAAGTCCCGCAACGATCGCGGCTCCGATGAGTACCCACACGATCACGCTGGCAAATTGAGCGACAAACAATTGTAGAGCTGACACCGAAGGGGCTTGAGGTAACTCGTTTGGCCCTTGTTGTGTGAGCCGGAGCTTCGCATCACTCTCGCGTAATCCGGCTTGGAGATCCGTGCCAAATTCTTGGCTCAACTGTTCAGCTGTTGCACGGTGCCACAACATACGGGACCCATTCTTTCATTGTCCTTCAAATGGAGAACCATGATTGCTCATTTTTCCCCCAGGCACTTGAAGCACCCATTGAACTCATTCCGTGGCTACACCTCCGCCTGGTTCTATTTCTTTCGTGTGGAGGGCCTTTTTGATGTCCGTATGCCAAAACCAAAGAGTATAAATGCCGGAATCACGAACAGCGTGAGGAGCATGGCTGACGCGACACCGCCCACCATAGGGGCCGCCAGTCGTTTCATGACATCCGCCCCCGCGCCGGTGGCCCACATCACCGGAATGAGTCCCAGGATGTTGGCCAGTCCGGCCATGGCCATCGGGCGGATACGTTCAACCGCTCCCTGATGGACCGCCTCGATCAGATCATTCAACGATCGCAGACGATCGGCCTGTCGGCGACGCTTGACCGCCTCGTCGAGATAGGTCACCATGACCGCGCTCGTTTCCGCCGCGACGCCGGCCAGCGCGATGATGCCCACCCAGACGGCGATACTCATATTGTAGTCCAGCCAGACCATGTACCAGACCGCGCCCACGAGGGAGAGTGGAACGCCGAGCATGACCATGAGAGTTTTTGCCACGGAGTGAAAGGCAAAATAGAACAAGATAAAAATGATGGCGATGGTCAGAGGAACAAAAATAAAGAGTCGCTCACGGACCCGCTCCATAAATTCATACTGCCCCGACCATGCAAGGGTGTATCCCTGCGGAAGCTCCAGTTTCTCCTGAACGACCGTTTTGAGATCTTCCATATAGCCACCCACATCGCGGTCGGCCATATCGACATATACATACCCGGCCAGCATGCCATCCTCGTCACGGATCATGGGTGGGCCGCTGACGAATCGTAGCGTCGCCAGTTGGGCCAGCGGCACCTGCGTTCCGGTGGGAGTGCTCACCAGCACACGGCGCAACTTTTCAGGGGTATCGCGAAGTTCACGCAAATACCGGACGTTGATCGGGTAGCGCTCTCGTCCCTCAATGGTGGTGTCGATGTTTTCTCCTCCAATGGCGGATTCGATGATCCGGCCGACGTCCATGACCGTGAGCCCGTACCGCGCAATTTCTTCGCGGTTAATATCGAAATCTAAAAAGTACCCCCCCGAGACCCGCTCTGCGTACACGCTTCTCGTTCCGGGTACCTCTTTCAATACCCTCTCCAGATGTGTCCCGATCTTTTCGATTTCCTGAAGATCCGTACCGAAAATTTTAATCCCGACCGGTGTCCGCACCCCCGTGGTCAGCATATCCAGACGGGCTTTGATGGGCATGGTCCAGGCATTGGTCACCCCCGGGAATTGCAAAGCCTGATCCATCTCAGCGACCAGACTTTCGTAAGTCATCCCTGGCCGCCATTGGTCTTTCGGTTTGAGTGTGACCACGGATTCCACCATGCTGAACGGGGCCGGATCGGTTGAAGTATCGGCACGCCCGGCCTTCCCGAACACCCGTTCCACCTCGGGAAAAGCTTTCAACTTCTTATCCATTTCTTGAAGCAACATCGAGGCCTGGGTCACCGAAATCCCCGGAAGGGTATTGGGCATATAGAGGATCGTCCCTTCATACAGGGGGGGCATGAATTCGGATCCCATGCGTTGAAACGCTGGGAATACGGTTATGGTCAGCAAGATAGCCAAGACGACCATGAGAGCCGGATAGCCTAAGGCTACACGTAACAAAGGAGCATACAGTTTCTGTAACCCCAGAGTGACCGGATGCCGGCGTTCGGGAATGATCCGGCCTTGTACCAGCATCGACAGCAAGGCGGGAATCAGCGTGATCGCCAGCACCGCGCTCATGGCAATGGCAAAATTTTTGGTGAAGGCCAGGGGTTTGAATAATCGTCCCTCTTGCCCTTCCAGGGTAAAGACCGGCATGAAGGCAATTGCAATCACGAGCAAGGAGGCGAAGATGGCCGGCCCCACCTCTTTGGCGGAATCGATCAACACCTGGGTCCGGTCGCCTTTCTGCCCGTCTTTGACCCATTCTTCTAATCGCTTATGGGCGTTATCGACCATCACAATGGCCGCATCGACCATATCGCCAATGGCCACAATAATCCCCCCGATTGACATGATGTTCATCCCGATGCCCATCAGGTACATGGGAATGAAGGCCAGCAACACCGCCAAGGGAAGCGTGAGAATGGGAAGCAGGGCGGATCGAATATGCAGTAAGAACCCCACGATGAGCACACTGACCACGATGAGTTCTTCAATGAGATTTTCGGTTGCCGTCGCGATGGATTCCTGAATAAGTCCGCTGCGATCGTAGACTGGCACGACCTTGACTCCAGGAGGCATGGACGGCTCCAATTCCTTGAGTTTGGCCTTCACGCGTTCGATGACGGTCATGGCATTTTCGCCAAATCGCATGATGACAATGGCTCCTACCACTTCTCCCTGGCCATCCAGTTCCACCAATCCCCGTCGCATATCCGGTCCCAAGGTGACGGTGGCCACATCACGTAACAGGATGGGAGTGCCGCTGGGACTGACCCCCACGGCAATTTGTTTGATGTCAGCCGTTGAGGAAAGATACCCTCGCCCCCGGATCATATATTCCACCCCTGAAAACTCCACGACCCGCCCCCCGACATCGTTGTTGCTCATTCGGATGGTTTCGATGATATGCGGGAGCGAAAGTTTGTAGGCCAGAACCTTGGTCGGATCCAGATTCACCTGGTATTGCTGGACAAATCCCCCCACGCTGGCGACCTCGGCGACGCCATCGACAGCCAGAAGCCAATACCGGAGATACCAATCCTGAAACGATCGGAGGGCTGCTAAATCCTGCTGGCCGGTTTCATCGATCAAGGCATATTGAAAGACCCAGCCGACTGCGGTGGCGTCCGGTCCCAATTGAGGGGTGACACCGTCAGGCAGCCGTCCTGCCAGTTGGTTCATGTATTCGAGCACTCGACTGCGTGCCCAATAGATGTCCGTGCCGTCCTTGAACAGGACATACACATAGGAAAATCCAAAGTCGGAAAAGCCTCTCACCACCGTGACCTTCGGTGCGGAAAGCAGAGCTGTGACAATGGGATAGGTAATCTGGTCCTCCACCAGGTCAGGGGAACGGCCTGGCCACTTGGTATAAATGATCACCTGCGTATCCGAAAGATCGGGGGTGGCGTCGATAGGAGTCTGCTTCATGGCCCAGAATCCGGCGGAGGCCAACCCAAAGAGAATTAGGAACACAATGAATCGATTCCGGGCACTGAATTCAATGATCTTGGCTACCATAGTAATCCGTGAGGTGTGAGGCGTGAGGAGTAAGGTGGGGAGTTCATCTCACGCCTTACGTTTTACGCCCGCCAGTTTTTAATGTTTCATCCCTGCCATGCCGCGGACGGCGGACTTCAATTGGCTTTCGGAGTCAATCAAAAAGTTGGCTGATGTCACGATGTGGTCTCCTTCCTTGATGCCCTCCAGGACTTCCACCCATTCTCCGGTTTGAACGCCGAGCTTCACACTTCGCCATTCCAGCTTGCCGCCGCCATGGTGAACGAAGATCACCTGTCGCTCCCCCGTTTCCAGCACAGCATTTCGTGGAATGGCCAGCCTGGTTCCAAAGGGAATAGTGAGTTCCACATTGGCATACATGCCGGGTTTCAGCTGTTCGCCCGGATTTGCAACTTCGAACCGAACCTTGGCGGTCCGGGTTTGGGGATCTAAGGTGGGATAGATGAATCCCACCGATCCGACCAGGTGAGTCTGCGGATCGTAAGAGAGGGTGACCGTGGCCTTTTGGTCGAGCCGGATCAATGGCAATTCGTATTCGTAAATATCAGCCATGATCCAGATCCTGGATAAATCCGCAATCATGTAGAGTTCAGTGCCGGGTGTCACATATGTTCCGGCGCGGGCCTCCATCTTGAGGACAGTCCCCGTGATAGGGGAGTGAATGGGTAACGTCCGCAACACTTCTCCGGTTCGTTCAAGATCCTGAATATGATCTTCCGTGATATCCCACAGCCGAAACCGCCGTCGTGTGCCCTCGAGCAGATCCTTGGCGCCACGGGCGACTTCTGGAAATTCGCTTTTGCCGAGATCTCGAATACCTTGAAGCGCCAGCAGGTACTCTTCTTGAGTGGCGACGAGGTCCGGACTGTAGATCGTAAAGAGGATCTGGTGCTTTTTGACATGGTCCCCGATGGCGCTCACGCGCAAATCCTCAATCCATCCCTCGAATTTGATATTCACCCGAGCCAACCGGCGTTCGTCGATTTCAACCCGTCCCACGGTTCGAATAGTTCGCGCAAGCGGCCGACGGCTTGCCTCCTCAAACCGCACGCCGATGGTTTGCAATCGTTCAGGGGCAACGGTGAGGGTATTGGACATCGATGTTGTCTGTGGTTCGGAAGCAGGTCCTGAACCCTGATGTTCATGTTGTGGTCTCTGTCCCACATCGTGTCCGGGAGGCCCT
This sequence comes from Nitrospirales bacterium, assembly GCA_009377845.1. Classification (GTDB taxonomy): domain Bacteria; phylum Nitrospirota; class Nitrospiria; order Nitrospirales; family UBA8639; genus Nitrospira_E. The sequence continues at coordinate 1,916 of WHTE01000050.1, read as the reverse complement.
TGGGCGGTTGTCTCCTCTGAAGGCCCGGGAGGAACAATCGTCGGCTCTCGGTTCAGAAACCAGAAGGTCCCGACCACGCCACCGACAATCAGCACACCGAGGCCGAGGTAGAACGTCCACTGTTTCATGGTCGATCCGTTTGTGAGGTATCCCTGGGTGAGCCGGAGTGACTGTGAGGCAAGCTCTGAGATTCTTTTTTGGGAGGTGGGGCCGCCGATGCCGTTAAGGGACCTCCGGTCAGTTCTTCGAGTCTGGCGACAGCTTTTTCGTGTTCGACCATCTCCCCATGAAGCTCCAATTCGTTTTCCTGAAGGGTCAGCAAATTATTCAGGAGGGTGAGAAAATCCACCTTGTTGACGCTGTAGCCGGCTTGCGCGGATTGGAGCGCAAGAGTGGCCTGAGGAATAATGGCATCTCCAACAATCTTGACCAGTCGGGTCGCTCGTTGAGCCCGTTCAAACGCGTCCTTCACTTGAAACAACAGATCTTGCCGGGTCGCGGTGAGATCCTCGCGTGCACGAGAGAGATCCGCGACGGCCTGATTGACACCTTCCCGTTGCTTCGTTTGATAAAACAGCGGAATCTGTATTCCGAGCATAATTTGATAGCCGATGGCGTCAATGCGCTCATTTTGAATTCCCAAGGCGCTCAGGTTGAAATCCGGGAAATATTCTTTTCTGGCCAGGGAGACCGATTCCTCTCCTTGAGCGACGCTTTTGGCCGAAGCCAGGAGAATCGGCGAGAAGGCTTCAGCCCGCCTGGCCAGCTCCGGTAGATCCTGAGGTAAAGGCGTGAGATGAATGTCTTCCGGGGTTCCCAGGGGGCCGATCGGGGGACGGTTCAATATCCGATTGAGCGCGGCATGCAAACTTTCCTTTTGTTGTTCCAACACAGCCAGGCGATCCAACACCCGCGAAAGTTCCACTTGGGCGCGAAACACATCCTGCTGGGCCGTTTTTCCGACACTGTACCGGGCGTTGGCTGTCTTCTCGAATTGCATGAGAAGCAGCTTGTTCTTCTCGACGATTTCTATACCCTTGTGGATGAAGTGGAGATCCCAATAATGCCGCTTCAGGCGGGCAACAACGTTGAGTTGTGTGGCCAGATACTCCTGTTCAATCCGGTCAGCCTGTCGGGCGGCCACTTCGCCTTTCAGTCCCAGTTTCCCGGGAAAGGGAAATTTCTGACTGAATCCGTAGACCGGGCCTTCCACACGTTCGAGCATGGGTAAGTTTTGGAATCCTAATAACAGGTTAGGGTCTGGCAGGGATTGCACCTGAGGAATGATGGCTTGTGAAGCCTCCCACCGCCGACGGGCGGCTTGGATGTCGGGATTGCGCAGAAGAGCTTCTTCCACAAGGGTGTGGAGTATCAGGGAAGATTCCCCGGCGAAGGCTGGGCCGGTGGACAAACAAGCCAATAGCAGGCTGTGGCTAAATAGCAGAACAAGTAGACGTAACCCATAGAGTGAAAATGAGTTCATACAGCCCCCTCACGTGAAGAGAAGAGTAAGAAAACGCCATCCTTCGAAAACCCTGATGGCTTCCGGATGCGTATGCCGCCCGCTAGTGAGGAAACCTCAATTCAGAAGAACAGAAAACAGCAGGAAGAGGAGGGGATAGGATGAGGATGGCGTGATGCCTGTAAACAACAATTTCTGAGAAGTGGGCTGGATGAATGCATCAACGACCCGGGAATGTGTGACTGGCAAGGCAACAGCGGTCAATTCCTTAAACTGCTCGCTGGAGCTGCTTAATTGTTCAGGGCATTCCCTCTTGTGGTCCGAGGGAGAATGGGGGAAAGCCGGCTGAGAGGAGTGACTTGCCGCTGCAGAAGAGGACATGGGACAGTACGCGCCAGCAATCCCGCATATGACAAAGGAAACGATAAGCAGGATGGGAACAAGAACCCGGGCG
>WHTE01000049.1:467-20840 GCA_009377845.1 Nitrospirales bacterium | reverse complement strand
CGGCGGAGGTGATGTTTTCCTGCCAAGCCTCAGAGGTGCTGGGCATGCCGTTTAGATATCTGTTTGTTTCCTCCGAACAAGAGGCGTGCGACCCATTTTTGTTGACCTATCGGCCAGCGGGAGTGAAACGTATTGATGGTTTGCTGAAAGAATTCAACGCCCAAAGAAAAGATGGAACGGTTTTTCCTCTGACGATGACCTTGACCGAAGCGCCGGTAGAGGGACATCGCCTGTTTACAGCGTTATTGCGGAATGAGACAGAACAAAAATTAGCTGAATGCCGGTTAGCAGCACAATATGCGATTGCCAGGGTGTTGGCGGATTGCACGACGATTGAAGAAGCCACCCCAGAAATCCTCCGTGCCGTCTGTGAAAGTTTAGGTTGGCAATTGGGAGTTCTCTGGCAAGTGGAGGCCGGAACACAACTCCTGCATTGTGTGGAAGTCTGGCGGGCCTCCTCTGACCGGTTTTCTGAATTTGTTACTTTGACGCAGGGCATGTCGTTCTCGAAGGGTGTTGGTCTGCCTGGACGGATCTGGGATACCGGTAAACCGACATGGATTCCTGATGTCGTCAGGGACTCCAATTTCCCTCGTGCGCCTATGGCCGCCCAGGCAGGGTTACATGCGGCATTCGCCTTTCCCATCAGACTTGGTGAGGCTACTCATGGCGTGATGGAGTTTTTTAGTCGGGAGATCCAGGAACCAGACGAAGCTTTGTTGCACCAAATGTTGTCTGTGGGAAGCCAGATTGGGCAGTTTATGCAAAGGAAAGAGACTGAAGTGGCCTTGCGGGAAAGTGAGGAACGAACCCGACTCATTTTGGATACCGCCCTCGATGCGGTGGTGACCTTAGATCAAAATGCCCATATTATCGGATGGAACCCACAGGCCGAACGGATGTTTGGATGGTCTCGCCAGGAAATAGTCGGACAACCGGTGGTGTCCACCATTATTCCGTTAAAGTATCGAGACGCCCAACTGCAGGGGTTTCAGCGCTATTTCACCTCAGGGGTCAGTGAAATATTAGATAAACGGATTGAATTGTCAGGGTTACATCGTGATGGCCATGAGTTTCCCTTAGAAATTGCTTTTACGGCCGTTCGATCAAAAGGGGGCACGATTTTTAGCGGGTTTCTTCGAGATTTAACCGAGCGACGGCGGACAGAAGATGCTCTGTTGAAAAGTGAAGAGCAGCGTCGCCAAGCGCAAAAAATGGAAGCGATGGGGACCTTGGCCGGTGGGATCGCGCATGACTTTAATAATATTTTATCGGCCATTATTGGCTATACCGAACTGGCTATGTCTCAAATTGGAGCAGGGAGTTCGGTGTTGCCCCGTTTACAAGAAGTTTTACGAGCAGGCTATCGCGCCAAAAATCTTGTTCGGCAAATCTTAACCTTCAGCCGACAAGATGAATCGGGGAAAAAAGTGATGTATTTGAAACCGATTGTGGAGGAGGCATTGAACCTGCTTCGGGCTTCTCTCCCGTCGACGATTACCTTGCATGCAGAGCTTCAACCAAATTCTGCGCCCGTTCTGGCCGATGCGACTCAGATCCATCAAGTGGTCATGAACTTGGGGGCGAATGCGGAATATGCGATGCGGGTGACGGGCGGGAGGTTGGTGGTGAAATTAGATGAAGTGGATGTTGAGGAAACAATGACTTTTCCTATCCAAGGGTTGCATGTGGGACCATATATCCGCCTGAAAGTTTCTGATTCAGGACAAGGGATGTCTCCGAGTGTCAAAAAACGAATTTTTGATCCGTTTTTTACCACGAAGGATGTTGGGGAAGGAACAGGGATGGGACTATCCGTGATTCATGGGGTGGTGACCAGCCATGGAGGTGCTATTCGGGTCGATAGCCAGGAAGGCGTGGGAACGGCCTTCACTATTTATTTCCCCTGTTCCTCTGTTCCAGTCGTAGGTCAACAGGTTCCGTCAGTGCCGTCTTCTTGTTGTGGGAAGGGAACTGTGATGTTTGTGGATGATGAAGTGTCGATTGTCAAATGGGCCAAGGATATGTTGGAAGAACTGGGCTACATGGTGTCCGTATTTACTAATGGTCCTGAAGCCTTGCAAGCATTTAAACAGGAACCTGATCAATTTGATGTGATGGTGACGGATCAAACAATGCCAGGCATGACCGGGGAATTGCTTGCCCGTCAAGTGATGTGCATACGTCCTGGATTTCCCGTTATTTTGTGTTCAGGATTTAGTTACACGATGAATGAAGAAAAAGCCTTAGCGATGGGTCTCCGGGCCTATTTAACCAAGCCGGTGTTAATGGGTGATTTGGCGCAAGCCCTACAGATTGCGTTGGACCGCTCTGTTCCTTATGAAGCCATTTAACTCTTTCTGTGGTTCATCCATCCTGTCCGTACATTATTGAATCCCTACTCGAATAAAAGGGGATTCATCTCAAAGCCCATAATCTAATCTGTTTGACGATTGATTCAAATTACTGCGTCAGGAATCCCCTTTGGAAAAACAGGCCCCGGTTAATATCTCCAATGCTGATCATTCCCAAAAGCTTCCCATTTTCCGCAACCGGGATACGTCGGAAATGTTTTATCCCCATGAAAGATGCGGCTTCCAAAATAGGAGTATGTGGAGAAACCGTGAGAGGATTTCTGCTCATAATCTCTTCAGTTTTTTTTCGAAGGATGTCCGGGTATCCTTCTTCCATTTCCGTGAAATCACGACTATGAACATTGTCATGAATATAATCCCCATAATTGGGGAAGAGAGGAATCATGACATCCCGTAGGGCAACAAGTCCGATCAAGTTATGGTAATCGTCAATGACAGGCACCGCCCCGCAATGGCGGCTGAGCATTTTAATGACGACCGATCGAACTGAATCTGTAGGGAAGGCGGTTACGACTCCAGTAGACATGACTTCTTTAACTAGCATGACAACCTCCTTCTGTGAATTTGGTAGAGGGATGTCCCCAGACGCCGACATGGATTCATGGCTGAAAACTTATTCCTTTCCTTGCAGCCCCACCGTTTTGAATTTTGTCAATTCCAGACAAGGGTATTTTTAGCAACAATACTATTTACCGTATTGTGTATTCTTGAATTTTATGTGGTTCTTTTCAATTTTCGCAATGACACGATATGAGAGGGGCGAGGGAGTATGAATGATCCTGGACTGCCCGCTCCGAAATCAACCGAATTGCTTTCATGGCCCTCGGACATCTCCGTTTATCAATGTCATATACGCTGATTCCATCTTGAACTCTGACCTGAACTTCATCCGCAAAATCCGGGAAGCTCACTAACACTTAAGAATGATTAGAATGAAGTGGACTGCTGAATTGACACCTGATTGCCAACATGATTTTTCCTTATGTGATTTCGCTAATTGAAGGAAAAGGTTATTTGCGCTCCTTCACATAAGGATTTCCGATTGTTCTGACAGATTATCAACGAAATCTCCTTCTCCATGATCTCTCCTTCTCTTATTTCAAAATCCGATTACCTGCTAGGTCTTTTTAGTTATTCATTGGATGTTTGTCATGGTCGCTGACAATTTCCTTGTCTGTTTTTTGAGTATCAGGAACTTCTTTTTTAGATACTGGTGAGGTTTATGGTCCTTTCCCTGAAAGTGTCGATGTTTTTGTCGATTTTCGAATGTTCGTCCCATTTGATGGGTGCCTCGTAAGGACTATTTGGGAGAAGAGAATGAAGTCAAGCGTGAGAAAGGGCTCACAACGAGAAAGCTTGTGCGATCGGTTTACCCTTTGCATTGTGAGGGGGTGAAGCAAAACATACATACAATACAGAAAGTCGAGAAGGAGGCATCAGGGAATGTACAAATTTTTTGCCGAAGAGCAGGGAACGGCAGCGATCGAATACGCCTTACTTATTAGTTTAATCGGGATGGCGGTTGCAGGGGGTCTCCAGGCTTTAGGTGGCAATGTGTTTGATACCCTTTCTACTGTTGCTGAGGTGTTGTCGTCGATCCAATTTCAGGATGACACCTTGAAACGCAAATGATCACTCTATTCTTGCCACCCCTTTAAGCCTAATTAGGGGGGTGGCTTTCCCCTTTCCTGTGGTCTTCTTTGCATTGAGATTAAACGAACTTCAGGTTGGTTTGAATCAACCCACCCAAAAGTGATTTTGCTAGGTATTTCTGAGGGGGGACTACGACGTCTGCCGATCAAATCTTCAGCCAATTGGGCAAAGCATTCCGCAAAATGGTGCTATCTCCACAGAAATTCTTAAGTCTCCTGGGTGCCCTACCGAAAACATTGGGAAAATGGAGGAAGTCCGTTCATGTTAATACGATTACTTGGAATTATCATTGTGTGTGCGGTATGGGGCTGTGAATCGTTATCAATGACTCATCAGGTCTCTAAAGCAATTCCTTCAGGGCCACCACCATTCACCTTCACCTCTCTATCAAAATCCAAGGATCAGGGTTCCTCGGCCCTATCCCAAGAGATGATTGTTCCCGATGCAGTGGATAATGGGACATCTCAAGAAAAGGACCCAATAGACCCATTCCCCACTGTGTATTTCACGTTTGATAGTTGGGAGATTACTTCCGAGGTTCAAGACCGTCTGGATGCCACGGCCAATTGGATGAGTCGTTTCCCGGGTTATGGACTTACCATTGAAGGGCATACAGATATACGGGGGACAGAAAGTTACAACATGATTTTAGGAGTTCGACGTGCCAGAGCCGTAAAAGCGTATTTGGCTAATTTAGGCATTCCGCGCACGCGTCTTGATGTCGTTTCATATGGGAATACCTTAGTCCTTTGTGAGGTCGATGATGAACATGACTGCCATCAATTCAACCGACGAGCCGATTTGCTTTTAGAGTAACGTTTTCCCTTCCTGTTTGATAGGCCTCTGCTGTTCTATCCGAATGACCGCATATGGGTGTTCTGTTTTTATAAATTTCTCGCCTGGTCTTTCTTCCAGTATTTCCTTAGTAAAATTGGGCCACGCCTGGATTCCTTATGGGATTTCGAGGCTTTAAAAAAGTTTCCATTTTTCCCGATATCCCGCGACATCGGGAATTTTCACATTAGAAAACATCTTCTCGATGATGAGTGTCTTAGTGACTCCGTCATATTGACAATCCCCTGTCAATGTGATATTTGCAATAGACTTGCAATAAGAAATCAATAGGTGAGGCAAACGCCTCTTGCTCATGCTGGAACTAACTATAAAAAAAGGTTTGCGAGCGACCGGGCGACGCATGACCCGTACCCGTCAGGCGGTTTTGACGCTCTTGGAAAGGACTCGTCAGCCCCTAAGTGCCACTGAAATTTTTGACCAATTACACCAGGAAAAAGTTTCGATTGATTTAGTCACGGTATACCGGACCTTACATGTTTTGAAAGAGTTGGGGCTGGTCGTCCAATTAGACCTTCACCAGGAAGGTCTCTCACGGTATGAACTGAAAGAAGGGCGAAAACATCACCATCATATTCGTTGTCAGATGTGTGGTCATATCGTGGATTTGCTATTATGCCCTTTGAAAAATGTGACCAAGCTCATCGAACGACAGACGCAATTTATCGTGGATGAGCATACTTTGGAATTCACGGGATTGTGTCCAGAATGCCAATAATATGATCAATACCCTTGGCCCAAAACTTTCAAAAGCGGGATCTATTGCTTCTCTGGTCTGTGCGGTGCACTGCGCCCTAACCCCATTGGCATTGCTCGCCCTTCCGGTAATTGCCGCACATTCCTGGGATGGTTTTGATGGAATGTTGGGGGCCTTTTTGGTGGATACCACGGAATGGATGTTTTTGGGTGTGATTGCCTTGCTAGCCGGTTTTGGGTTATTTGCGACCTATCCTCTTCATCGGGATGTTCGCCCTGCCCTTATTACTGGGGGGGGACTCTTGGTGTTGAGTGTTTCGCATCTCTGGATTGAGTCAGGCGGTAGCCAAGAGGTGTTTCTCGATGTTACCGGAGCCTCATTGATTGCTTTAGCTGGGTTTTGGAATCGACGCTTGTGCCACCGTTTGGGTTGTCATACCCATGAGCATATTCACCAAGCATGTTCCTCCTCCAAAATCCAACCCCTTCCCGATTTATCTTCTAATCCATAACTTTTCACATATCAGTTAGTTCACCTCAGATTCATTTGCGCGGCTTCTTTCCCCTCCTGACTCATGGGTGAGTAAAACGAAGTTTTTCTGGCTAATGCCAATGATTGCCTTGCAAGAAAAAGGCAAGGGAGGGCGAAAAGGCGTCTCGTGTTTTAAAAGAAGAATTCAAAAATCGCTGTGAGAAATGATGGGTAGACCCTGGGTCTTGGGTCCTAGGGCACCAGAATGGTCAAGAAGACAGGACTGTATTTTTGGCGGATTTGTCCATCGCCTCTGCCAAATCATCAAGAAGGTGCTCGGTTTCTTCCCATCCGATGCAGGCATCTGTAATAGACACTCCCCACTCCAGTGATTTTCCCGCTTCCCATTTTTGGCTTCCTGGTTTCAGGTTGCTCTCAATTAACAGACCCATGATGGCTAGTTGTCCACTCGTGTATTGATTTACGACTGATTGAGCAACGGGAACCTGGCGGGTATGATCTTTCTCTGAATTGCCATGCGAACAGTCGACCATGATCGGACGACGAATACCTTCATTCGATAAACAGCGAACTGCCTCCGATATATCCTCCGGATTGTAATTCACTCGTCCCCCGCCACCACGAAGGACAAGGTGCCGATCTGGATTTCCGTTCGTTTTGATGATTGACGTGAGACCATCGGCATTCACGCCAATGAAACTTTGCGGGTGTCGTGCGGCAATCATGGCATTGAGAGCTACTTGGAGCCCTCCGTCCGTCCCATTTTTCAGTCCAACTGGCATGGACAATCCACTGGCCATTTCCCGATGGGTTTGACTTTCGGTTGTCCGAGCCCCGATAGCTGCCCAACTAATCAAGTCTGAAATATACTGGGGAGTGACAGGGTCAAGAAATTCAGTCGCACAGGGTATTCCCAGTTTATTTATGTTAAGCAAAATGGAACGAGCCAGTTCAAACCCCCCTCCAATATCGCAGGAGCCGTCTAAATGCGGATCGTTAATGAGACCCTTCCAACCCACAGTGGTGCGTGGCTTTTCAAAGTAGGTCCTGAGAACAATGAGGGCATGCTCGCGAATTCGATCAGCCACCTGTTTAAGGCGTTCAGCATAAAGAATGGCCGACTCCGGGTCATGTATAGAACACGGACCAATAATGACCAGTAGGCGATGTGAGTCTCGTCCATGAAGAATATCCCGAATGGCTTGCCGAGATTGAAGAACCATCTGTCCGGTTTCCTCAGGCAATGGTAAAGCGTTCTGCATCTGTTTAGGTGTAGGAAGTGGAGAAATATCGATAATGTTCCGGTTGTTTATTGGTTCGGCCATGCTACACATCCTGGGTAAAAATGAAGGGCATCTGGAATCACAGAATAAGAAAAATCATTAAAAACCTGTGGGAATTGGACTTATTGTAATAAGAAACCCTATAAACAGGCAACCGGCCGATGCCTGGCTCTATTTTCAACCATGAAGGTTGTGGGTGGAATAAGCTTAAAAAGCCAAGATATAAGAAGGAAGCAGAGGGTTGGATGAATCAATTCGATGTCGAACGAGACCTTTTAAACATAGTCAACAGAATATTGGCAGAGGATGAATGGGGAGTCATCCGTTGGGGAAACACGCCTTAGGCAGTGGTGTTGATCAGATGGGCTCGTTGAGAGGTATACCATCGAATCACATCTTGGTTGCCCACGTCTTGGGTAGAAGAAAAGAGAAATTTGGTGCCAATCACAAATTCTTTTGTGGGGTGAACCCACTCAATGGACCCAGAAAATTTTGAATGATGGTGAAAACCTGGTAAACGGCAACTGATGTGAAGTTGTAATGAAGAGAAAATGGGCCATGTGGAAGGGGTTACACTAAACTGACAACCCGTCGGAGAAAGATCACTGAGCCGAACAGGAAGGACGGCAAGGATATGTCCTTTGTCGCTGAGGGGCCGAACGGCTCCAGTCAGGTTGACTGTCAGGCGAGGAAATGACCGAGGATTTTGCCGTGAAATGTTTTGTGGGGCTGCCAATCGAATTGTCGGGGGCTGTATGAGCATTTCTTGAATGACCGTTTCAAATTCATAAATTTCTCCATCAATACATGAACGACCTTTACAAGAGATACCGGACTTTAGGAAATCCAGCGATTGGTCTTCGGGGAGTGCGCAGAGAAGGGAGTGATCGGCTCCTAGCCCCAGTAAATATGTTCTGATTAACAGATTCTCTGGTTTGGAGAGAAGGGTCAACCAAATGGAGTTTGAACCCATGGCTAGGTGGGGAGTAGATATATTCATGATTCCCTTTTCGGTCGCGTGAGATCATGCTACAAGGCCAAATTCCGGTCTGCAATATGACTCATTCAGAAAGTATAGTAAATCATCAAAATGTACAGGAACGAATTAGAAATTCCACAATGCTTTCAAGAATAGCTTGTTTCTGCGCAGCTTGATCATTAAAACGAATATTACTCTTTTTCCAGTGAACGAGAATGTGGCTAGGAGGCGAGAAAGTTATGAATCTGTTGGGGGCCGGGTTTCTTGCGGTTGAGAATGAAGTTCTTGAAGAAGTTTGTTCGCTAAATTCTCTGGAGAGATGACATAGGAATTTGAGTCAATAGCTCGTTGAATAGGTGTTATCCGTGACTGGCGAATATCCGGAATCTGAGACATGCGCTCTACGTAATGGGAGTCTTCTTGGGTAAGAGTGGAAAGCGATACAACATCCATGGGACGTCTGGAAGACGAGGCCGAGGCACCTTTCACGGAGTCCTGAGATGACAAGACCCTTTCCTTAGGGGGAGAAGCCGGATCGGCTCGAGGTGGTGTTGGTGGGACGGAGGAAAGTGGATTCATCGGATTATTTTTTGGTGTTGAAACCGGGGCGCTGAGCAATATTAAATAATATGAATGCCAGAAGCAAACGCATTCTTCGTGGATATAAAAATGACTAGGAAATTCTCGCAACCGGTTTTTTGTCGCGTGGGAGCTTTTCTGTAAGGAATTGAGATAGCGATGGAACATGTTGTCCCTGCTCGTATTCATCAATTACGGACCATTGATACAGGAGAAATCCGGTTGGTGCAGTTAGCCTTGCCAGAGCAGATTGACATAGGGGGGAAATCTTATGTCATCCGAGATACCATGCGTCCTGGTACAGCTTTTTTGGCCAAACCATGGGGAGCCCGGACGGACAAGTACCGACGACGGATGTATACCCGTTCAAATTCCGCATTCAACGAGCCGCGCCTGCTGGAGACATTCATCAATCACACCCATCAAGAACAAGCCGATACGTCCGTGTGGTGGCAGTCGGAAATGGCCACCGAATGGTTTGAGAAGGAGAAGACGGTGGATGTTCGAATCCAACTGAATGAGGATGAGTGTGTTGCCAAGGTGTATGAAAATACCATGGCGTGTAAACCGGCGAATCTTCGCTTGGAAGAAGATGGAAAATGGGAAGAGATGCGAATGGTCTGCGTGGCCTTTGGCACGGGCATTACACCATTCTTGTCGTATGTCCGATACATGACTGCCCATGATTTTGGACGGAACGGGAGGAGGGAGGGTGTGCACCTGACCCTCGTTGCCAGCGTTCGCCATGCTGGCCAACTAATGTTTCATGAAAAGTTGGCATCCCTTGAGAAACAATTTCCGCGACATTTCCGATATCAGCCGGTCTTAACGCGAGCCTGGCCGGATGCTTGGGGGTATCTGAAGGGACGAATAGTGCGAGTAGAGCAGGCAAAGTCTGGGAATGATCATATTGATATCACTCCACTTCAGACCATTGTGCCTGATTTGGCTCAGTCACATCTTCGCGTGTGCGGAAATGTGGCGGCGTGTCGACAGGTAACCCTGGGCCTTGAACAAGGCGGAATTATCCCCCTCACAGTGCGAGCGGAATCCTGGTAGAAGGCAATCGTGGTGGGGGACAGGGGATATTATTAGCGGTGGAACATTCCTACACCCCCGCAGACCGTTTGATGGAATCAGGAATGGTCACGTTTGGTCGGCGTAATAAACGGATCACTGGCCGGCCGAGAAAGGTGTGATGTCCACAGATCAGACAGTGCAAACTTAGCGTGACAAGAAGTTCCTGCTCCAAGTGTTCTAAATTGACTGTTCGTGACCCACATCGAGAACAGCGAGGATAAGCGTCATTCGAGGCCGTTTTCGTCGCGGTCTTTTTTTGAGTACTCTTGCGGGGCTGGCCTGGCTTTTTTTCTGTCTGAGTCGGTTTTTTCATGAACAGATCCTTGGTCGAGATGAGTAAAGGACTCTTCTCTAAGAAACAATTCTTATGCCAAATATAAAGGGTAAAATTACGCAGAAAAGTCCAAAAACTGCCTAGAAACAACGAGAATGAGGGGTACGGTAGGTAAGTTTTTCCAGATCCACAGGGCCAAAAATGCTGTGTTGTGGGACGTTCCCTGGTGGAAGTCTATTTATGGGGAGAGGGGGAGGAGGAATGGGCTAGGATGGCATCGGCTCGAAGGAGAAGATTGGTCGCTTCCGAAAGTCGTTTGGCTTCTTGCAGAAGTCGGGCATACCGTTGAAGAATGGCCGCCACGTCAGGATGATTTGGGCCATTCGCTTCTTCTTTAAGCTGCAGGGCCCGCTCATATTGAGCGGCGGCTTTGTCATATTCTTTGTGATCTCCGTAATACGTGGCCAGACTGTATAAGCTACTTAAGAGCAGCGGGTTCCCTGGGCCTAAGCCTTCGGCGTTTTTGACGGTAGCCAATAATTGTTGTTCCACCGAAGAGGTCTGGGATTCTACAGTTTCTGCGGGAAGCGGGATTCGAGAGGAGGACGAGGGTTTCCTGGAATGGTGTGTACATGCGCTGAGAAGGCACATAAATAGAACTATGGCCCACGCCATTCGTAAGAGGGATCGTCTATTCCAATTCATTGAGTCAAATGCTGAGAAAATAATCATCATAGAGGGAATAGTCAGTAGACCTGAAATGATTCTATGAACTTGGAAGCGGTCCTCGCAAGGTAACAACCCTGTCTTTTTTCCTTTCAGTCAGAAAAATTGCTCATCATGTTCAAAACAGAGGAGTAAAAGATGACGGTCGTGTGGTGTTCGATCTCGGCCCATGGCTTTGGGCATGCCGCGCAAATAATGCCAATTTTGAATGAATTGGGAACCGTGCTTGATGACTTGCGGGTGATTCTACGCACCCAAGTCCCTGCTGATTTCTTTCAACGGCACTTGCATGTGAAGTGGGACCTGCAAGTTGCCCAACAAGATGTGGGGTGTATTCAGCGAGGGCCATTGGATCTTGATGTGGCTGCCACATGGGACGCCTACACCCAATTTCACGCAAATTGGGAGCGGAAAGTTGCGAAGGAAGCCAGAGCGATTCGATTGGCCAAGGCGAATCTTGTGATATCCAATATTTCTCATCTTGCTATAGCCGGCGCAGCTCAGGCTCATTGCCCGGTGGTGGGGATTGCATCCCTATCCTGGGATCGCGTGTTAGAACCGTTTATGCAAGACCATTCCCCAAGGCACCTTTCGATTATTGAAACCATCCGAAACGGATATGCCCTGGCAGACCAGCTAATCCGGCTTCATCCAGGCATCGGGATGCCTTCTTTCCCTTCGACGGTTGATGTGGGGCCTTCTGTTCCACTTTTGAATCCGAACTCACACGATCTACGGAAACTCTTGGGGGTCGCAGAGAACGAATTGCTCGTGCTGATTGCTTTTGGGGGAGTGCCACTCACCAGTCTTCCGCTTAAGCAGATGGAATCAATAGCTGGATTTCAATTCCTGGTCGGCGAACTACCGCGTTTTCCATCCTATGCACGCGTGCATCGCCTCGAAGACCTCGCACTTCCCTTTTCGGAGATCACCAAGCAGGTCGATATCATCATGACCAAGCCCGGGTATGGGACAGTCGTGGCCGCAGTGCACTATGGGAAACCACTCGTCTACGTTCGCCGTGGAAATTTTATCGACGAACAGTGCCTTGTGGATTATACCCATCGACACGGCCGGGGAATGGAACTCTCGCGTAATGACTTTGAATCAGGAGATTGGGAAGCGACTCTTCGAGCCGTGCTCACGGTGCCGGACCCGTCAGAGCCTCCACCGTCACCGGGCAATAGCGCCGTTGTTCGTTTACTGAGAATATATTTACAATCCTGAAGGAAAGACAATCGTGAACCTCCTAGGCACTCTCTGGAATTAGAGAGGGATAAGGGGTAACGGCGAGGGCTTCAATCGTATTGGTAACGTGTGATCCATGTAAGTCTCGTTCCTTCCAAAAGACTCCGATCACCTCCACCGAAAGACCAAGGGAAATCGATGGAGCTCCTTGCGTGCGATCGTGCCGACCAAAGACGACAACCGATTGGTCTCCATCTGCAAGACGAAACACAAAGTTGACAAACAGCTCTAATGAATCAAGGTGAAGTTCCGGCTGGGTGACAAGCCCTCGAACGGCTACGAGTCGTTGATGATAGTCGGCTCCGTTAGTGAGAAGATTGGCAATGGAGACGTGTTCGGGCGGTGTGTTAAAAGTAGAGAGGCGGGGACGAGTAAAGGGCTGCGAACGAAAAGAGAGTGGCGTTGGCAAGGAGCCAAGCTCCTGGTTGGACTCTGGAAGGAAAACCGGCCGATGGGCGCTCTCGGCTCCAGCCAATAGCAGAAGGATCCAGACACCCGTCAACAGACTCTTAGGAAAAGGTGGCATAGCAGTATCTTTGTCGTTAACAGAATACGTGCCAGGTTCATAGATTGAGGAGAATGTATCACTTTATTTTGGAATGACTTGGTGAAGGGTTTTAATGGCGTAAGGAAACATTTGAATGGCAGTCCTGAATTATTATGCGGTTCTCGGTGTCTCTCTTCAAGCATCACAAGAAGAGATAAAAAAAGCCTATAGGAAATTGGCCCTTCAATTTCATCCTGACCGGAATCGAGGCGATCGTCAGGCCGAGCACAAGATTCGAGAAGTGAATGCAGCATATGAAGTTCTGGGTGATCCAGATGCCAGAAAAACTTATGATCGACTACGACTGGGATATGTGGAACCAATGGTTTCTCGCCGGGATTCAGAACCGGAACCGGATGAATCCGTTTCTCCATCAATGGTCCTGCAACGAATGGAAGAGACTCTCAAGGAAGAATCCCGCAAGCAACTTTTTATGGTGCTGATCCGAAATGCACAGAAAATCAAAGAAGAATTAGAAATCATTCGGGAGCGGGTCATTCGTGCCCAGGGGTATGATACCTTTTTGGAAAAAGTTGTCAGGCAGCGGGGCGGGGAAGTGTTAGATGAACTTGTTTCCGAGGAACTGAAACAGCGACGAGAGCGGCTCGTGGATGTGGCCGTGGAAATGGTGTGCTCCGCGGTTCCAGGTTCGATTCAAGGGGCAGGTCAAATGGATCAGGTCCGGCGGAGCTTAGGACAGGCGTATCAGGATGGGTGGATTCAAGGTTATGAGCAGGCTTGTGAACTTCTATATGAACGGCGCTAAACAGTCTTGATGGGTGAGAAAGGAGAAAATGTCATAAGGATCCTGGAGGAGTGAACAAAGAGCCCGACCTCGTTAAATAGCCGGGTGTCACCAAATGGGGGTCTCCTCTTCATCTATCTCAGCGATCAAATGGGGAAGGGGATTGCTGAAATGAATGGTTGTTTACGGTTTGGCTGTTTGATGTCGCCAATGCGTGAGCCTCCTTCGACAATGTCACCTGGTCGTTGATGGGAGGAGGGATCCCTCGTTCTCGTTGGCCTTTGGTCTTGTCGCCCTCTTCATCGGGTCTGACGGCGGTCACGTGCTTTCGTGTATGAACCTCCGATGATGCGGGTTGAAGAAAATTAATGGCTCCCACTTCCGGTAATGTCATGATCGGTGCTCCTTCTCTCTATCGAATGAAGTTGCGATTACACTTCCATTCCTCTTGTCGGTATATGAGCAAAATGCTTGCGAGTCGGGAATGAGTGGTCGAAAACGGAATTCATGGAATACGGACCATCTTCCAAGAAGTTCAAGCAACTTGATGAGACGCACGCAGGCAATGATAATCAGTCAATAACAAATAAATGATAAACGCCATGCTAAAAAAATTGCTCACCTCTTCTGTCCACGAGACGGTAGCGACACGTTCATGGTCTTTTTCTCTTTCAAGTTTGTCCCTTTGATCACCCATGAGCCATCGACAGGCCGATTTGGTTGCCGTTAGAGAACGATTGTCGGATGCCTCAGCAAAATGGCTCGATTTTCCATTATCGCAACGCGATCACCGTATCGGATTTTGTAGGGCGCACACCACCAGACCCAAAGGTGGATGCTTTCACGACTAAATGGGAATCTTGAAGCAATAGAATTCATGGCTCTAGCGTATTGGGTTGCAAAGTTTTTGCTCTAATGCCTGCAGAATCATCTATTGTGAGGCCGAGAGAGGAGATATCTGGATTTCCTTGGAAGGCTGTTTATAATAATCGGGGTCTGGTCGTATCATCGAGGTGATGGCTGAACCAGCAATTTGAAGAGGTATTGCTAGGGCATGGCAAACGGATTGGTTCATCCGGATAGTCTCTGGGGGTAGCCTTTCCCTCAGAGGTTTTACCGGAGGGTATGGTGAAAAGGCTCATTAGGTCATAAAGGAATGACAGGATGAGAGCTTACCAAATTGAGTCCTATACCGGCCCAGGGGGCCTCAGGTTGGTTGAGCGACCAGAGCCTAAGCCAGGTTTCGGTCAAGTATTCATCCGTATCCATGCCACTTCTCTCAACTACCGGGACTTGATCGTGGTAAATGGGCAATACGGCCATTCACAACGTCCCCATTTAATCCCAGTGTCCGATGGGGCAGGGGAGGTGGTTGAGGTGGGAAGTGGTATCACCCGTCTCAAAGTTGGTGACCGTGTCATGGGAATCTTTTTGCAGACGTGGATCAGTGGCGAGATTACCCTTGAGAAGATGAAAGAAGATCTCGGCGGACGTCTTGATGGCATGCTCACAGAATATGTGGTGCTCTCCGAGGGAGGGGTGGTACTTCTTCCTGAGCATTTGAGCTATGAAGAGGGGGCCCCACTCTTCCCTGTGCCGCCGTGACGGCATGGCATGCGCTTGTGGCTCAGGGAGGGCTTTCGGCTGGGGAGACGGTACTCGTGCTTGGCACCGGGGTGTTTCCGTTTTTGCTATACAGTTTGCCAAATTGCATGGTGCACGGGTAATCGTGATCTCCAGTCATGACGACAAGTTGACACGTATTAGGGCATTCGGTGTGGATGACACGATCAATTACACCACGATACCGGAGTGGGAGAAGCGGGTCTGGGAACTGACAGCCAAACGAGGCGCGGATCATGTAGTCGAAGTTGGTGGAGCTGGTATCCTCGCGAAGTCGTTCCACGCGGCGCGGTATGGAGGACGGGTCAGTCTGATCGGCGTACTCAGTGGATTCGGTGGAGAGGTGGATCCTTTACCGGTTCTTTTTAAAAGCCTCCGGGTGCAGGGTATTTACGTTGGCAGCCGTGATATGTTTGAAGCCATGAACCGTGCAATTGCTCAGGCAAAGTTGAAACCCATGATTGATCGAATTTTCCCGTTTCATGAGGCCCAGACGGCGTATCACTATCTCCGAGGGGGTGTGCATGTGGGAAAAGTGGTGATCACCATCAGGAGCCTGTCGGACTTGGGGAATCGAGAGCGAAAAAGCGGCTGAGTGAGGCCAGATTTTGACGATTTCGCCGGCCCATAGTGGGACTATGGTCCAAGAAAGCGGCGAAATATGGACCGCTTAGACACTTTTGCAGCCGATTCTTCCTAAGTCCGACAGGCTCCTAGAGGAAACCTTCCGAATATTACCCCTCAATTTCTCTGGACCTTCCTTATCCAAAAGTTGGCCGCGTGTGAAATCAACCTGACTCGCTTTTGAAAGATGAATAAAGAAGAAAATGTGGCACGAAGCCATATTCGGCGATGGCATTGGGGTCATTATCCTGCAATTGGCAAGACGCTGTTTGGGTAAGAAGGAATGGGGGAAGGATCCAGATCACAAAAGGCTTCCAGGCGGTCATTTATCTGTTTTTTCATCCTTTGGAGGGAAAGGGGGATATGGTTTCGATGGCATAGTTCATGAATCTCGTTAAACTGGGCTGTAAGGGTCTCGGTCACTGATTCGTAGCCGCATCTGAGAAGGTGTACCCGATCCCGAAAACTCAGAAAACTTCGTTCTAAGAGAAGGGATTCGGTGGGTTTTGGAGTAATAACAAAAACGGCTTTTTCGGGATGTTGTCTTCGGAATAACTGTAATGCTTGAACGAACCTTGCATTAAAGTTAATTCGTGATGCCTGGTCTGTAATCGAAAGAAATCCTTTTTCACGGATAAGGGACCCTCTCTTTTTAGATGTTCTTATATCCCTACCTGGTTGATCCGGTTGAATGGGAATGGAGGGATTGATAAGGACCATGAAAGTAATTTCCTGCCAGATTTTCTTATCAAAGAATGCGACGGAACCCACTCCACCATCGATGTAATCACGACCTTGAATGTTAAAAGGGCAGAAAAAAATGGGGGCGGCCGAGGATGCGCAAATCGCCTGGGCAATGGGGACATCACGGTGTTGCCGATCACCAAAAATGACCGTCTGGCCGGTCTCCAAATCTATTGCGGGAATATAGAGGTCCTTCCGCAAGCCTTCAAAGGAATGACATAAGCCCTTGGCGGCAAAGGTGGCTTCCAGAAAACGAGCGTAGGGTTCCAATGTATACACTCCACTCGGGAGGGCATCCTGGGCTTTATCAAGTAAATCTATCAAACTCATTTCTTTGCGGTTTCGATAAAACAACTTGAGTAAGGGCATGAATTGTTGGGCTGCCCGCCAAAATGTCTTGAGGCCCTCACCCATAGCCGGTGCGAAGATATCCCGGGATTCAAAGTAGTAGGGCTGTTCTCCGGATAGATTGGCCAAGAAGATCTCTTCAGGGCGAACACCATTGGCTAAGAGGGCGGCTGCCGCAGATCCTGCGCTGACTCCGATGTAGTGATCAAAATCGTTGGTGGTGAAGTTCGAGTCGAACGCATCGTCTAATGCGGTGAGAGCGCCGATTTCGAACAGATACCCTCCAAAGCCTCCACCCGATAACCCCAGTGCAACTTTGGCTGTCTTTCCCATGCGCTCCTCTTCTCATGTTCAAGTTGTGTCCTGGGATTGGTGACATTTCCATGAATTGGTTGTGGGCATCACCGGTCCTTAAAATGAGGAGGGCGCTTTTCTAAAAAGGCGGCCAGCCCTTCTTGTTTATCCTCTGATTCGCAGAGTTCTCCAAACAAAGTCGCTTCTAACATTAATCCTTCAGGAAGTCCCAGTTCCGACCCCTGTTGAATGGTTTTGAGTGCCGATCGAACAGCCAGTTGACCTTTCGAGGCAATCCGTTGGGCAAGTCCTGTGGCTTGACGCATTAAGTCATCCGGAGAAAAAACCTGGGATACGAGTCCAAGAGTCCTGCCTTCCTGTGCGGAGATGGAATCGCCAGTGAGGATCAGTTCTGTGGCTTTGGATTGGCCGATAATGCGGAGCAGACGTTGAGTGCCGCCGAACCCAGGGATGATCCCAAGGTTAATTTCCGGTTGGCCGAGTCGAATCCCCTCGGCAGCCAGTCGAATATGACAGCACAACGCCAATTCTAAACCTCCGCCGAGGCAGACACCGTTGATGGCCGCGATGACAGGCTTGGGCAATGTTTCAATTTTATGAAAAATTGCCTGGCCGGTTAGGGCGATCTCTTTTCCCTCCTGCGAGGAGTGAATTTCCGTCAACACACGGATATCCGCCCCGGCAATGAAAAATCGGCCTGTCCCCGTGATAACGATCACTTTGACGCGTTCGTTTTTGGCCAGTTCGTCCAAGGTCGATTCAAGTTCCATCAGTCCTTGAGGTGTCAGCACATTTGCCGGAGGATAATTGATCGTGATCGTTGCGACGCATTCCTCGACTTTTTGCGTGAGCCAGGTATGGGTAATCGTGGTCATAACGGATAGCCCTCCCTTGTTGAGCCTGTGTGCATGACTGTTAGTTCAGGTCTATTCATACGTGAAAAATCCACGTCCGGTTTTTCGTCCCGTCATCCCCGCATCTACCATCCGGCGGAGCATGTGCGCAGGCCAGAACCGCATACCAAAGCTGTCTTTCAATTCCTCCAATGACCACAGCACCTGGTCGAGGCCTATCTCATCGGCATAATGCAAGGGGCCTTCCTTCTCTATTGGAAACCCAGTCCCGGCTACCATCGCCAGATCAATGTCGCGTGCCGAGGCGATGCCTTCTTGCAAGGCCGTCACCGCTTCATTGATGAGGGCCATCAGCAGTCTTGCCGGTTGCCATGCCATCTCCTGCCGGTGTGTCTCACTGGTGATTTCTTGGATCAGTGTGCCCAACTCCTCCTTGTCTGCCTCACCATACTCGTAAAATCCCCGACCGGTCTTCTTGCCCAATCGTCCGTGCTTTACCAACTGCGCCAGCAACGGCGCCGGTGTCATGCGGGGTCCATAGCTTGTATTCAAAATTTTGGCGACGTCCAGGGAAATGTCGAGTCCAATGCTGTCAAGCAGGGAAAAAGGTCCCATAGGCATTCCAAATGCCACCATGTCCTGGTCGATGATGTGGGGAGAAGTGGTTCCTTCCTGGAGACACAAGATGGCTTCGTTCAGATAGGGCATCAGAAGTCGATTGACGAGGAAACCGGCGCATTCTTTGACCACGATTGGAGTCTTCCGGATGCTCTCCGTAAAGCTCACGACATCGTCGAGGGTTTGGGGGTTGGTCGCCAGTCCTGGAATAATTTCTGCTAGTGGCATGGCATACGCCGGGTTAAAGAAATGGAGACCAAGCATGTTGCCCGGCCGGCCTGAATGGCGTCCTAGTGCCGAAATCGACAGTGCGGAAGTGTTGCTGGCAAAGATTGTCCCTGATGAGCATATGGCATTGAGCTCTTGGAACACATGTTGTTTCAACTCTAGATCTTCGGGAACGGCTTCGATGACCAGATCGACATCTTTTAATTCCGCAAAATTGGAAGTGTCGGTCACCAGCAGCATCTTTTCTTCAAGCTGTTCAGAGGTCATTTTGCCCTTGTCGACTCTGGATTGATAAATCCCTCGTATAGTGGTTTTTCCTCGCAATAAGGCCGCCTCGCTGACATCAGTCATCACGATCGGGACGCCGGCAAAGCTGATCACCTGAGCGATCTGCGCACCCATCGTGCCGGCTCCGACTACTCCTACTTTATAAATATACACGGTAGGACTCTCCTCGTTTTTTCCCCTTGATTACAACCGTTCCAAAATCATTGCGGCACCTTGGCCGCCACCCACGCAGAGGGTCACAGCCCCGGAGTTTACGTTGCGTCGCTGCATTTCATAAAGCAGGGTGATGACCAATCGTGTTCCGGTCATGCCGACGGGATGGCCAAGGGCAATGGCGCCTCCGTTCACATTGACGATGTCCCGATCGAGCCCAAGGGCGCGTTCTACAGCGAGGTACTGAGCTGCAAATGCCTCATTGACTTCGACCAAGTCGAGATCTTGAAGCGTCATTTCCGCTCGTTTCAGTGCCAAAGGCAGTGCGTCAACCGGGCCGATGCCCATGCGGGCAGGTTCGACACCAACAAACGCATATCCTCGAATTCGTCCAAGCGGGTGGAGCCCAAGTTCTCCAGCCCGCTCGCCGGACATGATGAGTGCCGCGGCTGCCCCGTCATTCAACGGGCAACTGTTTCCAGCTGTGACCGTTCCCCCTTCCTTGAACATGGGGGGGTACAGCGCCAATTGTTGTGTGGTCAATGCAACATTCGGTCCCTCGTCCTGTGTCAAGACAGTCGGGGCGACTTCACGGCCGGCGACAACTTTAGGAATTGTCACGCTCATCGTCTCGTCTTTAAATTTCCCCTCTCTGAGAGCGCGAAATGCTCGCTGATGACTGAGGACCGCAAATGCATCCTGCTCTTCCCGTCTAATGTCGAATTCACAGGATAGCGTCTCGGCCGTCTGGCCCATGAGTTGACCGCAAAACGCATCGGTCAGCCCTTCCCAGATGCTGTCGATAAATTCGGTATGTCTCAGTCGCTTACCCCAGCGCATGTCCCGGCTCACAAAGGGGGCGCGGCTCATGCTCTCGACTCCCCCAACGACTTGAACATTGGCATCGTGACTTTGAATATTTTGGAAGGCATTCACGAAAGGCTGGAGACCGGATGAACAGTTACGTTGAACCGAATAAGCCGGAGTGCGGACTGGAACCCCTGCCATCAGACCGATGACCCGCGCGATGTTGTACGCGTCGCTGGGC
>WHTE01000049.1:0-457 GCA_009377845.1 Nitrospirales bacterium | reverse complement strand
CTCGACAAGGGTGGCATCAACATGAGCCCGAGTCAGTAACTCCCGCACGACCAGTTCCCCGAGTTTGTGGGCGGGAATATCTTTCAGCGCTCCTCCAAAGTTGCCGATTGGCATCCGCACTCCGGCTACAACGACGACGTCTTTCATGAACCGATTCTCACTTCCTCCTCTACCCTGGAAGGGCTCAAGGTCTCAGGATTCATTCTGTTGACTTCTTCCTCGCGCAACTGACGGCGCAACACTTTGCCCACAATATTTCGTGGGAGCTCAGATCTGAACTCAACGGCCGTGGGCACCTTAAAGGCGGCCAGGAAATTCCGGCAATAGGAGAGTAGCGCTTCCTGAGTCACTGACCTGCCTTCCTTGAGTACCACATAAGCCTTTACCGCTTCCCCTAATTTTTGATGGGGAATGCCTACAATCACGGTATCTTTCACCGCCCCGTGCCGTAAAAGGA
>WHTE01000048.1 GCA_009377845.1 Nitrospirales bacterium | reverse complement strand
AGCGCACGGTGAAACCTATTTATGATGGTGTTATGCGAAATCTTGACGGATTGGCGGGGAAAAACACACCGGGAGCGGGTGGCCCCACTCCCGGTGGCAGTGCAGGTGGGAGCTACAGCTACTTCTTCTTGGTCTTAGCTTTGGCTTTGGGTTTCGCAGCCGAGGCTTTTTTCTTTGGAGCGGCTTTCTTTTTCGTTGCTGCCAATTCACTCACCCCCTTTCAGATCATACAGTAAATATCCGTCATTGTGTGTCAGACGGCTTTGGTAAAAGACTTCTCGTGACTGACTTCGAACGTATTGGGCCCTACTTTGCGGAAACGAGGGTCTCGTTTTAAGGATGTGGCGACAGAGGTCACCGGGGTTTTTCCCCTGATGGGCATCCCGCCTTCTTTGAGACGTTGAAAGATTTCTTTGGCGTGTAATGGGCGACCGATTTCTTGGAGAACCATGTAAACCGCATCCGGTACACTCATTCCGACGTACTTGCTCCGGCCTAGAAGAATTTCCCTCGACTTAGACGCGACATCAACATCGGCTGAGGACAGGTTCCCCTCCTCACCCGAGAAGATCTGACTGGAGAGACTCGCCAGCTTCGCTTTGTCCGCTTCGACCCGATAAAGGGTTTTTGCCAGTTCCAGGTATTTCTCAACCGTCGCAATTTCTTCACCTAAAAGCTCCCGTTTTTTTTGGAGGTCCTTGAGTTTGCGCTCATAGACACTGATGCGCTGTTCCAGCCCATCACTAATGTCTTTAAGCTCGTCATTTTGATCCTCCATTGCGCAGGCTCCACCATATGTTGAGCATTAGTATATTCATGTTTTAAAGCAAAGTCAACAAGCAAGCTTTAAACTTTTATTTTTTAAGTCTGCCTTAAAACAAATATGCAAATAATGATTGGTGAATTAAAAACCAATGGGCTGTTTGTTAAGAAGCAATTATGGAATTATCGATTTTAGAAAATGAAAGCCTAAACATGGTGGGTATTACGAATATTTAGCCAACATTTGGTATGGCATTATTTCTGAAATGGAATAATTATGTCTGATTATTAGGTAATTTAACCAGGTAAAATTGTTTGCGCTGGGCATTTTGATTGTGATGAGATTTGCAAAATTTTCAGCAATCTTGGCTAAAAAATGGAGAGATGGATTTTTGAAGAGGATTTACAGGATGTTGATATGGTAAGGAACAGCTGACATTTGACGTATGGCCTGAAAGAGAGGACAACAAGTTGTTGTGTGTAATACCTAGTGTAAAAAGCATATATTTGAGGATCTCTTGAAACAACTTTGTTGGATGGCTTGGGGCTTCGGGTTGCTCTGGATGCTATGATTGACAAATTATTTGATATTTTTTCTTAGGACGCTATGGCACAAACGACGCCTCTTCTGAATTTGATCGCGCTCAACGCGGATGAAATGAGATCTCTCGTTCAGGAACTTGGCTGGCCACGATATCGGACCAACCAGATTCTTCGATGGCTTTACCAACATCGTGTGTTGGACATTGAGACCATGACCAATTTGTCAAAGGCCGACCGGGCCAGGTTGCAAGACGTCGCGACGATTCACCGCATGGTATCTCCTTCTCCAGCGGTAGCCAGTGATGGCACTGTCAAGTTTGTGTGGAATTTGGAGGATGGCCTGGCTGTGGAAACGGTTTTGATCCCGGAGGGACGCCGACGTACATTGTGTCTGTCGTCACAAGTCGGCTGCACGCTGGATTGTGGTTTTTGTTTGACTGCCGAGATGGGACTGAAGCGGAGTTTACGCGCCCATGAAATTGTCGGGCAGGTGTTGAATGCCCAAGCCTATCTTCCTGAAGGGGAACATCTGACTTCTCTGGTGTTCATGGGGATGGGGGAGCCGTTGGTCAATTTTGAACCGCTTGCCGAAGCCATCCAACGTCTCACCAATATTGAGTGGGGGTTGGGTTTCTCTCCTCGACGGATCACGGTGTCGACGGCTGGGTGGATTCCGCGATTTCCGGATGTTCGACGATTAGGGGTGAATCTGGCCATTTCCTTGAATGCTACCACCAATGAGCAGCGGGCACGTCTAATGCCTGCGGTGAATGGGCGCTATGATTTATCGGGATTACTCGAAGCCTGTCGTCACTATACCCAATTCAGCGAGCGTCCCCTGACGTTTGAATATGTGTTGTTAGCGGGTGTCAATGACTCGCTCGACGATGCAAGGCGTTTGGTAAGCGTATTATATGGGATTCGGTGTAAGGTGAATTTGATTCCGTTTAATGAATTTCCAGGCTCTATGTTTCGGCGGCCCGCACCGGATGTTATTGAGACGTTTCAGCGCATTGTCAGAAATAAAGGGCTGGATGTCTTTCTCCGAAAAAGCCGGGGAGACGATGTGTTGGGGGCCTGTGGCCAATTAGGTCGATCTGCTTCTGAAGTCTTGAATCGGACCACCACGAACAAGAAAAGGAATCTCCCTCTCTATGCTCAGCCTTGAATCAACCCTGCAGGGGAAATATGAAGCGTTGCAAGATCTCTTTCGACATATGGGTTCGGTCGTGGTCGCGTTTTCAGGTGGGGTCGACAGTACACTCGTGTTGAAGGTGGGCTTTGACGTTCTCGGATCCAGGGCCAAGGCTGTGACGGCGATCTCGCCGACCTTTCCTGCTCTGGAGGTGGAAGAGGTCAAAAGATTAAGTGCAGCCATCGGGGTACCCCTGCAATTGGTAGAAACGAACCAGTTGCAAATCGAGGCATTTGTCCAGAATGATGCGACCCGTTGTTTCCATTGTAAAACGGATTTATACCGGTTGCTTTCCGGTCTTCGGGATGCCGTGGGATTTCACACAATCGTAGACGGCACCAATGTGGATGACTTGGGGGAAGATCGCCCTGGCATCAATGCGGCTCGACAACTGGGCGTGCGGAGTCCTTTAGTCGAAGCGGGGCTTAATAAGGCCGATATCCGCGAATTGGCGAAGGGTTTGGGGTTGGCCAATTGGAATAAACCTGCCGCAGCCTGTTTGTCTTCACGAATTGCCCGTGGGCTTCCCATCACGAAAACCTATCTTTCCCGGGTGGAGCAGGCTGAGGCGTTTTTGGTTGCTCAAGGGTTGACGCAGGTGCGGGTTCGCCTTCATGGCGATTTAGCGAGAATTGAGATTGAACCACCTCAAATGGCGATTCTCACGGAAGAACCCGGAAGATCCCGTCTGGTGGAGGAGTTCAAAAAGCTTGGATTTCAGACGGTAACACTTGACCTGGAAGGGTATCGGGCCGGAGGAGGGAATCTTCCCTCAAGGGAACATTAAAAAAAGTCCACCCTGTGTCTTGTCGAAAGATCAGCCGTGCCTTCGCCGAGCTCCCGGCCTTCGTAGCCGAAGCTACTTCGGCGGAGTAGGCTCGGCAGGCAGGCCAGCGGTGTTCCCAAATTCAGTAAAACGTGAAATGTGAGGAGAAAAAAAGCCGAACGCGAATCTTTCCTCTCCTCTCCTGACGCCTTACTCCTTACGATTCCGTGCGGTCTTGCTGGACGAAATGGTTTTCCCTGAATTCTTTATTCTTTAAGGCGGGAAAATAACAAAAGAGGGAAGCGATCCTTCCCTCTTTTGTTTTGTGCGCTGAGTCTGGGAGTCAAACAATCCCGGTAGAGGAGGGGACCCGTTCTTGTGGCTACTCCCTTGGGACTTGAAACGGATTAGTTTTTTGATTGGGCGGCGACTGCAGCGAGAGCCTCTTGCGCAAACCGGTGCTGGTCGTCATTCGATAAGCTTCGACCAATCACCTTCTCCGCGACCAAGATTGCTAAGTCCGCGGTTTGGTTCTTGATATCCTGAATCGCCTTGCGCCGCTCCCGCTCGATATCCTGCGTCGTTTCCTCTTTAATCCGCTGGGATTCAGCACGAAGCCGTTGCTCATTTTCGTCAAGCAATCGTTGGGCTTTTTG
Source organism: Nitrospirales bacterium (assembly GCA_009377845.1). Lineage (GTDB taxonomy): Bacteria > Nitrospirota > Nitrospiria > Nitrospirales > UBA8639 > Nitrospira_E. The sequence continues at coordinate 16,944 of WHTE01000048.1, read as the reverse complement.
TTTTGCCTCTGACAGAATGGTTTCCACTTCCTTGGCGGCCACCTGCAGTTTGGCTTCGTATGCCTTGAGCTTTTGCTCTGCTGCGGCCCGGTTCTGTTCGGCCTGGTCGAGGCTTTCCCTGATTTTTCGTTCGCGGGTTTCCAACGTTTCAAGAATCGGGGGTAAGGCGAATTTATAGAGCACCCAGAGCAGGATTCCAAACGACAGGAGTTCCCAAAAAATCAGCGACGAAAAGAAATGTGAGTCAAATTGTGGCATAAGTCAGGAGCCCTTTATCCTTTGCCCATGATGATAAAGGCGATGACCAATCCATAGAGCGCGATCGCTTCGACCAATGCAAACCCGATCCACATGTACTTGCCGACCCTGCCTTCTGCCTCTGGTTGACGGGCAACCGCCTCGATCATTTTTCCGAAAATATACCCGATGCCGATCCCAGCACCCGCAAACCCCGCGGCCGCTAGACCCATTCCCAAAAGTGCTGCTGCTGCAGAATCCATTGTAGTCTTGTCCTCCCGGTTTAAAAGGGACTAATTGTGAAAACTCACTCGTATCGTTTCGTTCGAGCTTGATTAGTGCAAATGCATCGCATCTCCGATATAGACGCAGGTTAATACCGTAAAAATATAGGCCTGAATAAAGGCGATACCGACTTCTAAGCCATACAACGCGATGGTAAACGAAAAAGGCAGCCAACCTAACAAGAGGCCGCCGGCAATGGTCAGCCCGAACAAGACACCAAGAATCACATGCCCGGCGGTCATATTGGCGAACAAGCGGACGGCCAGAGAGATCGGTCTGGCTAATTGACTGATCAATTCGATGGGAATCATCAAGGGCAGCAGCCACCCTGGTGTGCCAGGAGGAACTAGTATACCCAGGAATTTGGCTCCATGCAGCTTGAATCCTACGATCAGGCTGAGAGCATATACCGCAACGGCGAATACCCCAGTGACGATAATTGACTGGTGACCGTAAACGATCCAGGCACAAGGCCGACCAGGTTTGAAAATAAAATAAACAAAAAGAGGGTCGTGATCAGGGGGAAATACCGCATACCAGAGGCCCCCATGGTGTCGTGGATGATCCCGCGAATAAAATCGACCAGCAGTTCCGCGAGGCTTTGGAGTTTAGATGGCACCAGTGCCCTGGCGGTGCCCGCCTTCAACAACAAGAAGGAGACGAGACCCACCACGACCCACATCATCAAGACGGCCTTATTGACAGAAATGTCAAGACCGAAAATGGAGAGTGGGAGAAAGTTATGAAGCTCGAAGGGATGTAACGGATCTTCCAAAACTGAACCTTGTGTCTAGCGACTATTTTCCCCAGCGCTGGGCCGCCCGGTAGGCATTGCGTATTCCAGCGATCAATCCCAACACCAGTCCAACCGACACACCCCATGGTGTGGTATCTAACACATACGAATCAATTAACCAACCTAGGAATCCACCGACGATAAGGGCGGCAAGCAGGTCCGTCCCCACCCGCATTGCCTGTCCCAGCCCCGCAAACAGTGGATCCTGAGAAGGTGCCATTTTTTTAACCGGCAAGGCGAGTCGTTGGAAGGGACTGCATTCAAACAAAATATCCTAAATCTTGTCAAGCAAGAAAGGTCCCATTTTTCACTATTTGTATGCTAAAGTAGTCGCATCGAATCTGGAACAGAAGGAAGGCTCTTAGCCGTTTCATTCCCATTTTCATCACTGGACCAAAATCATGATGAAACGTGTCGCGTCGTTCCTGGCAATGGCAATTGCAGCGAGTGTGAATCCCGCTTTGGCTAATCCATCGGTGGATGATTTGCCGGATTTAACGGGTGGCGTGGTGCCTGTCGTTCAATATAAACATCTCGATCCCTTTTCTGGAGACGATTTATTAACCTCGGTCAGTGAAGTGGAATATGTGGTTAGGGTCAAAAACCAAACCGGCGATCCATTGATTGCGGATTCTTTGATCCTGGTGGTTGATTCCGTAAGGGAAATTTCCGGAAAAGAGATTTCCCACCGTGTCGGAATCGAGGGATCTGATGGAATGACCGGAGACGGGAAGCCTTTCTTCAAGATTCCGAGTACAGGGAAAGAACTCCCTCCCTTTGGAGAGAGCGAGCCGGTGACGATCCGGGTGACCAATCCTGATTTTCTTCGGTTTTTCCCTCCCGGTGTTCGGGTTCGCGGGATCCGGCGCTCGTCTGAGAAGGCTGTCAAAGATCTGCTCGAAGGCCTTGTGCAAAAAGGGTTGTTGTCTCCCGAAGAAGCGATACGGGCTTTGGAATCCCCTTCATCAAGTAGCCCATAACCGTTGTCGGCCTTTACCGTGCATACTGAACGAGGACCGCTTTCCTCGCTTCATTTGACTCCAGGTTTTCCCCTCATTCAGCATTGTTCCATTGCCTTTGATGACCCCTTCGATCTTTATGGCCGGGTGACCGGCTATTCTCCCCATTCATTTTTTATCGAGCATGATGCCATGCAGGGAGGTGTCTCGCGCCGTTTTTCTTATATGGGTTGTGACCCCTATCGCGTGGTGAGAGGGAAGGGTCACATGTATGAATCATTATCCTCGGATAAACAGGCAAAGCAAACCGGAGATCCTTTTGCGCTATTTCAGAGTACCTTCGTCGGCCAGCCCACGGAGTCGCGGCCTCATCTCCCTCCATTCCAGGGAGGTGCGATCGGCTGTTGCAGTTATGACCTTGCCCGGACGTTTGAGGTCTTGCCGGAACTCGCGCGAGATGATCTGCATTTTCCCGATCTGTATTTTTTGTTCGTTGAGGTCTTTGTGGCAGTGGATCATCATGCGCCAGGTGCCTGGCTGATTTTTGCGCCTTCGCCAGAACGATTAGCGAGTGAAAACCGGGATCACCTGTATCGTGAAGGACAGGCGCGCCTGTCTGACCTGAAAGCCAAAGTGATGATTGCGGATGCCGTTCAAAAGAAAATGCACGTTGACATGTATTCACTTCGTATAGAGGGGGAGCAATCTTCCTCGGAATATATGGATCGCGTGCGGGAGTGTCAGCACTTCATCGCCGCAGGGGATATCTACCAGGCTAATCTCTCACATCGATTCCGGGTGGAGGGGGTGACTCAATGCTTTCCAAGCCAAGCTGAAGCCGGAGCCTTCCTATATCGCCAGTTGCGCATAGTGAATCCCTCTCCACATTCGGCCTTTATCGTGTTGGAGTCGCATGTCATTGTCTGTAATTCGCCGGAACGATTAATCAGGCTTTCCGACGGGTATGCGGATATGCGCCCCATCGCAGGTACCCGACCTCGAGGAACAGAACCCCGGCGTGATCGACGGTTGGCGGAAGATCTGCTGTCCTGTCCCAAGGAACGGGCGGAGCATCTCATGTTAGTCGATTTGGCCCGCAATGATCTGGGGCGGGTGTGCGACTTTGGGTCCGTTCGGGTCAATGAGTTGATGACGGTGGAACGATATTCACATGTGATGCATTTGGTATCCCATGTCTCCGGTCGATTGCGTGACATATGCAACGGCTTTGACCTCATTCGTGCAACGTTTCCTGGAGGCACGATTACCGGAGTGCCTAAAGTCCATTGCATGGAACTCATTGAGCAACTCGAGCCGGTTCGCAGGGGAATCTATACGGGGTCGATCGGGTTTATTGGATGGAACGGGAATCTGGATTTGAATATTGCCATTCGAACGCTATTGTTGACGGTGGAGCAGGGGTACCTCCAAGTTGGTGCGGGGATTGTGGCCGACTCCGATCCGGGCAGGGAATATGAGGAAACGCTTCATAAAGCGGAGGCCTTTTTTCAGGTCCTGAAAGGGAACAACTCATGATAGGGCATGGGATGTGGATATTTTTGAACGATCGCTTTGTTGAAAAAGAGCATGCCCGGATTTCGGTCTTTGACCATGGGTTTTTATACGGGGACGGTGTCTATGAAACCCTGCGCACCTACCAGGGACGGATTTTTTTATTGGAACGGCACCTGGCGCGACTTCGACGATCCTGTGATTTGATCGGCCTGACTCTTCCGGTCAAGGATGACGCCTGGGTGTCCATTATCATCGAAATACTGGGTCGAAATGGACTTGAGGATGCAGGTCTCCGCTTGACGATTTCTCGAGGAGAAGGAGAACTCGGGATTGATCCCGGTCTCTGTGCCCGCCCAACGGTCGTGGTGATGGCGAAGGCTTTCGTGCCCTATCCCGCTCGCATGCGAGAGCAGGGGGTTCGATTGCAGCTCGTCTCAGTTCGACGGAACCCACAGTCTGCCCAATCTCCTCAAATCAAGTCGCTGAGTTTTCTCAACAACATCCTGGCCAAGCAGGAAGCGATTCAGGCCGGAGCCTACGATGCCCTGATGCTGAATATGGATGGTCACGTGACGGAATGTACGACGAGCAATGTCTTTTTTGTGGCCAATCAGCGATTGCATACCCCTTCGGTGGCTTGCGGTATCCTGGAGGGGATCACTCGGGAAGTGGTCATCGAATTAGCCAGGGATTTAGGAATTGGAGTGGAAGAAGGGGCATATGCGGCTGAGGATGTGCTTCAAGCGGATGAGTGTTTTATGACGAACACGGGTTTGGAAGTCATGGCGGTCTCCCAGATTGGAGAGCATCCTATTGGCCAAGGAAAGTGTGGGCCAATGACGATGGAACTTTGGAGAGCTTTTCAGGGAAATTTGGAACGATTTTTGGGTCCTTGCCTTACGGTTCCTTAAACTTCAGGCTGATTCAACTCCGAGCGGTTTTTCTTGTTTTCTTCGGGATGCTGGCACCGGATTTGGCCGGTACTTCCTGTTGACATCGGCTATGAAGTTTCCATTTCAATCCTTTGTAGAAGGGAAAATCTTCACGGTAATGGGCTCCCACACTATTGGCTCGCCAAAGCGCGGCTTCTGCAATGCATTGCCCAACCTGGACCATATTCCGGGTTTCTAATCCTGGCCGGTTGAACGGTGCTGCCGACAGCTTTTGAGACCACTGTTGAATCTGATCTACGGCTTTCTGTAAAGAATTCCCCGTTCGTACCAATCCGACTTTAGACCACATCAAGCGCCGTAAGGAATTTCGGATTTTTTCCACATCTTGGGTGGGCATTGCACGGCTGTTGGATTTTCGGGGAAGGGTGTCTTCCGCAAAGTTTGGGGAAAAATCCGTGGTCAAAAATCTGGAAGCTGCTTGGGCTGCGCGATATCCAAACACCAACCCTTCCAGCAGAGAATTACTTGCCAGCCGATTTGCTCCGTGAACTCCGGAACACGCCACTTCTCCTGCGGCAAAGAGTCCCGGGAGATTAGATGCCCCGTGCAGATCGGTTTTGACCCCTCCCATAAAATAATGAACGCTGGGGGAGACGGGAATCCATTCCTCGGTTATGTCAATATCGTATCGCAAACAGGTTGAGTAGATGGTGGGAAACCGTTCTTTCAAAAATGTTGCTCCCAAATGGGTAACATCCAAATACACATGGCGGGCTTTGGTTCGTTGCATTTCCGTCCAGATAGCCCGGGAAACGATATCCCTGGGTGCGAGCTCCTGGTTCCGATGATAGAGTTTCATGAATCGTTCGCAGCGATTATTGCGCAAGATTCCCCCTTCTCCGCGTAAGGCTTCGGAGAGTAGAAAGGGGGGACTTGAGGGAAGATAGAGGGCTGTCGGATGAAATTGGACGAATTCCATGTCTTCCAGGACGGCCCCGGCACGAAAAGCCATGGCGATACCATCTCCGGTCGCATTGGGAGGATTCGTGGTTCTGGCATAGACCTGCCCGGCTCCTCCGGTGACCAAAATGGTGGCCGAGGCCTTGATGACTTTGAGGGTTCCGTTCAGTTCATCAAGAATCGACGCTCCCCAACATCGTCTGTCTTGAATACACAACTCTACCGCAAAATGATTTCCCATCCACGTCAGATTTTTTAGGCTCTGGGCTTTGACGCTTAAGGCGCGAACCATTTCACTGCCTGTGGCATCCCCTCCGGCCCGTAATACGCGGTGTCGACTATGGGCTCCCTCCCTGGTGAACGCCAGTTTGCCATCCACCGTGTCGAATTTAGCTCCCCATTCGATCAATTCATGAATACGTGAGGGGCCTTCTTCAACGAGTACTTTTGTGGCGGGGCGGGAACAGAGTTGATGGCCGGCTTTCAGGGTATCCGCGAAATGAAGAACGACGTCATCTTCTTCGCTCAGTGCGACGGCCACGCCGCCTTGTGCGTAAAAGGAATTATTATCTTGAGGACCACCCTTGGCCACCATGATGACTCGTCCATGTTGGCTCAGTTCAATTGCCGCTCGAAGGCCAGCCACCCCTGCGCCCAAAATCAGGAAATCGGTGGGAAGCACTTGAAGGGAATTGTGTGATTTGGCGGAAGAAGCCATGAAAATGACAATGGGTTGAACAGCGAAAAATAATCGAAAATTAAGAGGAAAAGCTGGGACGATTCGTCATGCCAAACGGCAGGTCTCCTTCGGTCCCGCGGAGCAGGATCACTTGATTTCCACTCCACAACAGGACCCCGTGACCTCTAGCTTGAGTGAATGGTTCCTGGGAGGTGCGTTGCCAGTCGCCTTGCCAAGAGACAAAGGCCGAAATGCGGTCTCCATCAATGCCGATTCGATCGATGGTCAGGTCCAGGTGAATGGCGGAAAATGTGGCAAAGTCTTTCTTGACTTCGGCCTCTAATAGATCCAGCTTTTCCAGGGGAAGGAGTAAGTCGTGGAAGATCGAGGCATCTTTATTGACATAGGCGGTTTCCAGTGTTTTGATGGCTTGGACCACCCGTTGGAATCGGGCGTGATCCTCAGGGTATTTTGGAGTTTTTTTTGAACATCCTGGTCCCGCTATTAATATTAAAACGAGGACCAACATGGTCATCAGAAACGCCCAAAAGTGTCTGCTCCAGGATCGAAAAGGAATCATGCAGTTCTATAATGGAGAAGGTAACGTGAGAGGGTCAAGGGAATTTACAGAAAGTAGATGATTATTGTGTGAAGGAACAGGTATGATGCCCATGGTTTCCTTGACACCTTTCTTGACCCTGTGATAGGAAATCCGCCGGCACTGCGGGGCTTGTTCGTCAAAAGCGTGGAGATGTATCCTCCGGGCCCCGGAGTGCAGAACCGAATTAACCCAGGAATGTACTTTTATGTCGAGTGTTGTCAAAAAGCGGAGGAAGAAGATGCGCAAGCATAAACATAAAAAACTCCGTCGCCGAATGAAATTTGCCAAACGTCGCAATTAATTTCAATAGGCCGGAGTGGTCAGGGGGTTGAACATGACCCAGGGGAAAAAAACTCGCATTCGGGTACGTTCCTCCCTGGCGTCCTATGTTGGAGACCTCTTGATCCCGCCCATGCGAAATCGAATTTCAGATGTCTTAAATGATGAGTCTGTCCTGTTTATCAATTTAACGGATGTGCTGATCAATGATACTGAACATTCTGAGTTTGTGGCGTTAAACAAAAATCAGATCGAATCGGTTATTCAACTCGAATAACGGCCGATACGGCTTTGCTCTCGCCCATTTGCTCCCTCCGCTGATTGTGTCTTTTCTCACGTCGAGTTCTTCCCCTTGGCGATTTTTTTATTGTTTGTGTAATGCCCCTATGAAGTACCTGTCTCGTTTTATTCCCTTTCTTCGGCCCTATCTGATGATCATGGGCGGCGCAGGGGTATTGGTGATGGGGGTCGCTGCGTGCAATCTGTTCTTAATCCGGCTGGGCGGCTCCTTGTGGGATCTCATTACTGTTCAACGCGATTTGCCGCAATTGACGAGCATGGTTTTGGTGTTCGTCGGGTTGGTCATCGGACAGGGAGTGTTATCGATGGGCCACAGTTATTTGACCGCCCTCGCGTCCCAACATGTGATGGCGGATTTTCGCACCCACGTCTTTTCACATCTCCATCGGTTGTCCCTGAGTTTTTTCGCCAAACGGCGGACAGGAGAGTTGATTTCCCGATTGATGAACGATGTCGGTGTTATTCAAAATTTGTTGACTGAGACGCCGATGGATGCCCTGAAACATTTGGTGACCATCATTGGGGGGGTGGGATTTCTTTTGGTGATGAATTGGCGGTTGTGTTTGTTGATCCTGATCCTTTTGCCTTTGCTGGCGATCGTCGCCCGGACGTTTGGAAAACGGTTGAAAGTCTTATCCATGCAAATTCAGGATCAAACGGCCCACGTGACCACGTTGATTGAAGAAGTGGTGTCAGGCATTCGGGTGGTCAAGTCGTTTGTCCAGGGCAAAAGAGAAGAATCACGGTTTCGTTCCGCCGTGGAGGCCTTATTAGCGACCACAATGAGACGGACGGCGGTTCTGGCGGTTTTTGTTCCCGTGATCACCTTCTGTACGTTTGTGATGGCGATCGGCGTTTTGTGGTATGGGGGCAAACAAGTCATTGAAGGGCAGTTGTCACCTGGGGAATTGTTTGCGTTTGTGCTGTTTGCGGGGATTTTAATTGGCCCGTTTGGATCAGCGGCCAGGATGTTTTCTCAGGTGAAAGAAGTACAAGGCGCGATGACCCGGGTGTTTGAACTCCTGGATACGCCACTGGAAATTCAGGATAGTCCGATGGCGAAGGCCTTAACACCCATTCAAGGGCAGGTGCAATTCGATCATGTGCGATTTGCCTATGAGGGCCGCCCTCCCGTGTTGGATTCGGTGTCATTTTCGATACAGGGCGGGGAATGTGTGGCGCTGGTGGGACCCACCGGAGCCGGGAAAACCACGATTGTGAATTTGCTTCACCGCTTTTATGATCCAACCGCAGGCCGGGTTCTTATCGACGGGCATGATCTCAAATCCATTCAAGTGGATAGTCTGTATCGACAGCTTGCTCTCGTGCCTCAGGAAACGCTGCTGTTCGGGGGAACCATCGCTGACAATATCCGGTACGGACGGGCAGAAGCCTCGGAACCGGACATGATTGAGGCCAGTTGCCGGGCCAATGCGCACGAATTTATTCAATCTCTTCCCGATGGATATGACACGGTTCTTGGTGAAAAGGGTGTCAATTTGTCTGGAGGACAGCGACAGCGCATTGCGATTGCCAGGGCACTGCTCAAAGACCCGAGAATCTTGATCCTGGATGAGGCCACATCGGCATTAGATAGCCATTCAGAATCTCTGGTGCAGTCAGCGTTGACAGAACTCATGAAGGGACGTACCACATTGATGATTGCACACCGGTTTTCTTCCATTCAGCGTGCAAATCGAATTCTTGTCCTGCATAAAGGCACAATTGTGGAGGAAGGCCAACACGAAGAATTACTCGCCAGGGCAGGACTCTATCATCACCTCTATACACTACGAGAGGTCGAGGGAATCGTGGAACAAACGGAAGTCTGAGAATTATTGCCTCAATAGAGGATCATGGAGCTAAAGGAAAAAGGTTAAGAAATGCACGTCGCAGTCTTGACCGTCGGTGAGACGGAGCGATTGGCTGTGGGGATTCCGTTAACGCGGTTCTCGGGAGATGGGGCTAATGAATTTTGGAGAGGTCGGCGGGTATATTGACCAGGTTTCCATCAGGAAAGAACACCGCGAGAGTTCCCGGCGTTTGTGGATCAAAGTCGGCATAGGCGAATCGTGCGGTAAAACGGGACCGAAAACTGGGTGTGGGCCCGGCATTTTTTCGGCCGCGCTCCGCTGGGCCGATATCGACAGGGCGAATCGTGGCAGAATCTTGTTGAAGAGCAACTTCCGCCCCTTCAGCAAAAAACTCATCCTCTCCACATAACCGGATTTCTACCTCGAGATAGGGCATATCCAGAATTTCTTGAATTTTGGTCTCTGGCATACGAATTTCTTGCTTTTGCCGTTTGGATTCCGCCGCTTCGCGACGGCCAAAGTATTCCATCCAATAGCGCCTGGTCCGTAAAATGGCATGTGCACCACATGGATCCACTTCGGGGTCAGCGCCTACTCGAATCACACGCTCCGAGGCTTTCATCACTGCAGCAATATCCTCTACCGACGCGGCTTGTTCCATGGTTTGGCGACCGGTCGCCAGAGCTTCCTTGGCTTGTTCCATGGTCATGGACAAGTCGATGGCCGAGGAGACCGAGGGATAGGCACCCATCCCGATAACGGTTATGGCACAGATCGAAAGTGGGAGACGAATGAACGAACACAGGAGTGGAACCATGAGCATCCTCCTTAGGACTTTCCAGCCATTACTCAGAATGAATCACGGAATTGTAGAGGACACTCTGAGGGTTTGCAATCCCTGAGTTATGAGCGTAGTCCCTAAGAAAGATTTCATGAGTATAATGCCGCAGATCAAGGTTATGAGACTGTATAAATAAAGAATTTTATATTTGTAGTTGTATAATTAAATACAGGGATTTTTTGTTGACTCCCTTCTTCTACTCCGGTAGATTATCCCCTCGTTAAATAAATTAGGTGGGCCGTCCCCCTACGGCACCAATATTTGGGGTTCCCGCCTCAGGCAACCAATTCCCTATTCAACAGTAAGTATGTCGAAAGTCAATCTCCCTCGAAGGGGTGTGGAATGCGAAAGGCACCACCATGGAGGAACAATGGATCTTAAGAAAGTAGAGCGGGTTTACAGTGCGTATGCATCCGTCTATGACCATACGTTTGGCAAGGTATTTCAGCAATCACGGGAGTCGGCGGTGCGAGGCCTTCCCATTGAGCCTGGTCATCGGATCCTAGAAGTCGGGGTGGGCACGGGAGAAGCTTTGCCTCTCTACCCTTCCTGTTGTGAAGTGCTGGGTATCGACCTTTCAGATGGCATGCTGGAACACGCTCGACGCCGGGTGCAGGAGCACCGGTTAAAGCATGTGACCCTTCAGAGAATGGATGCGGGTAACATGAATCTCCCGGATAATCATTTTGATATTGTGATGGCGGCCTATGTCGTCACTGCGGTCCCCGATTATCGAACCGTGGTGGATGAAATGATTCGGGTGTGTAAACCCGGTGGCCGGATTATTATGCTCAATCACTTTAGCAATGGAAATAAGGTAATCGCGGCGGTGGAAAAATGGATTTCCCCTTTGTGTAAACATATCGGATTCAGAACCGATCTGGCGTTACATACCGTCTTGGAAGGCACTTGTCTGTTGGTGGTCAGTAAAAAGAAAGTGAATCCTTTGCGGTTCTGGCATTTGGTGGAATGCCTGAATAAGAAAAATGGTCATCAATCGATATTCGCGAATGGCTATGCCATGAACGGACACTTATAATCATTCTCCATGTTCTCCAGCCCTGTCTACTTTTCTCGCCATACCCGTTCCACCCTTCCCCGGTTGTGAATTTCAGAGAGGCTCTGTGTCGCTCATTTCATTGATTCGTTCTGTGACCTGAACCGATCTTTTGGCGAGTCAAAGGCCACTTCATGAAGGTTGCCCTCTGTCTCCAGCATGTCCCGTTTGAAGGTCCTGGAGTTTTTCGACGCGCCCTGGAAACTCGTGGATATGCCGTAAGGAGTTTTTTGGTGCCTGCTGATGGTTTACCCTTGGATCCCGGGAATTTTCTCCTCATCATGGGGGGGCCTATGTCGGTCAATGATGCGGATTCCTGGATCGAGGCCGAACTCCACTTTGTGAAAACAGTTCTGGCGTGTGGTATTCCGGTCCTGGGCATTTGTTTCGGGGCACAGCTCCTTGCCAAAGCGTTAGGGGCCTTGGTGGCACCCGGCCCGAAGTTTGAAATTGGCATGGTTCCCGTGTCACTAACCGAAATTGGAAGAACCGATCCAGTCTTTAGTGCCATGCCCCGAACCTTTCCCGTTTTTCAATGGCATGGAGAAGGGATGACCCTCCCGCCAGGGGGCACACACCTGGCGACCTCAGCCGATTTTCCCGTCCAGGCGTTCCGGATGAAGGATCGAATCTATGGCCTCCTGTTTCATCTGGAATTGGAGGAGGCCGGCGTGCGGGTCTTGTGCCGGGAATGTCCCCAGGATGTTCAACGAGGCGGAATGTCCCCAGAGATTATTCAAGCCCAATCGCTTCCTCACCTGCCTATGCTGCATGAATTGGCCGATCGATTAATTGGCCATGTCATCGGGTACCAATGACGTTCTCACCCTTACAGATCTTTCAACTTCCCGTTTCGAAGTGATTCTTTCACGGATGGTACCGAAACGGGTTCCAAATTTGGTACCGTAGCGGATTCTTATTCATCAGTTTCCGAAAAGGAGAACGAATTCATGGCAGGGTTTCCTATTCAATATGCGGAACGGATCAGCACGCTCCCACCATATTTATTCGCCGCCATCGATGACATGAAGCGCAAGGCCATAGAGCGCGGGATGGATATCATCAATTTAGGTATCGGCGATCCCGATTTGCCCACGCCCGAGCCGATTATTGAAACCTTGCGCCGTGCCGCGGGAAATCCCAAGCATCATCAATACCCTTCGTACGATGGCATGTTGTCATTCCGCACTGCGGTGGCCGAGTGGTACCGGCAACGGTTCGGGGTGACGCTGGATCCGAAATCAGAAGTGCTGACGCTTATTGGATCGAAGGAAGGTATCGGGCATATTCCACTCGCCTTCCTGGACCCTGGAGATGTGGTGTTGGTGCCAAGTCCCGGGTATCCGGTCTATCCCGTCGCCACCAGCTTCGCGGGGGGCACGTCGTATTTCATGCCCCTGGTTAAACAGAATGGATTCTTGCCGGATTTGGATGCCATTCCCAAAGACGTGGCAAAAAAAGCCAAATTAATGTTTCTCAACTCCCCCAATAATCCCACGTCGGTGGTGGCCAGTAAGGAATTTTTTGAGAAGGTCGTGGGCTTTGCGCGCGAGCATCAGATCATTGTCTGTCATGACGCCGCCTATTCCGAAATTTATTATGACGGTAGACGGCCGGCGAGTTTCTTAGAAGCGGATGGTGCCAAAGATGTGGGGGTAGAATTCCACTCCTTGTCCAAAACCTACAATATGACCGGCTGGCGCATCGGGTTCGCCGTCGGTCGGAAAGAAGTCATCGCGGGTTTGGGAAAAGTCAAAACCAATATCGATTCTGGCGTGTTTCAAGCGATTCAAGAAGCAGGAATCACGGCCTTGCAACTGGATGATTCCATCACTGAAGGATTGCGGAAGGTCTACCAGGAGCGACGGGACGTATTGGTGCCGGGATTGAAGAAGCTGGGATTGGAATTAGATACGCCTCCAGCGGCCTTTTACGTCTGGATCGGTGTTCCAAAAGGATTTACCTCTGCTTCGTTCACGGCGCATCTCATTGAGAAGGCTGGAATTGTGACGACACCGGGCAACGGCTTTGGCGAACCTGGAGAGGGCTACATCCGCATGACGGTAACGACGACCAAAGAACGACTGGCCGAAGCGGTGGAACGTATGCAAAAAACCGGCTGGTAGGCGGGGTAATAAAATACCTACGGGTAGGAAAAATTAGGGCATTCATGCAGATGAAAGAATGGTTTTCCTTTAGTGCTCCTCTCCCCTTCCGGCCGGGAGTGGGAGCGAGGAGAGAAAGAGAGAAATGAATCAGGAAATCGTCTTCATCGGTTTTGGCTCCAATGTCGGAGATCGCCAGGAATTATGCGACCGGGCCGTGGCGCTGATGCATCTTCTCCCTCTTTCTCGTGTCACCGGTGTGTCCTCTTACTATGAATCCGAACCGGTTGACCCTCAAGGAATTCTGGGAACCACCTGGTTTTATAACGGTGTGGTGCGGTTGGAAACGTCACTCAGCCCTCATCGGCTTCTCGACATTCTTCAAGAAACCGAGCGAGCATTGGGACGGAATGAGGAGCATCGTTCAGGACCGCGCACCATGGATTTTGACATCCTGTTTGTGGGTCAGCACAGTATCCATGAAAAAGGATTGACGGTTCCTCATCCGCGCCTCCATCTCCGCCGGTTTGTGCTGGAACCGCTGGTGGAACTCGATGCTGATTGGAATCATCCCGCCTTTCACCGCTCGGTGAAAGAGTTGTTGGAGTCTCTTGCAGAACCCGGCCTGGTCAAAAAGCTGGATATCATCCCCGGTACGAAGTATGGCTCCCGACTGGGCTGCTCTCCGCCTCCTGCCTGATCCATGCAAGTCATCCATTCTATTCGAAGTCTGCACAACTGGAGGAGAAAGCAGGAGCCGTTGGACGCCCGCATCGGGTTTGTGCCCACAATGGGCGCCTTGCATGCCGGGCATCTCTCGTTAATTCGCCGGGCGCGTACACAATGCGGGACAGTGGTCGTCAGTGTCTTTGTAAATCCCCTCCAGTTTGGTCCGGCCGAAGATTTAGGTCAGTATCCCCGAAGCTTTGACGCCGACCGACGACTGTGCCGAGAGGCGGGCGTCGATCTGCTCTTTGCTCCGCCCCCGAATGAATTGTATCCCTCAGATTTTCAAACGACCGTCAGCGTGAATCGGCTCACGCAACTATGGGAGGGGGAAGCACGGCCTTCACATTTTCAAGGGGTGACGACGGTGGTGACGAAGTTATTCTGTATGGTCCGTCCGCACGTGGCCTATTTCGGACAAAAGGACTATCAACAATTTCTGGTCGTGAACCAGTTAATTCGGGATCTCAATTTGGATATGCGGCTGTTGCGCTGTCCGACGATACGGGAATCCGATGGGTTAGCGGTCAGTTCCCGGAATCGATATCTCCCGGCCAATCAACGAATGAAAGCCGGGCTCTTATCGCGGGCGTTACGCCAAGGGGAAGATGCTATCAAAGACGGGGAACGCAAGGTTCAGACCATTCAAGCCAGGATGCAAAAGATCTTAGGAAACGACCCCGATGTGCACGTGGAGTATCTGGCTATTTGTGATGCCGACACCTTGGAACCCCTCACACAGTTGCAGGGGACGGTGGTGGTGTTAGGGGCCATCAGGATAGGAAAAGTCCGGTTGATCGATAATCGGCTCGTCCAGTGTCCCCCATAATGTCTTTAATCGGAAATGAGTTTGTTCGGCAGTTCGTTGGGATTCGGTCCTGCGGGACCTGACGGGAAATATTCGCCTAACACCTTACCACAGAGAGCAACGGCCTGGCACAAAGATTCCACGGGATTCCCTTTCTGAAAACCTCCTTGAATCAGTGACACCATGTTGTTCCAGGTTTCACGGGGAACCCGGTCAAGGATAGGGCTGTCTGTCAGGATCTCAATCCGGTGTTCGAGCAATGAAATGAGAATCAGGACTCCGGTCCCGAGTTCCGTTCGATGAAGCCCGTGTTCCAAAAATGCCTGGTGGGCACGGAGCTTGACCTTGTAGTCCATACGTTCGTGGGAAGTGAGCAGTCGAATGACCGCGCGCCCTGTGCCGAGCCAATATCCCGTACAATAGGCCACCACCACGGTTAACAACATCCAGCCGGCATTCAATGCGTGCCATCCCCACGGCATCCATTCGAGTTCCATGGTCAGCAACAAGGTAAGAATAAAAAAGGCGAATCCAATTCCTGCGCGGTATCGCGTCTCCCGGTACAACGCCGATCGGTCGATGACCATGGGCACGATCTCCCCACGCGTGTGACGTTCAGCATCGGTTACAGCCTGGTGGATGCGCTCATGATCCTGGTCGGAAAACGTCATTCTGCCTTACCACCTTCCCGAGGCGCCGCCACCGCCGAAGCTGCCGCCGCCTCCACCACCAAAGCCTCCGCCCTCGAACCTTCCCGATCCACCTAGCGGCCAAGAGTGTCCTGGCCCTCCCAAGCGGGAATCATACCTAAATGTGTCTCGAGTCGACGGAACTCCGATATTATTGAACAGACTGATGAGGATAGAGGACGCGGCTCCCGCGAGGAGACCTAACCATAGGGCGGTAGGAAATGCGACAACAAACGAAAGCAGCATACCAATCACACTGCCATTGAGACGACGTCGCGACCCTAAAAACAAACCAACCAAGGTCCCCAACACGACGGCCAACCCAAAAATCTCCCACAGTCCAACGTGTTCAGAACTATTTGGAGCAGAGGATGCGGGCTTTGTGTACGTCCCTTCAATGGTAGTCAGGATGGCATGGACGCCGGCCACGATTCCTTCGGAATACTCTCCATGGCGAAACCGCGGGACTATTTCGTGTCTGATGATTTGGGAGGTTTTGGCATCGGTCAGGGTGCCTTCCAACCCGTAGCCGACTTCTATCCGGATCTTGCGGTCTTGAATAGCCACCAAGAGCAGCACGCCGTTGTCGGTGCCCTTTTGGCCAAGGCCCCAAGCTGAGGCCACACGGTGGGAAAATTCTTCAAGGGGTTCTCCTGCCAAGGAAGGCAGGGTTAGCACCGCAACCTGGTTGGAGGTCTTGGATTCGTGGGCGGTGAGAGCGTCATTAAGATCAGATAGATGGGCAGGGAGAATCACGTGAGCCTGGTCCACTACCCTGCCGGTCAGTGGAGGAATGTCTAAACTCCATGCCACTGGAGCAATGAAGAGGAGAACCAGAAGCTCCAACCAACCGAGTGTGTGCACACACCGATCCGGCCAGGGCCTAACTGGGTTCATGTCGCGAGTTCTCCTCAATTTGGGTTAGAACTTCACCTCGGGAGGGGTGGACACCGCTTTCTCATCCGCCACGGTAAAATTCGGTTTGACCTCAAGCCCTAAGAGATATTTGGCGGTGAGGTTGGTTGGGAAAAACCGAACGCCTTTGTTGTATTCGACAACTTTGTCGATATACCGCTTGCGGGCCACCGTGATCCGATTTTCCGTGCCTTCCAATTGACTTTGCAGGTCGCGAAAATTTTCATTGGCCTTGAGGTCAGGATATCTCTCGACCACGACCATCAGCCGGGAAAGCGCAGCAGACAGTCCCTGCTGGGCCTCCTGGAACTTTTGAAACAGGGAGGGATCTTTCAGGGCTTCCGGGGTGAGTGTGAGTCCGGCCACTTGCGAACACGCTTGAGTCACTCCCTCCAAAGTTTCCTTTTCGTGAGCCGCATACCCTTTGACCGTTGCCACCAGATTAGGAATCAAATCAGCCCGGCGTTGATATTGGTTTAAGACCT
>WHTE01000047.1 GCA_009377845.1 Nitrospirales bacterium | reverse complement strand
TCATATGCTTGAATATATCAAGGAGGTTGTGCGTGCGCTGGAGAATGACCCTGGTGTGACGACTCGCGGGGATGCTATCACGGGTCTTCGACAACTGAGTCTCGATGACTTCGGCTTGATTCTGCTGTCAATGCCGGACTTCGAGTACCCCAAGCTTTCACGACTACTCCCTGCGATGGCGAGTGATGAGGTGCAGCGGAACTGGACGGGAAACCATGGTGTGGCACTCCTAAAAGAAACAACGGCGTTCGTGCGTGCCTTGAGTTACAACTACGCGCGCGTGACCGGGCGACACCTGGATGGCGCCACCGTCTTGGATTTCGGCTGTGGCTATGGGCGTATCGCGCAATTGCTCTACTATTTCACTGATGAGGAAAAAATATTCGGGGTCGATCCCTGGGATCGGGCTATTGAGCTATGCCGGGAGTCGGGGCTGAGCACGAACTTCGCCGTATCCGACTATCTACCGACCTTCCTGCCGGTGGGGGAGGCGAAGTTTGATGTTGTTTATGCCTTCTCTGTGTTCACTCATTTGTCCCATAGGGCGATGACCACGTCGTTGGACACATTGCGGAAGTACCTAGCGAATGATGGCATATTGGCCATTACGATTCGCCCTGTCGAATACTGGGAGCATGACCCACATACGTCACCGGAGCAGAAAGTCGCTCTTGCCGTTCGACACCGCAAGGAAGGCTTCGCTTTTAATCCCCACAACAGGGTGCCGATCGACGGTGACGTAACATATGGAGATTCCTCGATGAGCTTGGACTGGATAGCAGCTACTTTTCCAGAGTGGACCATAAAGGCGACCGATCGGTGTTTAATTGACCCCCTTCAGCAGTATGTATTCATGGTGCCTCGCTGACCGAGGCGGAGATGGCGAGCGGTGCTTGGATACGTTGAAGGGGGGAAAAATGGTGTGGGACTGCAGTATAGGAGACGGCAGACAAGGCAAGATTACCGACACTGATTGAGGGAGCGTGCTTGTCGTCGAGTAAGGTGTTGACTTTTAGGCCTTGTTGGGCATTGTCTAGAGTCCAAGAAGGCAGCAGGGAAATAGCCGGAGCAAGGGAAGAGGATTCAGATCTATGGAGGGTACCCTGGGGAAGCAGATGACTTGTTCCATCATTATTGTCACCTACAACTCCAGCTCGTCCATCGAGGCCTGTCTGACTCCTCTGCTTGAGATGGCAGATGTGGAGATTGTGGTTGTGGACAATGACTCAAAAGATGGAACGGCGGCTCTATTGAAAGAGAGATTTCCCTCAGTCACTTTTATTGCTCTTCAGGACAATATCGGTTTTGGGCGTGCGTGTAATATCGGGGTGGCTGCGTCAAGTGGATCCTTTGTTCTATTATTGAACCCCGACGCTGTTGCGCCGGCACTGGCCATCCGAACGCTTGTCGAATTTTGTGAGAAGCATCTTCGGGCTGGAATCGTCGGGGTATGTCTTGTTGATCCGTCCGGCCTGCCTTTGCAATCCATGGGGGATAGGCCCACTGTTGTTCGTCTGGTTCTGGAGAAACCAATAGAATGGGTGGCAACACGTGTCAATCCTTCTGGAGTATTGCGTAGGACTATAGGTAAGTATTGCGCAAAATTTCGCTTGCCTCATGTCCCTGAACGGGCGGATTGGGTTTCTGGTGCGGCCTTATGTTGTCGCCGTCAGGCCTGGAATGATATTGGTGGATTCGACGAGAATTTTTTTCTCTATTACGAAGACGTTGATCTGTGTCTTCGTGCAGGGCAGGTTGGGTGGGAAGTGTGGCATGTTCCCGCTGCGGTTGTTTTTCATCAATCAGGGGTTTCATTCGCTGGTAATGTGAACTACCAAAAACGTATCTACTATGCGAATCAGCGGTATTTTTTTCAAAAACACCGGGGTCCTGTTGTCGCCTCCCTCTTGTCATTGGCGCAAAAACTGTATTGTTGGAGGCAATCTTGGGGACACTCTCTTTTGTGATCTTTCGATCTGGTGTGTGGCTCTTTGATCGATTTCTCGAATCTTTGTAGCTGTATTTTGGGAAATCGTCTCTATGGGGAATATCCAGCTTTCCAGACAGGGCTTCTTTAACCCCAAACAAGAACCACGGCTTTCGCCTGGCTCCCGGCAACCATTCTTCTCCAACTTCCGAGTGAAGCATCCTGGCTGGTTTCGTGAAATGGAAAATGTGGTACATCAACAGGTCCGCTTTATTTTATTCTGTCCGCCGAAATGCTTGACGAGCATGGAAATGGTTCTTGCTGTAATGGGGGGAATACGCTCAAGCATTTCGAAGCGGGCCCTCGATGGAATCATCAAGTGGAATTCGTTGTGAATGATTCAGAAAGACGGACGATCTGCTCTGTGTTGGGGAATGCGATTGAACACGTTTGAATGGGGTTAGCGAGGATGTTCCTGGCAGTGACCGGTTGCTATCGAGAAACGATCATGAGGGTTGTTGATGTCGCTTGCGGTTAATGCTTCCATTGTCGATCCGTATGTGAGTGGACTGGGAGTCTATACCATACAGCTTGTCAAGGAATTGGAGAAGATTCGCCATGATCTTTTTGTGTACACGTCATTTCCAGAAGCCTTCCAGTTCATATCGGCGAAGAGCAAAAACATTGGCTTTCCGCTGGGTCCCGCTTATGGGAAAAAGGCCCATTTGGCCCGTCTCATTTGGACGCAAACTATCTTGCCTATCCGGCTTCTCAAGGACAATATCTCTCAAATCTTTGCCCCTATCCCGGAATGTGTGCTTGGCATAAGTATTCCCCAAACTGTTGTGGTTCATGATTTGATCCCTCTCAAATTTCCTAAGGATTACCCTTATCAAAACGTATATTTCCGCTGGTATGTCGCGCCTCTTTTGCGAAAGGCCAAAAAGATTATTACGGTGTCCGAACAAACGAAATGCGATTTGATTGCTGACCTGGGGGTCAACCCCTGTCGCATCCAAGTCGTCCCAGGAGGGTGTAACCATGCTGACTTCCATCCTCACATCGATTCTACAGCGATCAAGCTTCGGTATGGTCTTCATAGATATCTGCTGTATGTCGGGAATCTTCACCCTCATAAAAATCTCGCCAGGTTAATCCAGGCTTTTGCCCGTTTTTCCTCACGGGTTTCTCATCAATTGGTCCTGGTTGGGAAAAAAGATACACGGTTTTATCCTTCTCTTGAAATGCTAGTTGGACAATTAGGACTGAACGGCCGTGTGGTATTTCTGGATTATGTCAAACAAGATGATCTTGGAGGCCTGTATGCTGGAGCCGAGGCGTTCGTGTTCCCTTCGCTTTATGAGGGTTTCGGGCTTCCTCTTTTGGAAGCCATGGCTTGTGGCATTCCCGTCGTTTCCGGAAATAGCGGTGGCACCGCCGAAGTGGTAGAGGGGGCGGGAATTCTCGTTGACGCCCGCAGTGTGAAAGATCTGGCAGAAGCTCTGGAGTATGTTCTCACGACCCGGGGGATCCGTCAGGATCTCCAGGAGCGCGGCTTAAGACGAGCGCAACAGTATCGTTGGGATAAAACGGCCCGACAAATCTCTGGAATAATTGAAGGCGCGTCATTGTGAAAGTGGCGCTTGTTCATGACTGGTTGAATGGCATGCGAGGGGGAGAACGATGTTTAGAAGCCTTGAGTGAGTTGTATCCCGATGCTCCAATTTTCACGCTTTTTTATGTGAAAGGAAGCGTATCTCGTACGATAGAGCGGCATCGCATTGTGCCCAGCCTGCTCTCCCATTTTCCCTTTGTCGCCAGGCTGTACCGCTACTACCTTCCGTTGTTTCCGCTTGTCATTCAAGCATTTGATTTGCGCGGTTACGATCTTATTCTTAGTTCCAGCCACTGTGTTGCCAAAGGGGTCACCGTTCCCCCTCATGCGTGCCACGTCTCGTACATTCATACCCCCATGAGGTATGTCTGGGATCAATATGATGCGTATTTTGGACAAGGAAGATGTTCAAAGGTTGAACAAGTCGTCATGTCAATGCTTCGGCGGAGGCTTCAACAATGGGATGTGCAATCCAATGTCCATGTTCATCGTTTTATTGCCAATTCGTATAACGTGGCGGAACGAATTAAACGACAGTATGAGAGATCGGCTTGCGTGGTGTATCCGCCAGTAGATTGGCAGGCATTTCAGGCTTCGCATAGCCATGAAGGATTTTATTTGATGGTCACGGCCTTTGCGCCATATAAGAAAGTTGATTTGGCAATTGAAGCCGCGAATGAGCTCGGGATTTCGTTGAAAATTATTGGGCATGGGCAGGATGTGAAACGATTAAAGCAGATGGCCGGTCCAAGTGTAGAGTTTCTCGGTTGGCAGCCGGACCATCGTGTTCGAGAATTTTACACCCGGTGTCTGGCTGTTCTCTTTCCCGGTGAAGAAGATTTTGGTATCGTCCCTTTGGAGGCGATGGCCACAGGGAAACCTGTTATAGCGTATGGAAAGGGTGGGATCTTAGAAACGGTTATTCCTCTTAATCCTTTACAGGGCATGATGATCGACGTCGTTTCTGACAGGGGAGCAAATCCAGGGATTTGTCTGAATAACAAAAGGGAAAATCCTGCTGAACGTGTTGCTCAAACGGATATATCGCAATCTGGTCTGACCGGGGTGTTTTTCTATGAACAATCAGTGGAAGCGCTCATTGATGCGATCCAGCTGTTTAAACAGCACCAAACCGATTTCGATCCGGATACGATTCGCGCCCATGTTGAACCATTTGATCGCTCCCATTTTAAGCAGCGGATGCAGCAGATCATCATGTCTCGTTACGAGGAGTTTCGACGGTTAACTCCATGTTGAAGCGCCACAGTGAATTTTTAAAAAATCTTCTGTTCCTGTCCGATTTGGTGGTGATTTGCGTGTGTTGGGTGGGCGCCTATTTTATTCGCTTTTCTGTGCCTCTTTTTCCCGTCACCAAAGGCGTCCCTCCCATTGAACCCTATCTTTGGCTTCTCTTACCTATTCTTGCCGTATGGGGAATCAGTTTCTATTCGTTTAATCTGTATCGGCCTCGAAGAATGGGGTCTCATCTGGCGGAATTTGTGGATATTGCCAAGGCCAATACCTTGAGTATTCTGATCCTGGTGGCGTTGACGTTTTTCTTGAAGTCGTTTGAATTTTCCCGTTTGGTGATGGTGTATTTTTGGCTCTTGAATCTGGCGGTGTTGGGTTGTTCCCGGATGGTCTTTCGGGAAATTCTCAGGGTATTCCGGCGGATGGGATACAACCAACGGCAGGTGGTCATTATCGGAGCGGGAACACTCGGCCAACGTGTCGCGGATACGCTCAAACTGCATCCCGAACTTGGTCTGCAGGTTCGCGGGTATCTGACCCGGAATGTGGAAAAGGTTGGACAAGTTTTGGAAGGGACACCTGTCATCGGTACGTTTGAACAAGCCCCCGATATTTTAACTAGCCATGTGGACATGGTGTTTTTGTGTTTGCCGCCTGAAGTAGAAAGTGAAGCTGAGCGACTGATGAACATACTGTCTGCAACCACAGCCGAAGTGAAGATCATTCCATCCATTTATGAATTTGTGACCTTGCGGGCGGAGGCCGAAATGTTTGAGGGACTTCCTATTATTACCCTGCAAGGGTCTCCGCTCTATGGATGGAATTTGCTTCTGAAGCGGATAGTTGATGTCTGCGGCGCGACTGTGGCATTGGTTGTGGCCTCGCCAATAGCGTTGGTGATTGCGGTTCTCATCAAGCTCACCTCTCCAGGCCCTGTCTTCTACCGGCAGACACGGGTTGGGCTGGATGGCAAATCTTTCGATATTGTCAAAATTCGAACGATGCGCATCGATGCCGAAGAGAAAACCGGTCCAATATGGGCCCAGGCCCATGACCCACGCCGGACGGCCATTGGAGCCTTTCTTCGCCGAACCAGTTTGGATGAATTGCCTCAATTCTGGAATGTCTTAAAGGGGGAGATGAGTATTGTGGGCCCAAGGCCCGAGCGACCGGAGTTTATCGAAAAATTCCGGGCGCAAATTCCCCAATATAATCTGCGTCACAAAATGAAAGCCGGGATCACGGGTTGGGCCCAGATTAATGGATTGCGCGGGAATACCTGTTGGGAAAAACGCTTGGCGTATGACATGTATTACATTGAGCACTGGTCGTTATGGTTGGATGTAAAGATTATGATCTTGACTCTTTGGAAGGGATTGATTCATCGAGAAGCGTATTAACCCTTCACGCTGCCCGCCTCTACGGACCATTCTTTCATCATGATCTCTCGTGTGAGTCAGCATCCCTCTTCGTGATTATTCCCGACATCCTGTAGTGGGAATCCATCTTAAGAAGACGTGAGGGGGCATGCGTGAGGCCTACTGCCGACGCTCGTTCCCTCTTTGACAAAGGGGGATGAAGGGGGATTTTTTAAAGGAGATGAGGCGAAAAGACCCGTCAGGCGGGAGGCGTTTTTCTTCGGATGGATCCCGGCAGATTACTGGCGGGGATGACGAAATAGGGATGCGGAGATGATGGAGACAAATTATCATTCCGGACATCTTGTATCGGGAACCTATCCCTTCCTCCACTCCTGCGGACTTTGGGCAGAAGGTTTTCTTGAAATGGTTTAGATGGATACCTGCCGCCAATCACCGAGTATGACAGCGATTATTTGACTTTTGTTCCAGCAGGGATCTCGTCGGGCATAGTGAGGAGCTCGAGGACTTCTTTGTCTCCTGCGGCTAATACCATGCCTTGTGACTCAATTCCCATCAGTTTCGCCGGCTTGAGGTTGGCTACCACGACAATGGTTCGGCCGACCAATTCTTCTGGGACATATTTTTTCCCAATTCCAGCCACAATCTGACGCAGTTCTGTTCCGACATTCACCTGAAGCTTGAGGAGTTTCTTGGACTTCGGGACACGTTCCGCCGCTAGAATCTTTGCGACTTTCAATTGGACTTTTTGGAAATCCTCGATGCCGATATGTGGCACCTCACTGGTTACAGGTTGGTTTGCTGCCGGTTTGGCTTCAGGGGTATGAGATGGTTCCATGTTTCTGGTACTCGGGTGAATGGTCGCTGGCTCTTTTGGGCTCTTGTGTGAATCCGATGGCAGAGAATCTTTCCTGGGAAATAAAGAAGGTCCTTTACTGGTTTGTCCGCTGTAGGAATAATCTCCCCAACGGGGAAATTCCCGCAACACGGGAGTGGAAAAATTGTCAGACAATCCCAGTCGGGTCTTCATCGTTTCAGCGGTCTGTGGCATAAACGGATACACCGCACACGTGAGAAATCGCAAGGCTTCCGTGAGATGAAACAAAACGGTGTGGAGGCGAGGTGTGTTCCCGGGATCTTTGGCCAACATCCACGGAGCGGTTTTATCGATGTATTGATTGGCTGATTGGACCAAGCCACAAATGGTTTCGAGGGCGCGATGAAATTCCAAGTGGCGAAGGTGGGTGTCAATAGAAGGGAAAAGGGCTGAGGCAGCATGCTGGAGTTGACAGTCCTGATCGGTTTCATGCTGAGAGTCGGGTTGAGGAATGGTGTTGTTCGAAAAATTCGCCAGCATGGTGAGGGTGCGAGACAGGAGATTGCCCAGATCGTTTGCCAATTCGGCGTTGTATCGGCTCCCGAACGCCGTCAGTGAAAAATCCCCATCCTGTCCGAATGGCACTTCCCGCAGAAGAAAATATCTAAAGGCATCAGCCCCGAATTGTTCCACCATGGCATAGGGATCGACGACATTCCCTCGACTTTTAGACATTTTTTCGCCATCCACGGTCCACCAGCCATGCGCAAAAATTGATTGAGGCAAGGGAAGTTCCAAGCCCATCAACATGGTCGACCAGTATATGGCGTGGGTTGTCAGGATATCTTTTCCGACCAGGTGTATCGAGGCGGGCCAAAATTTTGAGGCGTTGGGGGTAGGAGCCAGGTATTCCAGAGCTGAAAGGTAATTGATTAAGGCGTCGAACCACACGTAGGCCACACAATCCCGGTCAAAGGGCAATTCGACTCCCCACGACAACCGCGATTTGGGTCGGGAAATCGACAGATCTTCAAGCGGCTTTTGCAGGAACCCTACGACCTCATTCCGACGGGATTCGGGTTGAATGAAAGCGGGATTGGTCTGGATATGCTCTTTCAGCCGGTCCTGAAACCGGCTCATGCGAAAAAAGTAATTTCGTTCACTGACCCGTTCCACTGGTCGCCGACAATCGGGACACAGGCCCTTCTCGACATCCTTTTCCGTCCAAAATCGCTCGTCAAATGTGCAGTACCAGCCTGTGTATTCGGCCTGATAGATCAAACCTTTGTCGTAGAGGGCTTGCAGGTACCGTTGCACGACCGCCTGGTGCTGGGAATCGGTTGTGCGAATAAACCCGTTGTATGAGATATGCAATTGCGACCAGAGATCCTTAAACTTCGGCATGAGGCGGTCACAATGTGTTTGCGGATCGATTCCGGCCTTGACCGCCGCCTGTTGGACTTTTTGCCCATGTTCGTCCAACCCAGTGAGAAAAAAGACTTCGCGCCCTGTTAATCGATTAAACCGGGCAAGGACATCGGCGGCAATTGTGGTATACGCATGGCCAATGTGAGGCACATCGTTGACATAATAAATAGGCGTTGTGACATAAAACGTGTTGGGCATGGCGAATACATCCTCTGTTGGCTCTCAACCCTCATTGCGAAACGACCCAGATGGTCGCAGAACCGGGGAGTAGCAGGCAACTGGTGGTTAGACGGGTTCCTGTGAATGTGATAATTCCAATTGGTCGTGGAGATGAAAGAAAAACTGCTCCAATCCAATTTGGACATTAAGGTTTCGTTGTTGCCCTCGCTCGAGTTGGTTGAGTTCATGGAGCAATGGGAGAATAGCGAAAGGAGTCATCTGTCGGGCCAACTGGCGAAGAGCCGCTTCCTGGTCCTTATACAGTGTTGGAGGCAAAGAATTGTCCAGGGTGAGCAGCAGCAAGTCACGGAGCCCTGACCAAAACCAATGAATGGCTTCCTGAACTTGATTGGACTTCACCAGGCCCTCACTCATATCCATCACGCGTGAAGCCGAAGCGGTGTGCTCTCCAAACAACAGAGCCCAGTATTGACGGAGTTTGACCTTCAATTCCGTTGGGTCGCAAGACAATGCTGAGCCCAACCGGCCTTCAGAAAACGCGGCTATCAACTGGGCGTCCGTGGCGTCCCTGTCCGTCCGGTTTCTGAGAAATTCATAGATGCCGGCGGCGGGAAGAGGAGAAAACCGCAGCGTAATGCATCGCGAGCGAATGGTGGTCAACAAGTGTTGGGGACGACTGGATATTAACAGAAAGAGGCAATGGTCTGGTGGATCCTCCAGCGTCTTCAACAAGGCATTGGCGGCTTCCTGTGTCATCGAGTCGGCCTGATCAATGAGACATACTTTATGAGACCCCACGAGAGGACGATAAATAACCAGATGTTCGATGTCGCGAATTTGACCGATGGTAATTTTCGGATTGTGTTTTTGCTCATCCTCAGGTTGAATTAACAAAAAGTCTGGATGGGTGGCCTGTGCAATTTGGTGGCATGATCGGCAGAGGCCGCATGCATCAGGCGTTGGGGCGTCCTGTGGTGCCTCACAATGCAGATATTGCGCAAGTGCGATGGCCGTGAGTCGTTTGCCTATGGTCGGCTCTCCGTGAAACAGGTAGGCATGCCCCAGATGATTGGTGGTGACAGCCGTTTGGAGCCATTTAATTGGTCGTTGATGCCCGACGATATCTCGAAACGCCATGAATGGGTGCCCCTTTCGTATGGTCTTGCTGTATTTTGCGGATGGATTTGAGGGAATGGGCCAAACGTGTTGATTCTTCAGCATGAATGAGGCTTGCCGTCATTGAAGCGATTTGGATTGTAAGGGCATCTGGGGATTGCCTGGCATCCAATTTTCGAATTCGTTTGGGGTTCTGTTTCGCGAGAGCGATGAAGCCCCGACGCACTCGTTGATGAAAATCCAAGGATTCCTGGTCAAGTCGATTTTGTTGCTTGGACGTCCATCGTCGGGTCAACCCATCTTGAATGGGAAGATCGAGTAAAAACGTGAGATGGGGAGTGAGCCTTTCGGTCGCGAATTGATGGGACTGGTCAAGAAATGTGGTATCAAGGTTTCGTCCATACCCCTGGTAGGCCAGGGTTGAATCAAAAAACCGATCACAAAGCACAATCATCCCTTGAGCGAGAGCTGGTCGAATAACATGGGCCACATGTTGGGATCGGGCGGCCAGGATAAGGGCTGTTTCACATGCGGGAGTAATGGTCTCTATGTTGGATTGTGTCTTGGAGTGGGAAAGCAGAAGGCGACGAATGGCTTCGGCCAGTGGGGTACCCCCAGGCTCACGAGTCTCTACCACCTGATATCCCTGGATGCGAAGTGCCCTGGCCAATCGGCGACACTGCGTTGTTTTACCGGAACCTTCTGTCCCTTCGAAGGTAATGAACAACCCGGACTTCAGGTCCCGTTTTTCCTTTCCCTGGTTTCTCGGTTTCATGACGAATTTCTCTTTTCGATCCTAGTCTAAGTCATTGAAATTCGCAAGAAAAGCCTTGCGGGAGTCCTGTCTTGATTGTAAGATGCGATAGCATCGTTGTAACCTCCTCCGTTCCCTCGCATTGATCGTGCCCGCTCATTTAGGTGGGTAATAGGCGAAATTTTCCCATGAATACCTTTCGCGCCTCTCTCAAGCGCTATTTTCTGACAGGTCTGTTGGTGATTACCCCGATTTGGGGAACCATTCTCATTTTAAAAACCCTGTTCGTGACCGTTGATAATATTCTCGGGACGGCGTTAGCGGACTTGGTATTGCCGGATTATTACTTTCCTGGACTGGGTATTTTGGCGTTATTGCTGCTTATTTTTTCTACCGGCGTCCTTGCCACGAATTTTTTTGGGAAACGATTGGTAACCCGGTGGGAGGAATTTTTGGACCGGGTACCTGTCGTAAGGGGAATTTATGCCACATTAAAGTCAATGATGGACATTTTGTCCTTCAAACAACGGGAAAAATATAACAAGGTGGTCATGATTCAGTTTCCAAAAAACGGGCATTATTGTTTGTCGTTTGTCACCGGGGAGACTCGCCGAGAAATCCAGAATCTGGCACCAGAGCCCTTGGTTCATGTTTTTGTCCCCACGTCCCCTAATCCCACATCCGGATACTTCCTCTTGGTTCCCGAGAGGGAAATTATTCCTGTGGATATGGGGGTGGAGGAGGCCATGAAGTTAATTGTTTCGGGTGGGTTCTATTCTCCTCCTGATAAACCTCCTTCCGACAAACCCTCTAGTATGGAAATTGCTCGAAAACGGGATAGAATGACTCTCAAGGATGCACCCAAAGTCCAGACCCAATAAATCCAATACATTCCAACCAACCAGGTAGTACAGACGTGAATGGTAAAAAATACACTGCCGCGATGATTCTTGCTGCGGGCCAGGGAACCCGGATGAAGTCCTCCTTGCCAAAAGTCCTGCATAATGTTGCAGGACGTCCCATGCTTTGGTATGCCATCACATTAGCCAGGCAAGTGGAGACCCAGACCGTCGCCATTGTGGTCGGCTATGGATCTGAGCAGGTTCAGGCCTACTTGAAACAAGAAAAGGTCTATTTTGAACCGTTTGAGGTGGTACAACAGGACAAACAATTGGGGACAGGACATGCCGTTCAGCAAGCGTATCCGGTATTCACCCGGAATGCTTCTCAGAGGCCTGACCAATTCTTGATTCTCAATGGGGATACCCCCTTGTTAACCAAAGAAACCCTCACCTCGCTGGTTGACTATCATCAATCCGAGGAGGCAGTGCTCACGTTATTAACAACGGTATTACCGGAACCCGGGGGATATGGGCGGGTTATTCGCGGTCAATCCGGAGATGTCTGTCGAGTCGTCGAGGATCGAGATGCGTCGATGGAAGAAAAAAATATTTCGGAAATTAATGTTGGGACGTATGTTGTGGAAGCGGGATTCCTTGGGAAGGCCCTTGGCCAATTGCGCCCGCAAAATGCCCAAGGGGAATATTACTTAACCGATATTATTGAAATGGCCGTTCAGCAAGGCCTCAAAGTTGTGGCATGGGTGACGAACGACTCCTTGGAAACCACTGGCATTAATACACGGGTGCATCTGGCTGTGGCTGAGAAAGAAATGCGACGACGGATTTGCCAGCGCATGATGTTGGCAGGGGTGACGATGCTGGATCCGGACCGTGTGATCATTGACGATGGGGTAGAGATCGGCAGGGATACACGGCTGTATCCCGGGGTGATTCTTGAAGGTCAAACCGTTATCGGGGAAGGCTGCACTATTCACGGCAATTCGAGGCTGAAAAATTCGCTGGTAGGCAATGGTGTCTTGGTGCAGGATTCGTGTGTGCTTCTGGAAGCCGTGGTAGAAGAAGGGGCGGTCATTGGTCCGTTTGCTCATTTGCGTCCAGGCAGCCTCATTCACCGAAAAGCCAAAATTGGCAATTTCGTAGAACTCAAACAGACGGAAGTCGGGGAAGGATCCAAGGTCAATCATTTAAGTTATCTCGGCGATACCTATATTGGCCGGAATGTGAATGTCGGTGCCGGGACCATTACGTGTAATTACGATGGATTTCGAAAGGCACGGACACGGATTGAGGACAATGTGTTTATTGGGAGCGATGTGCAATTAATTGCGCCGGTGACCATAGGGGAAGGGGCGTTGATTGCCGCAGGGACCACAGTGACCGAAAATGTCCCGGCGAATGCGCTGGGAATTTCTCGAGTGCCGCAAATCATCAAGGAAGGCACGGCAGCCAGACGCCGGGCCATGTTGGATTCCTCTGCCGCCCACGCGATGGCCAAAAATCATGGGGAGACAGAAGACTGCGCACCCCAGCCGAGTCCCCAAAAACGTAAAGACTCTGTATAGTGGCCTTCCTTGATGATGAATGCCGGGCATGTCCGGCTGGGTCCTTGTCCATCAAGTTTTTCACCAACTGACCGAAATGATACCTATCTTCCCATAATGAGCAATAACGTTGAGATGTAAGGAACGCTAGGGCATGTGTGGAATCATTGGATATGTCGGCGGAGAATCGGCAACGCCTATTTTGTTGGCCGGGTTAAAGCGTCTTGAATATCGAGGGTACGACTCCGCCGGCATTGCGATTCAACACAATGGAGAGTTGAAGATTCGGAGGAGCGTTGGCAAGCTCATCAATCTCGAAACCGTATTGCATAACGGTTCTGTCGCCGGAACAACAGGAATCGGTCATACCCGTTGGGCCACCCATGGTCGTCCCTCTGAGCAAAATGCACATCCCCACCGCTCTGGGGATGTCGTAGTAGTCCATAATGGAATCATTGAAAATTTTCTCGCCTTACGACATCGATTGGAATCGGAAGGCTATCGTTTTGAGTCTGAAACCGACACCGAAGTCATTGCTCATTTATTATCCTCGTTCATGAAAAAAGGAAATGGTCTTCAAGAGGCCGTCAGGCTGATTGCCCATGACTTACATGGCAGTTATGCCATCGCGGTGATGTCGTTGGCTGAGCCGGGACGGATCGTTGTCAGTCGTTCAGGATGTCCTCTGGTCATTGGTCGAAATGAAAAAGGAGCTTTTTTGGCGTCTGATGTCACTCCGCTCCTGGCGCATACACGGGCAGTAGTGTTTCTGGAAGACGGGGACGTTGGACTGTTAGAAAGGTCCGACATCACCATCTTGGATTCAGACGGCAAACCTAAAACTCTCAAACCGGTCAACATTGACTGGGATGCTGAGGCGGCAGAAAAAGGCGGCTACCCTGACTTCATGATTAAAGAAATTCATGAACAACCTCAGGTCATCGCGGATACGCTTCGTGGCCGGTTTAATTATGAATCGGGCGAAGCGGATCTTCCTGATCTGGCCATGACCGACGAGGAGTTGCTCAACGCCAGGAGAATCTGGATCGTCGCGTGCGGGACGTCCTGGCACTCTGGGCTCGTGGGGAAATATTTATTTGAAGAAATGATACGAAGGCCTGTTCAGGTGGATATTGGCTCCGAGTTCCGATACCGGGAGCCGATGATTCAAAAAGACGATTTGTTTATTGCCATTTCACAATCCGGTGAGACGGCGGACACCTTGGCGGCGGCACGGGAAGCCAAACGCCGCGGGGCTCGCGTCTTGGCGATTGTGAATGTGCTGGGTAGCACCCTGGCTCGCGAAGCCGATGGGGTGATTTACACCAGATGCGGCCCGGAAATCAGTGTGGCCTCGACCAAAGCGTTTACCGGTCAAGTGGTTGCCTTATATCTGTTGGCTCTGCATGTTGGACGGGTTCGACGCACGTTAAGTCCTGAGGAAGGGCGATGGTGGCTGGATCAATTTCTCATGCTTCCAGGTCATGTGGAACATATTCTGAGGCAAGAGGCGGCTATTCAAGAGATTGCCAACCGGTATTATCAAAAACGAAATTTTTTGTATTTGGGTCGTGGGATTAATTATCCCATTGCGTTGGAAGGCGCCTTAAAACTTAAGGAAATTTCCTATATTCATGCGGAAGGGTATGCGGCGGGAGAGATGAAACATGGCCCCATCGCGCTGATTGATGAGGACATGCCGGTGGTGGTGTTGTCGCCGAAAGATCGGCTCTATGAAAAATGTGTCAGTAACCTCATGGAGGTGCGGGCCAGGAACGCTCCCGTCATTGCCTTTGTGTCCGAAGGGGATCATGAGCTGGATCAAGTCGCTGATCATGTGTTCGCGATCCCTGATGTGCATCCTCTCTTGACCCCCATTCTGTTTACGGTCGGTCTGCAACTGTTGGCGTATCATATCGCGGTCTTACGAGGATTAGACGTTGACCGTCCGCGAAATCTTGCGAAGAGTGTGACGGTTGAGTAAGGGGTCATCCCGGCATCCGGTAAGGGTTCCTCCCGTCTTGTCCTCATTTCTTTTGTCATTGGAGATCATTGAACCATGGAGACCATGATGGTGACAGGAGGCGCCGGTTTTATCGGCGCCAATTTTGTCCGTATGGCTCTTCAAAAGACAGCCGCGCGGATCGTGGTCGTGGATAAGTTGACCTATGCGGGTCATCGCGAAAATCTTGATGGGTTGTGGGACCATTCTCGGCTTGATTTTGTCCAGGCGGATATTGCCGATGCGGCAGAGATGGCCAGGGTTTTCAACGCCTTTGGCCCTCGGTGGCTGTTGAATTTTGCCGCTGAATCGCATGTGGACCGGTCGATTGACGACCCGTATCCCTTTATCCATACCAACGTCACGGGGACACTGGTGTTGTTAGACGCGGCCAGGCGATTCCTGAAGCAAGGTGATTCTGAGCGTCACAAATGTTTTCGGTTCCTGCACGTCTCGACAGATGAGGTCTATGGAACGTTGGGCTCAACGGGGTTGTTCTCCGAAGACACTCCCTATGCGCCCAACTCGCCGTATGCGGCTTCGAAGGCCAGCGCGGATCACCTGGTGAGGGCCTTTTATCACACTTACGGTCTTCCGACGCTGATAACCAATTGCTCCAATAACTATGGCCCCTATCAATTTCCTGAAAAGCTCATTCCTCTCATGGTGTTGAATGCCTTAGAAGGCAAATCTCTTCCGATTTATGGGGATGGGCAACATATACGGGATTGGTTGTTTGTGGAAGACCATTGCGAGGGGCTACTCCTGGTCCTTCAGGAAGGAACGCCAGGGGAAAAATATAACTTTGGAGGGCGGTCGGAGCGGTCAAATCTTGGTGTGGTGGAGACCATTTGCCAGATCTTGGAAGACATCATGCCCAGTGGTTCGAATTCTTCACTGTCCCAACGCGGCGTCAGACGATATGCTGACTTGAAAATGTTTGTCACTGACCGTCCCGGGCATGATTTTCGTTATGGGATTGATCCCACCAAGGTCCAATCTCAGTTGGGGTGGAACCCACGCCATTCTTTTGAGTCTGGTTTGCGACACACCATTGAATGGTTTGTCGCCAATCGCAAATGGTGCGAGTCAGTGACTGCAAACTCCTATCAACGGGAACGGCTCGGGTTGGAATTTGTCCCATCGAAGTAGGGGCATCCACGTCCGGGCATCTTGCAAACTTGCATAGGCATGATCAAAAAAGTGCGATGAAAAGGGGTGCCATGAAGGGAATCATCTTAGCGGGCGGCTCGGGAACACGACTCTATCCCTTGACCCATGCTGTCAGCAAACAACTCATGCCGGTTTTTGATAAACCCATGATTTATTACCCGTTGTCCACACTGATGCTGGCTGGAATCCGAGATGTTCTGGTGATCACCACCCCGCATGAGCAGGAAGGATTTGTCCGGTTGTTAGGAGATGGCAGTCATCTCGGGGTGAGTATCCAGTACCAGGTCCAACCGCGACCGGATGGAATCGCACAAGCGTTTGTGATTGGTCGTGAGTTTATCGGGCAGGATCGAGTGGCGCTCATTCTAGGAGATAATATCTTTTATGGACATGGCCTCCCCCGCTATCTTCAGGAGGCGGCCTCCCAGGCCTTGGGAGCGCAAGTTTTTGCCTATCAGGTCCGAGATCCGCAACGCTACGGAGTGGTGACGTTTAATGATCAGGGTCACGCCACCAGCCTGGAAGAGAAGCCCGTCCATCCCAAATCCCCCTATGCGGTGACCGGTTTATATTTTTATGATAATCAGGTGGTGGACATTGCTGATTCCCTCAAGCCTTCGGCCAGGGGTGAGTTAGAAATCACCGATGTGAATACAACTTATCTAGAGGCGGGCTCTCTCCAAGTTCGGGTGCTTGGGAGAGGTATTGCCTGGTTGGATACGGGGACTCACGAATCTCTTATGCAAGCGGCCCATTATATTCAGGTGTTACAAGAACGACAGGGCTTGATGGTTTCCTGTCCGGAAGAGATCGCCTACAAAATGGGGTATATCCAATCAGGAGACGTGTTGCGTGTAGCCATGAAAATGAAAGACAACGGCTACGGGCAATATTTGCTGCGTTTGGTGAATCAGGGCCGGGAGTAAAAGGCCATGAAATTTCTCCCTACTCAGTTGCCGGGGGTTCTCATTGTTGAACCTGATGTTTATCGAGATCAACGCGGATGGTTTTTGGAAACGTACCATGTCCAGAAGTACCAGGAGGGAGGGCTTCCACTTCCGTTTGTTCAGGATAACTGTTCCTCTTCAGTCCGTGGAACGCTTCGTGGCCTTCACCTTCAAATGCTTCGCCCTCAGGGAAAGCTCATTCGGGTGATCCGGGGGGAAATTTTTGATGTCGCAGTTGACA
Source organism: Nitrospirales bacterium (assembly GCA_009377845.1). Lineage (GTDB taxonomy): Bacteria > Nitrospirota > Nitrospiria > Nitrospirales > UBA8639 > Nitrospira_E. Next base: position 3,668 of record WHTE01000047.1, on the reverse strand, counting down.
CTCGGAAGGGCTCTCCGACCTTTGCGTCGTGGGTGAGTGTGGCCTTATCGGGCCAGGATTTCAGGCAAATCTATATTCCTCCCGGTTTTGCTCATGGGTTTTGTGTGCTCAGCGATGTCGCCGAGGTTGAGTACAAATGCACCGATGTGTATGTGCCTGGCGGTGAAGTGACGATTCGCTGGGATGACCTGCGCATTGGTATTCAATGGCCAATCGAATGTCCAATTCTCTCCTCCAAGGATGCAGCAGGAAAGTCTTTAGATGATTTGTGGGATCAGCTTCCGGAATATCCCGCATGAGGCGCAGCCGGATTCTCATTACAGGGGCTCATGGGCAGTTAGGACAGGCGCTTCAACGCCAATATACCGGCCATGAGGTGACGGCCTGGGACCTCCAGGATCTGGATATTACGCAGTTCGAGCAAGTCAAAAAAGCCCTCGCTCAGCTACGACCTCATGTCGTGATCAATGCTGCCGCCTTCACGCAGGTTGATGATGCGGAAACCAACCAGGATACCGCGTACCGGGGTAATGCCCTGGGTCCGAGAAATCTGGCCGTGGTGACGTATGACATGGGTATGGCACTTGTCCATTTTTCCACCGATTATGTCTTTGATGGCCGGCAGACCCGACCCTATCATGAATTCGATCGCACGAATCCCTTATCCGTGTATGGACACAGTAAATTAGCCGGTGAAGAGGCGGTGCGGGTGGCCAATCCCCGGCATTTTATTGTCCGGACTGCCTGGCTCTACCACACTATTGGGAAGAACTTCCCCAATACCATTTGCCGAATGGCTGGACAAGATGTGGTCAGAGTCGTGAACGATCAGTATGGGTCCCCCACCTTTGCGCCACACCTCGCTCAGGCTGTGTTCCGGTTAGTTGAGACCGATGCCCATGGGACCTATCACATGGCCGGTGCCGGCGGAACCAGTTGGTACGAATTCACTAAAGCCCTCTATCAGGCGTTGGGAATTCAGACATCGGTAATGCCCATCCCCACAGCTCAATATCCTCGCCCTGCCCGGCGGCCAGCCTATGCCGTGCTCACGTCTTTACAGCATCCCTTGATTCATTTGCCTCCCTGGGAAGAAGGCGTTCGTGAATTTGCCGCTCAGTGGAAAGGCTAGAGGTCTTTTTTTCCGTGAATGATCTGAGGGTCTGTTGAATAATTGGAATATTTTGCCTGATGATCCGCATGTGAGTAATCGAGAGCCATACGAAAAAAATACGGGAGTGTTCAAAAAGGTCTGTCCAGTCCTGTCCTGAGGCCTCTCGAAGGGAAGGCCGCAGCCACTTGGACGGGCGGAGCGTACGAAGGAGTACGTGAGCGCGACCAAGGGGCGAGAACGCCGCTGGCCTGCCTGCCGTAGCTCGGCGCAGGCACGGCTGCCCCTTCGGCAAAGCTCAGGGCAAGTTTTTTCAACACTCCCTCTGATGAAAAGGAGATATTGGTAACCGATGGGCTACATCGAAGCGGTGGTGCTTGCGGTCATTCAAGGCCTCACTGAATTTCTTCCGGTTTCCTCTTCCGGCCATTTAGTCCTGGCCCAACACTGGTTTGGCCAATTTAGTGAAACGAATTTGTTGTACGACATTATGTTGCATCTCGCAACCGTGACGGCGATCCTGGTGTATTTTCGTCATGATCTTCTCACTCTGGGCTTGGGATATGTCGGATGGACCACCACACAAGGCAGCCTGTTCCAGGGATTCGAGCGGCGGACGATTCATTATGTCCTGGTAGCCTCTATTCCCACGGCGATCATTGGCTTAGGCATTCGATCCATCGGTCTTGAAAACCTGGTTCGGCCATCTGTCGTGGCAGTCATGTTGCTTATCACCGGAGTGATTCTCTGGTTGGGACGCGGGAGAAACAGCGCTCGAGGCATTCAGGACATGGGTATCCGGGATGCGCTGGCTATTGGGATTGTGCAAGGGGTGGCGGTCTTTCCAGGGATTTCCCGATCGGGATCCACCATTGCCAGTGGTGTGCTGTTGGGCTTGGATCGTGAATTGTCGGCCCGCTTTTCTTTGTTGATTTCCATGCCCGCCATTGTGGGGGCGGCAATTTTAGAAATTGGGAAAGGGATGAATCAGATTCATGAACCGATAGGGGTCTATGCGACGGGGATGGTGGTGGCAGCTTTAGTGGGATATGGCTCCATTTCGATCATCATCAAACTCGTCCGACAGGATTATTTCCATTTATTCTCATATTATTTGTGGCCACTCGGCATGTGTATTCTCCTCTGGGATATGTTCAAATAGATGCTGCTCGACGCTGCCCTGTTCTCTGGCCTCCACCGCTCTCTTGTTCACATCTCTTCTTCCATGTCCTTTTTCGTTCGGCGGGCTACGCCGGACTCAATAGCCGCCTGAGAGACAGCCTTGGCGATTTTGGGAACCACCTGTTTGTCGAACACGCTGGGAATAATATATTCCTCACTGAGCGCGGAGTCAGGAATCATCTTCGAGAGGGCTTGAGCCGCAGCGATGAGCATCGGTTCATTAATTGTTTTGGCTTGCACATCAAGGGCTCCACGAAAGATGCCGGGAAACGACAAGAGATTGTTGCATTGATTGGGATAATCCGATCGCCCGCTGGCATACACGCGACAGTGGGGAATGGCCGCTTCGGGTAAAATTTCCGGGTCAGGATTGGCTAACGCAAACACAATGGGATCCTTGGCCATAAGGGCTAAGTCTTCGGATTTTAAAATATTGGCCGTGGAAAGACCGATGACCACATGGGCCTCTTTGAGAGCGTTCTGAAGAGTTCCCGTGGGCCGGTCGTAGTGAATCAATGTACGAAGGGTATGCCGATGGGGCAGAAGCTCTTCAACCGGCTGATCCAACACCATGCCCTGCTTGTCGCATCCCTTGAGCCTGGTGACACCGGCTCCCAGGAGCAATTCACAGCAGGCGGTGCCCGCGGCACCCAAGCCGACGACCACGACGGTGATTTCATTGATGGATCGTCTGGTGACTTTCAACGCATTGAGTAAAGCTCCCAAGATGACCACGGCCGTTCCATGCTGATCATCGTGCATGACCGGAATATCTAACTCGGCTTGAAGCCGGCGTTCAATGTCAAAACATCGAGGGGCACTGATGTCTTCAAGATTAATGCCCCCAAAGGTCGGCGAAATCGCTAACACGGTTCGGATAATCTCTTCTGAATCCTGGGTATTGAGACAAAGGGGCCAGGCATCGATTCCGGCAAATTGATGAAATAACATGGCCTTGCCTTCCATGACCGGTAATGCCGCGAGGGGGCCGAGATTGCCTAAACCCAAAATGGCTGATCCGTCCGTGACGACGGCAATGCTATTACATTTGGTGGTGAAGGAATAGGCTTTTTTGGCATCACCGGCAATTGCTTTGACGACGCGCCCGACACCCGGGGTATAGACCATGGACAAAGTATTCCTGGTTTTAACCGGAAACTTGCTCTCCACACGAATTTTTCCTCCCAAATGCATCAGGAAAATTCGATCTGAAGAGGCAATGACACGGACATCGGGCAGATTATTCAGCCGTTTCATGACCCGCTCGCCATGTTCCTCACTTTGGACATCCAGGGTGATGTCACGGATGACCTTGGTGCGAGTGGCCGATACCATATCGTATGCGCCCAAACTGGCTCCTTCTTCGGCAATGGCG
>WHTE01000046.1 GCA_009377845.1 Nitrospirales bacterium | reverse complement strand
TTCAGCGGCGCGCTCCTCCCTCCTCGTCTTATCCTGAACTCCGGTCTATTTGATTGGGTGACCAGCCAGACCGTTCCAGGCCCTCAGGAACCAAAGACCTCGATTACGTGCGTGAATATCAAGCACTCCTCGTCACAAGCACACACCGACGAATGGCTAAGAGATACCGCCTGGACTCATATCCAACACTTGTTCAATATTTCCCCCGAACAATCTCCGTTGCCCTGTGAGCCACAGATGATTCAGTCAGCCTACACATACCTTCCTTGTCAGACTGGTTTCCGAACCTTTCGCCCTCTTTCCAGCACTCCAATTTCCAATCTTTTCCTGGCCGGCCCCTGGACCGCCACGCAACATCCTCCTTGTCTGGAAAGCACGGTCGTGAGTGCCTATGCGTGCGCCAGGGCGCTAGCTGAATGTTTCCAAATCTCTTCAGATTGACATCCTTAGTCCTCAAATTTAAGATCCCCTCATAATGGATCTCACTGAACTCAGCACATCGCTTCACAATTGCCAACGTTGTCGACTGTCTTCAGGGCGCACCCAGGTGGTGTTTGGAACAGGAAATCCTCAGGCTGACATCATGTTTGTCGGAGAAGCCCCGGGTTTTTATGAAGACCGGCAGGGAGAGCCCTTTGTCGGGGCGGCGGGAAAACTGCTCACCGAGCTGCTTCAATCTGTCGGGTTAAGCCGTGCAGATATTTTTATTGCGAATGTGATTAAATGCCGCCCACCCAATAATCGTGACCCCCTTCCGGATGAAATCGACACGTGCAAACCTTTCCTGCTTCAACAAATCGAGTGTATTCGGCCCAAACTCGTCTGCACACTTGGAAATTTTGCGACACAAACTCTCCTGGAGAAAAAAGTCGGTATCACGAAAGTTCGTGGGCAAGTTATTCAACTGCCCAACTTCATTGTGTTTCCGCTACTCCATCCGGCAGCCGCTCTTCATCAGGGAAATTTGCGCGGGCCGTTAATGGAAGATTTCCAAAAACTCAAATCGGTGTTGGATGGCATGAATCAGCCTACCGCCATTCCAAATGAAGTTTCCTCCCCATCACGCTCCACTTCTCCACGACCGGAAAAAGAAACTCCGTCGGAACCCCCTATACAAATGACGTTGTTTTAAGCTTCAGGGTTTTTCCCATTTTCTCTCATGAGATCCTCTGCCAGCTTTTCTTTATCGCCTTGATTGAGCAACGTTTTCCGGAGATATTCAATGCGTTCCATCACTTCATTGGTACAGATTTGCATCGCTATTTTCTGAGGATGGGTTTTCTGTGAAAACCGGATAGGTACCCCATAACGGATTCGGGCTTGGCAAGGCACAAACAAGGTTTTGAACATGGATAACGGACGCGGTTTCTCCCAGACAATGGAAGCCGGGATGACGGGAGCTCCTGACTTCAAGGCCAAGTAGCCAATTCCAGGATATCCCTCATCCGACCGGTGGCGACCAAGGCCACCCTCTGGGAATACCCCCATCACCTCCTTGGAGGACAGCCCTTCAAGCATGGCCCTCACCGCTTTCACATCCCGCGTTTCTCGACGGAGAGGAATACATCGAAATGCGTGAAAAACCCACCTCACGTGAGGTTGCGCATAAATCTCTTGGGCCATCATGAACCGAATGGGTCGTCCCGCGGTGGCAAGCAACACCAATGGATCTCCCATTGAGGTATGATCACACACGATCAGCACAGGGCCATCAGGAGGAAGAGGAGACTCCGGTGGGGACTTGATCCCATACATCACACGACACACCCACCTGTTTAACCGATACAAGCAGCAATAGACCAGGTCTTGGCGCACGTCACGTTCAGGGGTTTACAGCGGGATCAATTGTCAATCGCGGGTGGGGCTTCCAATGAAATTTCCCTCCTGGGAGTGTTGAAAAATGCCGCCGTGCCTACGCAGGAGCTCCCGGCCTTCGTAGCCGAAGCTACTTCGGCGGAGTAGGCTCGGCTGTTTTTTTCGTATGGCTCTCGGTTACCCACATGCGGAGCAACAGACAAAATATTGTAATTATTCAACAGTCCCCTCTTGGGTCTCAATCGGAATTGGATCGACAGGATCTCTGAAAAAATCAGAACAGAATAAAAACTTACGAAGTCGTGTTCTGATGATCGGATTGGCTCTTTTCCTTTGAAGACTGGTCAGCTTCAGCAGAAGAGTCTGAACCCTCTGCTTCCTTATCTTCCTCTTCGGCTTCGACTTCCTCTTCGGGTTCTTCAAACCAATTGACCAACATATCCTCCCACCAGACCTCATCCACTTCTAAACCGGGATCTTCTCCCAGTCCCGCCACATGGTCTTTGGAAAATTGCGGATCAATAACCGCGGGATTAAACAGTGCGCGATCAATCACTTCTTTCGTCGCAAAGCCTCCCACAATCCACGAAGGCGCATCCGCCCGGCGGGATTTGTACGCTTGTAGCCCGATCTTGAGATAGAGAAACGTCTTCCGCTGATGTTCGTCTTTCAAACCTGATGGTGGCAAGCTTAAGGTCTTTTCAATTTTCTTTCTCCATTCCCGTTTATTGTATCGGGAAGTGATCAACTGGAGAACTTTCGCCCCATCCTCTTTTTCCAGTGGCATACTGACTCCTTATGGCCCCACCTGCGAGCCACTCTATTTCTTCGTTAATATAAGCGTTATGTGGAAACTCTTCAAAAGCTCTGGTTCACCTGAAGTTTACAAAATACGGGATGTCCCATACTATTGAAAATTCTCACAGGATGCTCAAAAAGTCCAAGATGCTCACCAACCCCATCTTCACCACCTTGGCGTGAGAAGACATCCCCCTTCCCATGGCGTGGCCGCATCGGGCGAAGGAGCGTGTGTGACTCATTGGGCACGGTAAGGCCCCTGAGGAGAGTAAGAAGCAAGCTGGAGGACCCTTCTCATTAAGACTCAGGGCATGCTTTTTCAACATTCTGCTAATGACCGGCAACCATCATCTTTCGAATTTTGACGGTAGGACTGGCCAGCCGGCCACGAAATTCTAAATCGTTTCCAACCATTTCAATATCCTTCAACATCTGCTGTAAATTCCCGGCAATGGTGACCTCTTCCACAGGATACGCAATTTCCCCATTTTCAACCCAAAACCCCACCGCTCCCCTTGAATAGTCTCCAGTCACTAAGTTGACTCCAAAGCCAATAAGGTCCGTGACCAATAACCCTCGCTTCATTGACTTGAGAATGTCCTCTGGTGAATAGGAACCGGGAGAGAGAAACAAATTGGTGGCACCCACTGCCGGATTTTCGCCCACGGATCTTGACGCATTGCCCGTGGACGCCATACCTAATTTCCCCCCTGAATACGTATCCAGTAAGTAACTCGTTAACACACCTTTGTCGATAACCATGGTTTTTCTGGTGGATAACCCTTCTCCATCAAAGGGTCTGGACCCTAAGCCACCGGGCAATCGGCCATCATCCACAACCGTCACCATGTCGGAAGCAATGGATTGTCCGAGTTGCCCCATAAGAAAAGAGGCTCCCTTATACAGTGAGTACCCGGATACCGCTGAGGACAAATGTCCAAGAAGACCTTTGGCAGTTTCCGGATCAAACACAACGGGAATTTCCTGTGTCGAAATCTGTTGACTGCCCAGTCGTCTCACCGTTCGCCGTGCAGCTTCCAGCCCCACATGTTCGGGACTGTCTAATTGATGGAATTTGCGTTTAACCGAATACCAAAAATCCCGTTGCATCCCCCCACTCTTGCTGTCCAAGGCAATGGGTGAAACTGACAGGGAATAAGAAGAGCTGGTATACGAACCCATAAAGCCATGCGAATTGGCCAACAAAATCGACCCATACCCGACTGAACATTCCGCGCCTTCGGAATTCGTGACCCGGGAGTCAGCTGAAAAAGCCGATTGTTCGGTCCGCCGGGCAAGGTCAATTTCTTCCTCCACGCTCAACCGTCGATTGTCCTGCAGGTCCAGATCAGGATAGTCCGTTGCCATCTGATCGGCGGACGGGAGGCCCGACGAGTGATCTTCGACCACCGCTTGGGCCAAACGACAGGTATCCTGAACCAGTCGATCCAACGAGGCTTTCGAAAGATCCGAGGTTGAGGAACTGGCAGATCTTTTGCCGAAAAAGACTCGCAGCCCCAGCATTTTCTCCCGGGCCTTCGATAACCGATCAACCTGCGACAAGCGAACCTGGACCGAAACGGAATCACCCTCAGCCACCAACAGATCAGCCTCCGTCGCACCCAAGGCTTTCGCGCGCTTCAGGACGGCAGCGGCCACTTCCGCGAAACGGTCTCCCTGAGGTTTTGTGAGATCAGTCATCATGATCGAGAGGGAGAGAAAAGAGGAATAATGAAACTGTTCAGACCAACGCCGTACCACCGACGGTCATTTCATCAATTTTAATGGTGGGAAGCCCAACCCCAACGGGAACCGATTGCCCATCTTTTCCGCAAGTTCCAATCCCTTCATCTAATTTCATATCGTGCCCGACCATAGAAACTTTTTTCAGGACGTCAGGCCCGTTACCAATCAACGTCGCTCCTTTGACCGGCCTGGTCACTTTCCCATCTTCAATGAGATAGGCTTCACTGGCTGAAAACACAAATTTTCCACTGGTGATATCAACCTGACCTCCCCCAAACGACACAGCATACAACCCCTTTTTGACCGAACGAATAATATCCTGCGGATCAGATTCTCCCGCTAACATAAAGGTATTGGTCATGCGAGGGAGGACAATACTCCGAAAATCTTCCCGCCTTCCATTTCCTGTTAATGGTATCCCCATCAGCCGGGCATTTAATCGATCCGTGATGTACCCGCGTAATATGCCTTTTTCGATTAATATCGTCCGTGAAGTGGGAGTGCCTTCATCATCCACATTCATGGAGCCCCGTCTGAATGGCAAGGTCCCATCGTCCACAATCGTGCACAATTCCGATGCGACGGGTTGCCCGATCAAATCACTAAAGGCTGAAGTTTTGCGACGGTTAAAATCCGCTTCCAATCCATGACCGATGGCTTCGTGAAGCAAAATACCCGGCCATCCCCCGCCTAAGACGACCGGCATTGTCCCGGCTGGAGCCTCCACCGCCCCCAAATTGACAATCGCTTGGCGGGCAGCTTCTCTGGCAAACTCCATCGCGCGGTTCTGTTCCAGATAAAAGGCAAATCCGACCCGCCCCCCTCCCCCAAACGTCCCAACCTGCCGATTAGCACCATCTTCAGCAATACACGTAATCTGAAGACGAGAAAGAGGCTGGATATCCCCCACAAGCTGCCCTTCGGAGTTGACGACTAAAAATATTTTTTGTTCCGTGTTAAAGGACGCCATGACCTTGGTAATTCGCGGATCATACCGTCTGGCCTCCGCGTCAATGTTATTCAATAATTCCACCCGGTCTTCTGTCATAATGTCATTCAACGGCTGAGACAACGGATACAAATTGTGGGAGGGTTGAGAGCGATGAGTGACCGCAATTGGGTTGTCCCCCTGAGGCGAATCGGCAATATATCTTGCTGTATCAGCGGCAATCTCCAGGTCTCGAACAGACAAATCATCCGAATACGCAAATCCCGTTCGTTCTCCGGCCACCGCTCGAACGCCTGCCCCCTGGGTAATGCTCTTGACTGCACGCTTGACGAGGCTTTCCTCCATGGAAACAGAATCGGTCACGCAAGACTCAACATACATGTCCGCATAATCCACATCCCGAGCCGTGGCCTTATTCAATGCCTGGAGGACGTCTTTTTCTTGAAGGGCAAAATCTGAAAGGCTGGGTACCATGGACACCAATTACAATAATTTACTTATGAAATGGACCGACTTAAAATTATAGCCCATCTCCCAGACGGGCGCAATTTTTGTGAAGATGTTCTCGTCATTATTTGACAAGAATCCTTTTCATTATTAGACTGAAATTGTTTTTGATTTTTGCATGTTTCTTGAACCTTTTCAGCGGAACCGCTACCCGGTTCCAACCCTCACATTCAGTTTCAACACAATTCAATGGATAAATTTCAGTCGGTGGAAGCAAGGCAGGTTGCTGAAGTCGAGTTGCGGGACCAACTTGATCTCACATCCCTTCCTCGACATATCGCCATCATCATGGATGGCAATGGACGATGGGCTGCTCAACGAGGATTGCCTCGAATTGCCGGCCACAAAGAGGGACTTCGTGCCCTTCAGGATGTCATGGAAATTGGGCATGAATTGACTATCCCCTATATCACGATCTATGCCTTTTCTCAGGAAAATTGGAATCGCCCTCATTCCGAGATTCGACTGTTGATGGGTTTACTTGAGCAGTACCTGAGACAGGAACGTCAACGGTTTCAGGAGAGACATGTGCGGTTCCTGCCAATCGGGCGATTGGAACAACTGCCATCTTCGGTGCGGTCACTGGTTTTAGAGGTGGCTGAAGAGACTCGCCATCTTACCCGGCGCACCCTGGCGGTTGCCCTGAGCTACGGCGGACGGGCGGAAATCGTCGATGCTGTTCGAAAAGTCGCCATTGAGGTTCAAATGGGTTCGCTGACGCCAGACCAAATTGATGAATCGCTGTTTGAACAACACCTCAGCACGTGGGGTCTCCCGGATCCGGATTTACTCATCCGAACTTCCGGAGAGACGCGAATCAGCAATTTCCTCCCATGGCAAATTGCCTACACGGAACTCTATTTCACCAAAACGCTTTGGCCTGATTTTCGTCGTTGCGAGACTCTTCTCGCCCTTCTTGACTATCAAAAACGAGAACGTCGCTTTGGCCGCATTTCTCAAACCGTTTCGCCATAGATAGAGGGGGCTGTGTCGCTCCCGTTTGACCCACAGCATTCCCCCTTTACCCCTGACTCACTTCCTATATCAACATCTAAAAAAGTGGATCCCCGCCGACTCTATTCAGCTCTGGTTTTTATTCCTTTGCTCTATTTAGCGATACGCTACTCCCCTCCCTGGCTGTTCTCCCTTCTCCTTGGTACAGCCTCCCTGCTTGCATTGTGGGAATTTCTTAACCTCTACTTCGGAACGACACACAATCTTCTCCTCAAGGTTGCGTCCTGCATTGGGGCCGCCATTCTCCTTTTTTCCATGTATGAAGGATACTCCCAAGCTCTGAACCCCTGGTTGTTTGGAATCGTCAACGTCATTTTGACAGGATTTTTGTTTTCACCAACTGCCATGAAACGACATCTTTCCTCATGGGCTGCTTATTTTTTTGGGATCTTATATGTTGCTGGCCTTCTCGGGCATTTCATTCTTCTCAGGCAATTCGATCATGGGATCGCCTTTATCTTTTTCGTCCTGCTCATAACATGGTTGGCCGATACCGGCGGGTTCGTCGTGGGCTTATCCTATGGACGACTTGCTCTCGCACCAACACTCAGTCCCAAAAAAACGATTGAAGGCTTGATCGGAGGGGTCATTTTTTCCGTTTTTGGGGCTATAATCAGCCACTTTTGGTTTATCCCCTTTTTCTCGTTGTGGGAATGCGCTATTCTCGGCGTGGGTATCGCTCTGATCGGGGCACTTGGGGATCTTGGAGAATCGGCGATCAAACGTAGCGTGAGGATAAAAGATTCAGGCACAATCATTCCAGGACATGGAGGAGTGTTAGATCGCATGGACAGCTTGCTCTTAACAGGCCCGGGCTTTTACTACTATGTCGTACTCACGTCATCCGCCTAACATCCCCACGGCAGGCAAACACAGGGAGAGAATCTGGTGAAAAATATCGTTATCTTAGGATCAACAGGATCTATTGGAACCAGCACATTAGATGTAATCTCCAGATTCCCTGATGAATTGCAGGTGGTTGGCCTGGCGGCCGGATCGAATGATCAGGCCATGGAGGATCAGATCCGCACATTCAAACCGGAAGTGGTGGCACTTTCCTGCCAGGATGCCGCCAATCGATTACGATCGCGGATAGGCAGCACTTCGACAGAAATTTTGGATGGAGAGCAGGGGCTCTGCACCGTCGCCAGTTTATCGAAAGGCGATTTGGTGATTTCTTCAATCGTCGGCGGGGCAGGTCTCAAGCCAACCCTGTCAGCCATTCAATCAGGCCGACAAGTCGCCCTGGCCAATAAAGAGCCGATGGTCATGGCAGGCCGATTGATGCAACAGGAAGCCCTCAAGCATGGTGTAAAAATTTTTCCAATCGATAGCGAACATAGCGCCATCTTTCAATCCATGGAAGGCCACCGGAAGGTGGACATTCGCCGGATCGTCTTAACAGCGTCGGGAGGGCCGTTTTGGGATTGGCCAATCCATGATCTGGGGCACGTGACCCCCGAACAAGCCCTTCAACATCCGAATTGGAAAATGGGGGCCAAAATCACCACCGACTCCGCTACCTTGATGAACAAAGGACTCGAAGTCATTGAAGCCCGATGGCTGTTTGATATCCCTCCGGATCAAATTACTGTCGTCATTCACCGGGAAAGTATCATCCATTCTTTGGTAGAATATTGTGATGGTTCAGTCATTGCGCAATTAGGACACCCGGACATGCGAACACCGATATCCTATGCCCTCAAATACCCGGAACGCCTTCCCTTGAATCCCCCTCTCCTGGATTTAGGGAAAATCGGAAAATTTACGTTTTATCCAACTGATTCCGAGAAATTCCCTTGTCTTCAATTGGCCTATGACGCGCTAGCAGGAGCGGACGGGCTTCCAGCCACATTAAATGCCGCCAATGAAGTGGCCGTCCAGGCATTTCTCAACCATCAGATTGCATTTTTGGATATCCCCAGGGTCATTCAGGAAACGATGAATGCTTATTCAGCCACTCCGCTGTCATCCATTGAAGACGTCTTGGAGGTAGACCAATGGGCTCGCCGAACAGCCACAGAAATGATGAAAACCTGTTCCTCTGCCCCCATATGAACTCCGCACTTCACAATATTCATCTTGGCCATCCATGAATAACTTCCTGTTGTTTTCTCCAGATTCCATTTTCATTTTTGGGCAAAAACTATGGTGGTTCCTGGTCGTCCTGGGAATCCTGGTCACCTTTCATGAGTACGGCCATTACCTGGCCGCACGGTGGGTGGGCGTCAAAGTCCTGAAATTTTCTATCGGATTCGGGCCAAAATTGATCGGTCGCCAAATTGGAGACACGGAATATATCGTTTCTGCTATTCCCCTGGGTGGCTATGTCAAATTGTTTGGAGAAGAGGGCTCAGAAACCATTTCAGTCGCTGACCAGCGTCAATCCTTCATTCATCAATCGCTTCCCCACAAAATGTTGATTGTGGCCGCGGGACCCGGATTCAACTTTATCCTCAGCTACCTTATTTTTACCGGCATGCTGGCCTTAGGGTCGCCTCTGTTTGTGCCAAACATTGACAACATTACGCCGATTATCGAAGCCATTACACCCGAATCACCAGCAGAGATTGCCGGATTACAAATCGGTGATCGCATTATTCGTGCCAATGAAGAGGAAATATCGACTCTGGGTGAACTGTATCAGAAGGTCAGCAAAGCACACGGGCGTCCGGTCACACTGGATGTCATTCGGGGGAATAGCGTCAAAACGCTGATTGTGACCCCAACCGTCCAAATGGCGCCCGACAACCCTGACGAGCCTCAATACATCCTGGGCATTGAGGATCATGCTCCTCTTGTGGGGGGAATCATGCCCGATACACCTGCAATGGCCGCGGGCCTTCAAAAGGATGACCGAATCATACAAATCAATGAAACCCCGATTGCCACCTGGTCTCAGATGACAGAGATCGTTCGCAATAATGCCGGAACCACCTTACAGATACAGGTAGACCGCGATGGAAAGATGATTTCCCTTAGCATAACCCCAGAAGGCGAGACCATTACCACTCCAGATGGAGAGACAAAGTCTGTCGGCCGGATTGGGATCAAACTCGCGGGCGCGGGCACGCTGATAAAAAGTACGTCTGTATTCCTCGCGCCTTGGGAGGGACTAAAGGCTACTTGGAAATGGTGCGAATTAACCATGATAGGGCTGTACAAGCTTCTGACGGGAGAAATTTCATCGAAACATCTGGGCGGCCCGTTAATGATTGCCAGCGTTTCAGGAGAACAAGCGCAGCAGGGCATGGCCAGCGTGCTTTGGCTCATTGCTATTTTAAGTATCAATTTGGGAATCTTAAATTTGTTACCCATTCCCATTCTTGACGGAGGTCATCTGTTCTTCTTTGCCTGCGAAGCCATTTTGGGACGACCCTTAGGAGACCGGTCGAGGGAAATGGCCCAACAAATTGGATTGGTGTTATTGGTTTTCCTTATGGTTTACGCGACATGGAACGACATCAGTCGTCTGCTCCAATAATTCCAGCCTCTTGAACGTCTCTTTGTTTTGGCATCCATTTGAATTCGCTCCGCGACTCTTTCTCTCCTCAACCATTTAACCAGGTGTCCTATGCGTCTATCACAATCATTTATCCCAACCATGCGACAAGATCCCGGAGAAGCAGAAGTTGTCAGTCACCGTCTCATGCTTCGAGCCGGAATGATCCGAAAAGTCGCCGCGGGCATTTATTCCTATCTTCCTCTTGGATTGAGGGTCCTTCGAAAAATTGAAACTATTGTTCGCGAAGAAATGAATCGAGCCGGAGCACAAGAACTCTTGCTGCCGATTCTCTCCCCGGCGGAGCTTTGGAAAGAAACGGATCGCTGGGATTTCTACGGGAAGGAACTCTTTCGATTACAGGATCGTCACGAGCGAGACTTTTGCCTTGGGCCCACTCACGAAGAAGTCGTGACAGATTTATTCCGTCGGGAGGTTCGATCCTATCGTCAATTACCAGTGACCCTCTATCAAATCCAAACCAAATTTCGTGATGAAATCCGCCCACGCTTTGGCATCATGCGAGGACGCGAATTCATCATGAAAGATGCCTATAGTTTCGATCAGGATGAGGAAGGAGCCAAACGTAGTTATCAAGGCATGTACAACGCCTATTGTCGAATCTTTACCCGCATGGGACTGCAATTTCGTCCAGTGGAGGCGGATACCGGTCTGATCGGCGGAATCTCTTCTCATGAATTCATGGTCTTAGCAAATACCGGAGAGGAACTCATCGTTTTTGCTCCAGACACGCAGTACGCCGCCAACGTCGAGCGGGCCGAGATTGCCCCACCCGCTATCAGTGAACGAGAGGCCAAGAAACCCTTGGAAAAAGTTGCCACTCCCAATGCCAAATCAGTTGAGGAGGTATGCGCATTTCTCGACGTTTCTCCATGCCGCCTGGTGAAAACACTTCTGTATCAGACGGAAAACGATGCGATGACAGCCGTGCTCATACGAGGTGACCACCAAGCCAACGAAATCAAAATACAACGATACCTTGGCATCCATGAATTAACATTAGCGACCCCCGAAATGATCTCCCGTTTCACGACTGCCCCAATCGGCTTTGTCGGACCTATCGGTCTTCCCAAGGTTCGGATTCTGGCAGACCATGCGGTGGCCGCTCTGAGCAATTTTATTGTCGGAGGGAATGAACCAGACATGCACCTCGTTCATGTCAACATCGATCGGGACTTCACCATTGATGCCATAGGAGATTTTCGACAAGCCCAGGCGGGTGATCTTTCCCCGAGAGGAGGCAGTCCGCTACAAACCGCCAGAGGAATAGAAGTGGGGCATGTCTTTATGTTAGGGACGAAATATAGCGAGAAAATGGGGGCAACTTACCTGGATGCTCAAGGTCAGACGCATCCGGCTATTATGGGATGCTATGGCATTGGGGTCAGCAGGGCAGCGGCTGCGGCTATCGAACAAAACCATGATGAGAAAGGTATTTGTTGGCCCATGCCGATTGCTCCCTTTCATGCTCAAATTCTACCGGTCACATCATCAGATGAAGTACGTAAAACCTCCGATCAGATTTATACGAACCTTTACCAAAATGGGATAGAGGTGTTACTTGACGACCGTGAAGAGCGAGGTGGGGTGAAGTTTAACGATGCGGATTTAATAGGAATTCCTTTCCATGTCATTGTTGGAGATAAAGGGTTAGCACAAAACACCATTGAAATCAAAGACCGAAAAACGGGGGAAAAATTCCATGTCCCCCGTGAACAGGTTTGTGAGTGGATAACAGACATCGTTAAAAAGAGGCTTGAATCTCAGCCATAAAGAGGACTGAAAACCCCAAAGGCCAGGCTGGTTACCGATGGCGAATGATGCATGATATAATTTTTTATAATTTATATAAGAAGTCATATGATAACACTTATGGCAACTCAAACTCACCTATTCCTTTTTCGACAAGCTTGAAAAGAGAGAAGGCCTGATTTTCGTTGACAAAACATCTCATTGAGTGATATTTTTCAAGGTTTGAATTTTAAGTAAAAAATGCTCCTTACGCTTTGATGGGATAGAAATAGAATATATAGAGTATGTTGAATCAATTGAATGTCAGGGGTCTCTTATTCGACCCGTATAACAATGCGTATATTGTCATCCTGAGAGATGAACAAAATTCGGATATGCTCCCTATTTGGGTTGGCAAGGCAGAGGCCAGCGCTATCAGTTTTGCCTTAGAACGGATTGCCCCTCCCAGGCCTATGACCCATGATCTCATGAAAACTGTGCTCGATAGTATGGACGCCAAAGTTATCAGCACGGTCATAACGGATCTGAAAGACAATACGTATTTTGCAAAAATCCATCTCCTGTTCGGAGACTCTGAATTTACCGTTGACTCTCGACCGAGTGACGCGATTGCTGTGGCCCTTCGCACTGATGCCCCTATTTTTGCTTCAGGAGAAGTCCTACACAAACAAAACTCCGAAGAATTGGAACGATGGCTGGAAAACCTTAAGCCAGAGGATTTTGGCAAATCAGATATCTAGCCCAGCTCTATTTGGCAGTAGTAAATAATTTTCATGAGCGTTAAGCGTGCCAGTGATGACTGAAACAAATACATTGATTCCCTTAAAAGTGCACGGGGTGTTGGTCGATCCTAATACCGACACTCAAATCGTGGTATTACGGGATGAAAAAAATTCAGAGGTTCTTCCTATTTGGGTCGGAACTGCTGAAGGAACATCGATCCGATTGGCCCTGGAGAACGTGATCCCACCTCGCCCCATGAGCCATGACCTCATTTGTAGTTTTGCGGCACACCTTGGGTTTACCCTAAGCAAGGTCGTGATCACTGAAGTCAAAAATAATACGTATTTTGCAACTCTGTTTTTATCCAAAGATGACTTGGAAAAAACGGTTGACTCAAGGCCGAGCGATGCGATTGCTTTGGCTCTCCGGTGTCAGTGCCCAATCTACACCACACCAGAGGTACTCGAACGACGCGGGGGGGAAGATTTGGACACATGGCTTTCCAAACTCGATCAAAAAGGATCTGAACAGACTGAGACCTAGACACTCACAAAGTCAGGAAAGGAACCAAGACACTCATGCGCTCCTATCAAGCTAAACCGCTGGAAATCGAACGACAATGGTTTTTAGTTGACGCCAAAGGGAAAACAGTTGGTCGCCTGGCCGCGAAAGTTGCCTCTATTCTTCGCGGAAAGCATAAGCCAATTTTCACCCCTAATGTCGATACAGGAGATCATGTCGTCATCATTAATTCCAGCGAGATTCAATTTACCAGCAATAAATTTCGCACGAAGACCTATTACCACCATACAGGATATCCCGGAGGCATAAAAGCCATCACCGCTGAGCATCTTCACGCCAAGAAACCAACCGAGATTCTTTCCAAGGCGATTCGCGGCATGCTTCCTAAATGTACGTTAGGGAAGCAAATGGCCAGAAAACTCAAAATTTATAGTGGCCCTGAGCACCTTCATCAAGCTCAAAGCCCAATGCCTCTCAACCTATAAATTCATCAGTCACATTTCCCAAAAAAAGGAGATCTCTTCTCACATGGTTGACACAGTCCAATACGCAACCGGAAAAAGGAAAAACGCCATTGCCCGAGCTTGGGTGGAACCAGGACAAGGCGACATTCAAGTAAACACACGTTCGTTAGATGCGTATTTCCCACGCTTGACCCATCAAATCCAAGTGCAAACGCCATTCGAGGTGACCAAAACCGCCGGGCAATTTAATGTCAAAGCCACCCTGACCGGTGGGGGCGTTTCTGGGCAGGCGGGAGCCCTTCGCCATGCGATTGCCAAAGCCTTAGCCTTATATAATCCTTCACTTCGGGACCCACTGAAAAAAAATGGGTTGTTAACCAGGGATTCCAGGGTGAAAGAACGGAAAAAATACGGACAAAAAGGGGCCAGAGCTCGCTTCCAATACTCCAAACGATAATTGGCAGGTTCACCTTACGCAGAAATATGGGGGAGGCCTTCCAGCCTCCCCTTTTTTATGAATCCGGCATCTTCCGAGTCCCTTGTCTCCTCCAATCCAATTTTTCGCATACAGGAATTGCCACAAGGACAGGAACCCATTGCCTTGTGGTTGTCGCACTCAGCGTTTTTCTCTAAACCCATTTTCTTGAGAGAGCCATGGATAAGAATATTCGCGTCGCAGTAATTGGAGCCAGTGGCTATACAGGTGGCGAATTACTCCGATTACTGAGCCTCCATCCCCATGTCACACTCACCCGCGTGGTGGCGTCTGAAAAATCTCAGGGCCTCGCCGTCTCTTCGCTACTTCCTCATCTGACCAAGATTTATGACTGTTCTTTATCGTCTCTGAACACCTCTTCGATAGCCCGGGAAGTCGACGTGGTTTTTCTTGCTCTTCCTCACACTCAGTCCTTACAGCCTGTCGCCGATTTCTTCTCACATGGGAAACATGTTATTGACTTGAGTGCCGATTATCGCCTTCAAGACCCCGTGATCTATGAGAAATGGTATCAAACCTCCCATCCCTTCCCTGACCTGCTCAAAGAAGCGGTGTATGGGCTTCCAGAGCTGAATCGCGCGGCTATCTCCAAAAGCCGGCTCGTCGCAGTCCCTGGCTGTTATCCCACAGTAGCCATTTTGCAACTCGCTCCATTTATTGCCCAGGACCTTTTGGAGCGTAGCTCAATCATCATTGACGCGAAGTCCGGGATTTCTGGAGCTGGTCGTTCACCAGCCCTGGCATACCACTTTCCCGAATCCCATGAGGCGATTCACGCCTATAAAATTTCCAAACATCGCCATGTGCCTGAAATCGAACAAGAATTAGGACACCTGGCTCCTCCTTCTTCTTCCTCAACACCAACCTCCTGTCTCCCATCCCTGATATTCACTCCCCATTTAATACCCATTAATCGAGGCATTCTCAGCACGGCATATGCCAAATTAAAACCCGGCATAGATCAATCCCACCTGGATGTGGCTTATCAAAACCGTTATCAAGGCGAATATTTCATGCGAATATTTCCTCACGCCGAGTCGGTGAATCCAAACAACCTTCGAGGATCAAATTTCTGCGACCTCAGTTGTACCTATGACTCTCGAACTGGATATCTCATCACCACCGGTGCTTTGGACAATCTGGTGAAGGGAGCAGCCGGGCAGGCGGTTCAATGCATGAATCTTATGCTAGGACTACCTGAAACACTGGGGTTGACCGGACCCGGCCTCTTTCCATAAACACATCACAACCATTTCTTCAATAACGAGAACAGGATTTTGCCATGTCTAAGCGGATGAAAGGCGGGATTACAGCTCCCAAAGGATTCTTAGCGGCAGGAATCCATTCAGGAGTTAAAAAAACCAGCCAGCTGGATCTGGCCCTGATCGTTTCCGAGAAGCCCGGTCCTATCGCTGGAGTGTTCACCTCCAACACACTCCCTCCGCTCCAGTGATCCTCGACCGACTCCACCTGAAGAAGGGCATTGGACAAGCCTTGATCGTTAATAGTGGCAATGCCAACGCGTTCACAGGGCCGGAAGGCTTAGCCCATGCCAGGGAAATGGGACGCAGAGTGGCCGACCAATTAAAAATTTCCTTCCACCATGTGTTTGTCGGATCCACGGGTGTCATTGGAGTTCCCCTACCCATGCCGGCTTTACGAAACGGAATTCCCGCCCTTATTTTACGTCTACGCAAAGCCGGCTACAAAGAAGCCGCCCAGGCCATCATGACGACAGACACTCGCCCTAAAGAAATCGCCGTTCAACACCGGATTGCCGGGAAAATGGTGACGATAGGGGGAATAGCCAAAGGTTCAGGGATGATCCACCCCGATATGGCGACCATGTTGGCCTATCTCACCACAGATGTGGTCATCGACCAAAAAACCCTTCAGAAAACCTTACGCACCGTAGCCAACCAAAGCTTTAACTGTATTTCCGTGGATGGAGAAACCAGCACGAACGATACCGTTCTGTGTCTCGCCAATGGCCTGGCTGGCAACACTCTTATTCGTGGCTCTTCTTCCGCCCACACTCAATTCCAAAATCTTCTACATGAGGTCTGCCACTTCCTGGCCATGGAAATCTGCCGTGATGGAGAAGGAGCCACAAAAATCATCAAGATCGAACTTTCCGGAGCATCCAGTCACAAAGCAGCCAAACAATTTGCTCAAACCTTAGCCACCTCTCCCCTGGTCAAAACAGCCATTTTTGGGGCCGATCCCAATTGGGGCCGCATTATCGCCGCCCTGGGCCGAGCCGGACTGCCTCTCCATCCCAATCGTATTGTCATTGCGTTTAATGGTCTTTCCATCGTCAAAGACGGGAAAGGACTCGGTCCGCGCATAGAGGGGCAAATTCAAAAGATCATGCGCCGCCCATCCTTTACTATTTCCATTTCACTAGGCACGGGGACCGGATCGTCCACCATTTGGACGACCGATTTGACATACGACTACATCAAAATCAATGCGTCATATCGATCCTAGGACACCGTGAGGCTGAAGGAACTGATCGAGAAAGAGAAAATCGGGAAGGGACGCTCAGTGTCCTCTTTATTTTTTTATGGCATGGCGGGAGATTAAATCATGGAGGGTTGGGCGACTCACATTAAGAATCATAGCGGCCTTGGTAATATTTCCCCCGGTCTTGGCCAGAGTTTGTTCAATGACTCTCCTTTCCACCGTATCTCTGGCCTCCTTTAAGGTCAGCCCCGCTTGACTCTCATCGGGTTCGGCCAAATCTAAATCTTCCGGGGCGATTCTCGGATTGTCCGTCAAGGTCACGGCCCGGCGAATCCGATTTTCCAATTCTCGAATGTTGCCCGGCCAATGATATTGTTCGAGGGACATCAGGCCTTCCCTCGAGAACCCGGAAATCTTCTTTTTCGCTTCTTCCACATAACGTTGAAGCAGCGATTTGCCCAGCATCACGATATCCGCACCCCGCTCGCGTAGGGGGGGAACCGTAATGGTCACGGTATTCAATCGATAATACAGATCTTCCCGGAAGCGGCCATCTTTCATCGCAAGCTGGAGGTCCATATTGGTGGCAGCCAATACGCGTGTATCAACTGGAATTTCCACTCGCCCGCCTACCCGCTCGATACTTCGCTCTTGTAGGACCCGAAGCAATTTGACTTGTAACGCGGGAGAAATTTCACCAATCTCATCCAGAAAAAGCGTCCCGCCCTGGGCGGACTCAATTCGACCGCGACGCTGGAGATGGGCTCCGGTAAAGGCACCTTTCTCGTGTCCAAACAACTCACTTTCTAAAAGCGTTTCGGGAATAGCCCCACAATTAATCGCGATAAAGGGGCCATCCTTTCTGTGACTTTGGCGATGAATCGCCCGAGCCACCAATTCCTTTCCTGTCCCACTTTCCCCAACAATTAATACAGAAATATCCGATCCGGCTACTCGCCGGATGGTATCAAACACTTTGGCCATGACCGGGCTGCTCCCGATAATTTCAGGAAACCCTCGTTTTTCCTCTCGCTCCAGAAGCTTTTGGTTTTCTCTTTCCAAACCCGCCAAATAGCCGGCCCGCTGGAGAACAACTTTCAAAACCTCCAATTCCACTGGCTTTTCCAGAAAATCGTATGCGCCCAATTGGATGGCCTTTAAGGCATTCGCCCGATCTTGATTTCCCGTGATGACCACCACCTTCACCAAGGGGTTCACCACGAGAAATTGTTCCAAAGCGGTCAACCCTTCGGTGACCCCCCCTGCATCGGGTGGCAACCCTAAATCCAAGGTCACAAGTGAAACCTTTTCCCGCTGAAGAATTTCGACAGCCCCCGCGCGATTATCAGCTTCAAATATCACATACGAGGGCTTCAATCCCCATTTCATCTGTTCAAGAATATCTTGACTATCATCAACCAAAAGAAGTGAAGGAAGAGGTGCATTTTCAGAAAGAGGATCAGATTTCATGGTCATCCATTTCTTCTTGGGTCATACCCCACCCCAGCCTTGGACATTCCAGACACGACAGTTCTTGAGTTATCGGCGTTTTTTGTCGGAAACGTAATGATCACCGTCGTGCCACGCCCTTCCTGGCTCTCAATGTGAATCATGCCCTGATGGTCTTCCACGATTCGCTTGCATTGGAAGAGCCCCACACCCAAACCATTCTTTTTCGAGCTTTTAAAAGGCTGAAAGAGGTTTTCAAGCTGAGCCACTGACATCCCGGTCCCGGTATCGACAATTTCGACTATCACCAGTTCCCCATCATAGGCGGTGGAAATATCGATTGTTCCATTCTCGCCGGTGGCTTGGCGTGCATTGAGGATCAGGTTTAACAACACCTGTTTAACTGACTCCGCCTTGAGCGGAAGCATGGGAACCTCTTGCCCAGGGTGAAAATTCGGCTGGCACCCAGAGCCATTGACTGCTGCAAGTGTTTCCTTGACCAACATATTCAAATTCACGGCTTGAGTGACTGCCCCCTCACTCAGATTAGGTTCTTTTGCCTGACTTGCCAATTCCCCCATTAAGTCGATAATTCGCTGGGAAGTATTTCTGATAGTCCGCATCGCAGAAGCCTGAAATTCAGGATCATTTCCATACTGCTCAACATTCTGAACAAGCAGCGATAAATTGCCAGCCAGGTTTTTCAAATCATGCATGTAAAATCCTGCAAAACGGTATACCGCCTCCCATTTGGCCGAAGAGCTACGTTCCTCTTGTAATTGAAATTGGAGAAGAAGCATCGTCACATGATGCGCAATGGCTCGAAGTAAATCAAAATCGTCCTGATCGTACCCTTCATCAGGTAATTCCTTACTGAGGGTACAAAACCCTAACAGCCTTCCATCTCCGGTCAGTAATGGCACACACACATGGGCTTGAGTGACATGGAGAAATTCTCCCCAATCATCAACTGCACTCTGACCCTCTTTAATCAAGACTGGCTCTTGCTGCTCTTTCATGTGAAGAATAATGGGGTGGGCTTCCGGAATGGGAAGTGGATCCCGGGTTGTCAGCGACCGCTTATTCTCTGTCCACTTCCTCCGACGACGTTCCATTCTTATTTGATGGTACCGGCCATCAACGTCAAAATATTTCCAAATCGTGACTCGAGAAGTTCCAAATGTTCGGCTGAGCCACTCAAGATATCGATTCCAGATTTGTTGGACATCCTGGCAGGCGGTAAACGTCTCAGTGACCTCCAACCATTTTTCTCGATAGTCATATTTCGTCCGGAAAAAATGACGAGAAAGGAATTGCCGAAATTCAGCACGAGCGTGTCTGGAAAGCATGACGACCACTAAACCCAGGCCTGCAAGAAACACGAGGACCACCCCCAGTGCCTCTTTGACCTCCCAGCCGGTTTGTTGAATCACCGCGGTCACCATCCCAACAAGAATCAAGTACCCACACACAAACAACATCGTCAGGGAGGTATACACGGCATGGTGGCTAATTTGGACTTTTTGAATAAAGCTTTGCACTCGCCATCGCTCCAATCCAAAACCCATCAATAGAATAGAACTTAACGCTGCAATTCCCCCTGCCCAAACAAAATCCTGTTTCCAGACAGGGATCAATAACAGTTGAATAGCCTGGGCGATAGAAATGCAGGCCAATCCTCCCAACCCAATCAGAACATATTTCAGGCGATATCGCAGGGGATCGGGGAAAGACCGAAGAATTTGCTCCAACCGAGACACCCCAATAAACAACGCAAACAAGATAAAACCCCAGATGGCCAGTCCCTCAGGTCTCTTGAAAACAATTTCCCCCTCATGATTGACCTGCATGAACCCGTCTGGAATTCCCATGACCAACATCCCTAAGATGACAGCTCCACCCGCCATAATCCTCCACCACCAACTCCCGAGATTCCCCGGATTGGAGGAAAAATTCTGCAACAACGAATGACTCACATAACCGATCATGACCGGCAGAGTTACCTCACCGAGTAAAATGAGTTTCTTCCAGATTATGGGATTATCCTGAAAAACATAACTCATCCCATTCAGCCCATGGATCCAAGCCGTAGCGGCCATCACAAGGATGAAAGGGAAAAAAACGGGACCATCGTTCCGTTTCCCAAAAAGGATGGCCGCCAAAAGCAAGGAAGCCGCTGCGCTGAGAAAAGAGGGAAAAGCCCACACGCTCATACTCACCCTTTAGGAATATTGGGAGGTGGAGATACCCCGCGGTTCAGGCCTGGGCACTTTCTATGACAACGGTATGGGCAGTTGCCCTGAATGATGGGCGCATCGGTATCCCACATATTTCCTGATAGTTTCTTCACTCACTGAAGTTCCGCTCCAATGAGCCGCAGGACAAAGCAAAAAACAATTTTCAAAAATGGTTCTCCAAAAATTTTCCGGAAGTCACCGGATTGTTTAAAGAATCCCCCAACACCCCCAAACAACATGGTCCGAAAGAAAGGAAATAAAAAATCCATGGGAATAGCCGGGATCTCAATACCATGCTTGCGCAAGCACCGACAAAACACCACGAGACAAAAAATGACCAACCCGGCCATAGGCGTACTGACGCCCATGGCCCACCAGCCTTCCATTGAACAGGTTTAATGGAATGAGTTGACTATTCACCGGAAGAGCTTCAACACACATTCCCCCAGCATGAATTGTCCTGACCCCAGGATAGAGCGACAAACGCTTCAGCCAGGCTTACAGAGTGTCAAGCACCATGAAATTATAATTGTTTTTCGGAAAATGCGGAGGAAGACTGTAGGACCCGGCTTATATGACCTATCCTCGCCTCTCACCTGGCATCGTTAGCCAGAATTCTTTTCAAATGACTGAGGGCTCTTTAGTCCTCTTCATCTCGAAGGCAGACCGGTCCCCTGACATAGGGCGGAATTTCACAATTCTATCTTTGGTAAAACCCGGCTACCCGAGTAGAAGAAGTCCGGCGCAAGATTTGTTGAAAGGCGAAACAATCCTTCCCCGAGAGAACACAGGATCAATCCAGGTTGTCCCACAATCATCGTGCATTGTGGTTCATTGTCACATTTAATTAATGGACCCTAGTGTAGTGTCCAAGAATTAACTGGACACTTTCTTCTTCCTTTTGCGCGGCTGAGTACTGCCGGGCTGGATTTGTTCCAGCGTCTGTCGACAGCGAGCAAGCTTCTCT
>WHTE01000045.1 GCA_009377845.1 Nitrospirales bacterium | reverse complement strand
CGTGATCCGCGGCTCCTTCAGCATGGGCAATCGCTTCAGCCACATGTGGATTTGCTCCGGCCATAGCCAACGATCCCCACGTACCGACTACGAACAACCCCAGAATACCCAAGACGCCGATTGTCTTCATCGTCGTGCGAATACTCATCCCTCACCTCCTTCTGTAAAATGTGAAAGACCAACGACCTGAATGTTCAAAGCTACAATATCCTCTCATGCACCACAACCAAGATCAAGACGGTTTCGCCGGATCCTGATTGGTGATTCGATATAACAACTTGACGTCTTTTTCCCCCGGAGCCGCGAAATCCCGAGACCATTCCCACCATGACCCCGGGTAGGTTTTCGCTCGTTGATACCCCACGTATCGCAGCAGACAATACACCCAGGCGGCCCGGACGCCGCCCAGACAATAGGTAATAATTTCCTGGTTTTCCCGAAGACCATGATCTTCAAATATTTTCTTCACCTGCTCGTGAGGTTTCACGGTTGCATTCGGTTGTAAAAACCGATTCCAGGGAATATTGAGGGCGGACGGAATATGCCCAGCCCGAGGCAACCCACCAATCTCTTTCCCTGCATATTCCTCAACGCTCCTCGTATCAAGGATGATGGTATCCGGATGAGGTCCTTTGACCAGCTTTTTCAACCCGTCTTTATTCACAATGAGTTCCGGATGAGCCGTGACCGTAAAATCACCCGGTTTGGGTTGGACCGCTTCATGTTCAAATGGGCGCTGCTCCGCGACCCACTTGACCCATCCACCGTCCAGAATACGGACACTAGGATGTCCCAAATACTGCAACATCCAGAACATGCGCCCTTCATCGCCCCAATTATCGAAGGGGTTGGAATAAATGACCACGTCACTGGACTGATTGATCCCCAGGGCCCGAAGACGCCGTTCAATCCGCCCTAGGTCAGGATCCAGGATTCCTTTTGCCACGGCAGAGGGATCGCTATACTCATGCCAGGTGCTATGAACGGCACCGGGAATATGAGAGGTATACGCCCCTCGCCCTCGTACATCAATAATGACTAAGTCTTCGCGGCCCAGGTTTTGAGACAGTGATTCGGTATCAATAAAAAAATTTTCGACCACGGTTCGTTCCCTTTATGAATGAAGTGAAGACGTTCCTGCCGGTGAATGAGGAGAAAGCCCATCGGACGGTGCCGTGCACCCTACCCGAGGATCGACGTCTTGATCCTGTAAGGCGACAGACATGGTCGCATCCAAGGGAAACTCCCGTTCATATATGGTAAACACATACGGATCCTCAGCCGTCAGATTATACTGGTCCTTCAACATCTGATGTTGGCCATCCGTCAGAATATGATACCGAATTCGCGCCTGAACCCTCCACCCTTTTTCACCTTCCGGAATTTCATATCCAAAGGTATAGTCCCGGCTGGCTAGAGGAAGCAGTCGGTTATCGTACACTTCCCAAATAACCGGCTGCCAGAGTATCCATCGGCCCATGGTATCGGATTGCTGATGAACCACGGTCCCGTTCGGGTCGCGCACGGTAAATTCGACCGTAAAGTGCCGGTCAGGATCTCCGGTCGGGATTTTGTGCCCTGCTCCCGCATTGATAAGCGTCAGCGTGAAGGTGACATCGTCTCCTGGTTTCGGTGCGGGAGGATCTGCCTGAACTTGCACAGCCACTGCCCGCTTAATCATCTCCGGATCATGCCCTCCTTGCCACAGATGCCGCCGACCATACCGGATAGGACTATCCTTGGCGACCGGCCGTTCCACCTCCGGCATATGGCAACTCTGACAAATCAGCCCCTTTTCCTTCATGAAAAACTTGCCTTCATATTCGGGATACGTTCCACAAGGCCCCGCATTGTAAAATTGCATGGGTCCTGAAACGACATTATGACAACGATAACACACTTGGGTGGTCCGGAAGGAGGGATCAAATTGGGTGGGATGAGGCGCTGCCGAATCGTCATACGGCCCGAGAATCACCCCATCCCGAACATGACACGCAGCACAGGTCACGCCTTCTTGTTGAAAATCCGGATCATACCGATAATTCGGAATTTCAAACGCTTTTTCCACCCGCCCTCGGGGAAGAGCCTGAATAAGAGTGGGTTGCTGATTTTCCAAGGGCGTATGGCAATTCAAACAGACCCAAATATTGTTATCCTTTTTCCAATAGGCTTGAAAAAACGGATCTTGAAAGGCGTGGGCATGAATACTGGATTTCCATTCTTGGTAAATTTCTACATGACAGCTTCCGCATTCCTCCGCTTTCAGACTTTGCAATCCCACAGGGACCTGTTGGTAGGGGATGGGATTCGCGTAATCCTCCCGCAATCCAAAAATGACGGTGGGACGAATTTCAGTATAAAAGATATAAATCCCTACCCCCAGTATCAGCAGAAGCGACGCCCACATTTTCCCTCGCCATGATCGTTTCGGCTTCATATGGTCAACTATCCAGCAGGGCCAGAAGATGTTGCTCCACGGATCCTGCCAAAGCCTTGAGGTGATACCCGCCTTCTAAACACGAGACGATTCGCCCGCCTGCAAAGCTTTTTGCGATCTTCGAGACAATGGTCGTCATATCGGCGTAGCCTTGCTCCGTTAACGCCATGCTCGCCAATGGATCATCTCGATGGGCGTCAAACCCGGCGGAAATCACAATGCACTCAGGCTGAAAGGTTTCGGCGGCTGGAACCAGGACCTTCTGGAAAATTTCCCGATACTCGTCATCTCCCTGCCCTCCTGAGAGCGGCACATTGATAGTCAGGCCTTTCCCTTTTCCTTCTCCGGTCTCCGTGGCCCGTCCCGTCCCAGGGTAATGAGGATATTGGTGCATACTAAAAAACAGGACCGTCGGATCATCATAGAACGTATGTTGCGTGCCATTACCATGATGCACATCCCAATCCACAATCATCACCTTCTGCAATCCATGGTGTTGCTGAATATACCGGGTCGCAATCGCGACGGTATTGAAAAAACAAAAACCCATCGCCCGATCTGCCTCGGCATGATGCCCCGGAGGCCGCACGGCGCAAAAAGCCTGGTCAATTTCGTGATTCATGATTGCATCAATCGCCGCCAAGGCCCCGCCAGCCGCCAGATAGGCCGCATTCAGCGTTCCCGGAGACATCGTCGTATCGGGATCCAGCGGGGCATAGCCCCTCGAGGGCGAGCGTCGTTCAAGACTATCCACATACGAGGAGCGGTGTACGAGTTCAATCCATTTCCGCTCGGCCCGTCGCGGTGCCACCTGGTGCAGCCTGGACCACGTCCCTGAAACCTCTAATTGGGCGCGAATTGCTCGAAGCCGCTCGGGGGACTCCGGATGACTTCGGCCCATGTCATGGAGTAAATAGGCCGGATGAGAAACGTATCCAACACGTCCCATGGTCCATAGCTCACAAACTGGAAAGGAGATCATGCACAGAGGAAAAACTCGATCAACAATGACGACCACGAAATTCACGCGCACATAGACAAGTAGGAAGGGATAGCGTGGGAGATCCTACCATAGGGGGATTTCTTAGACAACGCGTTCACCCGCATGATAGGCTCGTTCTTGTTTATATGCCGTCACCATCACCCTGATCGGATTTCACACAATGGCCAATCCCAAAATCGAACAGTTTAAGAAAGTTTTGCAATTGGACCCGAAGGACGAAACATTGTGGTTCGGCCTGGGGAAAGCCTATATGAGTGACGAAAATTGGGAAGAGGCGATTGCCGCCTTGGAGCAATGCATACAGGTGAAACCTCATTATTCAGCCGCCTATTTTGCTCTGGCTCAATCGCTTCAACAGAAACAAGAATTTGAGAAATGCCGCTCGATTTGCATCGAAGGCATCACCGTCGCGAAAAGAAATGGCGATTTACTCGTCATTAAAAACCTGGAAGAACTCAAAACTTCTTTGCCTTCACATTAATCTTTCCCGCTCTTCCAAATCCTTCCCGTCAGCGTTTCTTCACATCGCATCCTGAACCATCTGGAGTTCCCTGGGCGTGAGTCGATAGCGAGCAACCGGGTTCGTCGCCAACAATCGAATTCGAGGATCTTGTGAATCCCCGGGTGGTCGAGTCACCCAGGAAACCTGGCGAATACGAATGGGATTGCGGGATTCCTGAGCCGGCGCCTTCCATAACGTTAACAGAACCGCGCTGAACTGAGGGACTTCGACTAACACCCCGATCAACATCGCCGCTAATCGTTGAAGATCCAACGGGGGAATCTCCTGGGGGCGACCTTTTCCCCATGGTACATCGGGGACACTGACCGCCAGCATCACAGGTGCGCAATACCGTTCTAATTGCCTGGCTTTTTCGGCCATTCGTGACAACAACCGCTTCACCAATGCCTGTTCAAAAAACGCATCCGAGGATTCTAAGCTTCGGTGAGGTTGAAGACGCACACCCATGGATTTTCGAGTAGACCCTTGGGTGGATTGAATGACCGTCACCTCCGCAAAAAATCTATGCGCTCCTTCATAAATCTCCAAGTCCGCAGTTCGTCCCCCGGTGGCCTCTAAAAATGCGACGGAAAAGCCGGCCTGTGTGAGAAAATATGCGGTCTCGATCTCGGCATGCGCGGAAGCCGCCTGCCTGGCCGGCAACCGGTTGATGTGACTCATTAGCATCGCCAAACGAGTCTGACTTTCTCCATCGTAACAGACTTTGGCGAGTACCTGCCATTGGCGAATAATCGAATCATCCTTGCGTTGAACGTTCACATTCCCCCCATCATTGAACAGACGTCGGACATGCTGATATTACCTCCCGACAACACCACACCCACACGTTTTCCACACAAAGCCGGTTCACCGCGAAGAATGGGAGCCAGCGCCACAGCACTTGATGGTTCAATCACCATCTTCATTTGTTCAAAGGCCATCTTCATGGCAGGGATAATTTCTTCCTCCTCCACGACAAACACATCTTGCAGATGATCTTGTAAAATGGAAAGAGTCAAGTTCCCCAGGCTTGTTCGTAAGCCCTCAGCCATTGTATCAACCGTATGCGGCATCAGGATGCGCCCTTCGCGCAGGGAAAGAAGCGCGTCGAGCGCCCGAGCCGGTTCACACCCATACACCCGAATAAGTGGATTGAGGCCATGTGCGGCCAGGCACGCACCTGAAAGCAATCCCCCACCTCCCAAGGGTGCCAACACGACGTCTAATTGAGGTACCTCCTGCAGGAACTCCAGTATCGCGGTGCCCTGCCCTGCAATGACATCGCAATCATTGAAGGGGTGGATGAAGACGCCCTGATGCGCGTGAACCAATTCCTGTGCTAACTCTTCTCCCTCGGCTCGTGTGCGAACAATTCTCACGTTGACCCCGAATTCCTCAACTTTGGCGCGTTTAAAAGGATTCACGGGATCCGGCATCACAATGTAGGCAGGGTAGCCCAGTAACCGGCTGGCTAAGGCGATGCCCTGTGCATGATTCCCGGAAGAAAGGGTCACCACGGCCTTGAACGGAGTCACAGCCTCTTTTCGGGATACGGCATAGTAGGCTCCGCGAAATTTAAATGCTCCCGTGCGTTGCAAGTTTTCGCATTTGGCAAACACGCATCCCCCACATTGTTCATCTAAATATGAGGAACCCAGGACCGGCGTAGGATACACCACACCATTCAACAGATTGGCGGCCTGTTGCACGTGAAAGAAAGTCGGAAGGGAATTATCACCCATACCAAGACATCATCGATAGGAAATCGTGGCTGTCTCAGGCCGTGAGCCTGACACGCATTAAGAGCTGGAGGTTTCCGGGGTTCGCTTCAACTCTTCTAGGGTAAAATGCTTGGGGAGCAGAACAGGAACAACGAGTCCAATGGGATCCCCTCGCAGAATGGTGGTGGGCTGATCCGTGGACGGACCCAATTGAAGCAAAAAATTGGTCACAAAGGCATCGTAGTCAGGAAGAAAATCATAGAGGTTCGGTGTCAGTTTATATTCTTGCGATTTGATCCCTTCCCAGACGGAGAAGGTCCGTTTGGGAAAATGATAAAAATGATTGGGGAGATCCTTCATCATCATCCCCAGTTGTTTGGGATAATAAAATCGAATCCCGCAACAGAGTTTGGGGAATCCACTATTGAGAATCCTATCAACATACATTCCTGAAAACGACTTATAGCCCAAGAGCCGCTCTTTAGGAAGAATGGGCGGAGACTGCCACTCAAAACCACTCCCTTTCCTTCGAATGCGACAATCCGCCGGAGCGCGGATCATCCAGCCATATTGCCCCACGAACCGAACCGGTCCGCAATCATCCGGGATGACTTTATAGCCAGTGGCCGCTAATTCCCGCTGCTCGGCCAGAGGCATGTTGGTCATCAGCGGACGATGAGGATGAAAATCAAACTTGAGACGTTCTGGAGCAAAGGCCGTGGAATACTCCCGCTCCCAATAAATAACCCACTTATCGTCAGTGCTCCCCGGCAACGCACTCATTAAAGGTGTCTCATGGCTGAGCAGGGAGCGCCTGCCCTCGCTTCACCATCCACGCCACTTCGGCCACTCGCTTTCCCAACGCCCATGCATCGGCACGCTCCGCATCATTAATCCCCGGGCTGTCCCCTTCCGTTGTTGCGGAAGCACCAAACGCCCCCCCATCGCTGACAACAATCATCCGGTTCCCGAGCATGGCCGCAAGGATAGTCAACATCGTCATTTCCTTCCCGCTGGACACTTGTCCACCGGTTGCAAAGGCCGCTCCAATTTTATTGCGCATTTTCAATTCCGGAAACACTCCAAATTCAAACTGCCACCGATCAAAAAAGGCTTTGACTTCCCCTGACATATTCGACCAGTAGACCGGGGAACCCACCACCACAGCATCACTACCGAACAATTTCTCAGCCGTGACATCTCTCACCCTATGAAGAATAACCGAGGTTCCAGGAATGGATTGGGCTCCCGCCATCACACTCTTCGCCATTTCCTCGGTATTCCCGGATAAGGAATGGTAGACCACAAGAACCTGAAGGGACTCACCCTGAGGCTGCACTTGGGCCTCCACCTGAGCACATCCCAAACTCACGAAGAATAGTCCGAAAAGCCCGAGTAGTACACACGTAGAAGGCTTAGCCATCATCACAGCCCGGATAGAAATGCCGGAATAAAGAAGGGGGTACAAGGAGAAGAGAACACAAAATACCCTGAAAACTCGATGAATTCCTCGCGATTACCGGCGTTCAATTTCTTCGTCCATCTGTTCTTCCACCGACACATGCGTCAAGGCACCTCGATAATCACACTTATGACAACGCACCCGAAATTCCTCCAACCACTTCTCTTGCACAAAATGTTGATGACATTTTGGGCAGGCAAACACCCCTTTCACATAATGCACCTGCTTCCGATACTTCATAACTAACCCCCCGCCAAAGATGAAATGAAACGTCAGTGCTAGCCTGCCACAGGCCTTTTTCCAATTGCAACTTGGATTGAGCCCGAACGATGGTCCGCCAAACACATGCGTTAAGGCTATAAAAGATGAGGGATGGCATAGGCAGGGGGGATGAGTATTAAGGGGTGCCCTGAAAGTTTCACAAGGCATTTCCACTACTCAAGGCTGAGAGCGATCAAGGCCTCCTAAGGCTCTTGTACGTTTATTTACGGGGAAAATATTCATCGTGGACGCGTTTCAGACGGGCTTGCTGGACATGCGTGTGGAGTGGATTTGTGTCGTGGTGATGTTGGCATGGCCGAGCAACGTGGGCATGTGGGGAAGCAGAACGATTCATTGGGCCAAAAAGGTGGGAATATTTTGACCTCCCCAGCGTTTATGCATAAGAAGGAGGAAGCCCCATGCGAACCACATTGGATTTAGATGAAACGCTGATTGCTGAACTGATGAAAGTCACTAAAGCCAAAACAGAAGCTATTCACTTAGCCATGACCGATCTTATTCATCGAAAAAAAAATTGAACACCTCAAAGCTCTGAGTGGAACCATCCCCTTAACCTATGTTCGACCAGCCTTACGGGATGCGGAACAGGGGCGCACGAAACGCCGGCGAACTTGACCATAATCATCGTTGATACGTCCGTCTGGATTGCCTTTTATAAACCTGCTCACTCTCCTGAAAAGTCTTACATCACTCGTCTTCTCGATGAGGAGCGAGTCATGTTGGTCGGCGTGGTCTTCAGCGAATTGATTCAGGGCGCTCGATCAGCTAAAGATCGGCAGGATCTCCAAGAAACATTGATTGCCCTGCCCTATTTGGAAATGACTCCGCACGCCTGGCTCCTACCAGGAGAAATGGGGACCACGTTGAGGGGGAAAGGCCTCCCCGTTGGCATCCCCGATTTAATCGTGATTGCGTTGGCCCAAGAATACGATTGTCGAGTCTATAGCTTGAATGCAGATTTTCAGCGGATTCCGAATGTATCGTTGTACACTCCACCAGGGTAAGTCACTATGGGTTGGCTTGACATGTCAGGTCTTCACCCCTGCTCTCACCGTTTCCCATTCCCGGATTAGGAATCTCTTCTTACCCCTTATTTTCGGCTACGTTGCTTTCTGGGAAAGAATTGGTCGTGCACCTTTTTCAGTCGGGCTTGCTCGACGTGCGTATAGATTTGTGTTGTGGCGATGCTGGCATGACCGAGCATCATTTGAACAGAACGAAGATCGGCACCATGGTCCAATAAATGAGTGGCGAACGAGTGGCGAAGCATGTGGGGAGAGACGGGTTTCGTGATGCCTGCACGAGTCGCCCGGGCTTTTAAAATTTTCCAAAATCCCTGGCGAGTGAACGGTCGACCCAAGCGGGTGAGAAAGAGTGCCGGAGACAGCCGCTTTTTGACAAACACGGGACGGATGGACCGGATATAGTGGTTCACCAGTTCTCGAGCCTTATCTCCAATCGGGACGACTCGTTGTTTGTCCCGCTTGCCAGTGGCATGCAAAAACCCCACGTCCAGATTGAGATGCGCCAATTCCAATTTGATGAGTTCCGATACCCGAAGACCAGTGGCGTATAACAGTTCCACCATGGCGGCATCACGAGGATCTTCTCGCTTGTTCATGATGGGCAGGTTGAGCAATCGGGTCACTTCCACTTCGGACAACAACTTTGGCAATTGGCTCCATTGCTTCGGCGTCCCTTTCAACATGCCTTCAAAGGTCGTCTCATCGTTTCCCCCAGCGAACGATTTATAGAAACCCCGGACAGAAGCTAGGCACCTGGCGATGGAGGAAGTGGAAAGGCCTTCGGCTTTCAAACTGCTCAAGAATTGAAACCACAGCGGCTTGGAAAGATGCTTGGGATCCGAAATGTCGTGTGTTCGGAAAAAGTTCGCGAGCTTTCGCAGGTCCCGTCGATAGCTTTCGATGGTGTTCGCGGCATAGCCGCTTTCCACTTGCAACATGGTGAGATAGCGATCGACGAATTCTTGCATCAGCTCTTTACGTCCCTCCTATTATGGTGATGGTAGCGGAACCCCCTCTGTTTCATGACCCCAAAACCAGCTATCCGGTTAAGATATTTTCTGGCGTTCTTCTATTTAGGTAGAGAACTTCCTGATATAATAAACGGGACTATAATTAGTAGTCATCGTTATCCGCTATCGAATTATCCACCCAGTGATTCACTATTTTGTTCCCCTGTCTCCAACTGTCATCCGCTTCCACTCCCAACACGTGTAGGTAATTATCCTTTGCCCACGGTCTCACTCATGAACACGTTGCTGCGAACTGTTGTGTTGTTCGTGCTTGGTAGCTTGGGACCTTCGTTGTCCCAGGGATTGTTGACCTCTATAGGGATGTGCCCCGACTTGGCGTTCGCCCAAAATTCTTCGACCTCTCCTCTTCTTGACCAAGCGAGATCGGAGCTGGAAGCCGGAAAACCTGCAGACGCGATCATCACACTTGAGAAGCTTATTGATACATTCCCGCCTCCGGAGATCCTTCAAGAAGCCTATCTCCTGCAAGCGAACGCACTCTATCAGGATAATCAGCCGACTGACGCCCTCACGGTTCTGAAGCAACTCCTGGAAGAGTTTCCCTTTTCCATTTCGACCAACCCGGCCCGAGTGTTGATGGCCAGACTCTATATCGAAATAAAGGACTATGAGCACGCGCTTTTTCAATTGTATCAGGCCCTGGATTATTCCACCGATCTGGAACTGCGCCGGTCAATCCTCCAACTGATTCGCCAGACCGAATTGGACAACAACAACCCGCTTGGTGCTGTCAAAGTCGCATTAAATGAAATGAGTCTGTCAGATCAAACGGAACGACTCGAATTGGAACGCGTGACCCAAACCCTTATTTTGCAGCAGTTGGATGAATCCGCCCTTCAGGAACTGGTGGAAAGTTATGCCACCCGATATCCGGGAGACATCGCGACCATCCGGCTGATTGAACTGCATACCGCCCACGGGGATGAAGTCCTGGCTGAACGGGATATCCGGGGATTCCTTAAACGCTTTCCCAACCACCCCTATGCACAAACCGCCATGGCCCTCCTGCAATCATTTATTGGCAAGATCAAGGGCCATTCGCATATTGTAGCAGCCGCCCTGCCCTTTTCGGGTCCGATGAAAACCTATGGCGTGGATTCGTTAAACGGCATTCGACTCGCCCTTGATATCGCCAAGGAACAATGGGGGCTGGCTTCGGTGGGGCTGGTGGTGAAAGACACCGCGACACTGACGGCTCCGTTACGCCCAGAGATGCAACAATTGCTTGATGAATTTCAGCCACTTGCGGTCGTGGGGCCCTTGTTGTCCCGTGAAATACAGGGACTCGGCCGACTCCCTGATGAGTATGACACACCGTTTGTCACCCCTTCATCCACGCTTTTGAATGTGCGGCAGTTTGGATCATTCTGGTTTAGTACAGCCATGACCTCATCCGTCCAAGCCAAACGCCTGGCAGAATATGCCATCCAGGAGCTCGGATACCATCGCTTCGCTATTATTTATCCCCAAACAGCCTATGGACGTGAATTGGGTGATATGTTCGCCAAAGAAGTGCTTCACTCCGGCGGGGAAATTATCGCCTTCGAGGGCTATTCCGAAGACCAAACCGATATCGGTGACCAATTACGCCACCTGAAGGAGAAAGATCTGGCCAAATACGGTGAAACCAAAAAGGAGAAAAACCGGACCGGAGAAGAACGAACGGTCTATACACCCGGGTTTGACGCCGTGTTCGTTCCGGGACAGCCCGTTCACTTGGCCCTGATTGCAGCGCAATTGGCATTTTATGACATGAATGTGCCGATCTTAGGCGGCAATAGTTGGCATAGTCCTGAGTTGTTTCGATGGGCCAAACACGATCTGGACGGCAGTATTTTTGTCGATGGGTTTTTTCCCAACAGCCCTGACCCCAGCATTCAGATGTTTGTCCGGCGGTATCGCAGCCAGTTTCAAAAGGAGCCATCCCTCTTTGCTTTCCAAGCCTACGATGCGGCGACAATGGTCATGGAAACCATCCGCCAGGGCGCTCGATCCGGGCAGGATGTCTGGGACCAACTTGTGCGACGGTCTGACTTGCCGGCGTTAAGTGGGTTTGCGTCTTTTAGTTCCGCAGGCATTCTGAACCGAAGACTCTACCTCCTTCAAGTCAACAAAAAGACGTTTACCCAACTCAACTAAGCGACATGGATTCTATCTCCTCTTTTCTGTACAACCTGTCTTTCATGCTGGTTCCACTCATGGCCGCGGTGGTATTACACGAATGCGCTCATGGCTGGGTGGCTAATTTCTTTGGAGACCAGACGGCCAAAAACCTGGGGCGACTCACAGTTAACCCACTGCCGCACATCGACCTGTACGGGAGCATCATAGTCCCACTCTTATTGTCACTGATACCAGGAGGGTTTGTGTTCGGCTGGGCCAAACCCGTTCCAGTCAATCCTGCACAACTCCATAACCCTAGACGAGACATGGCGTTTGTAGCCGCAGCCGGACCTCTCATGAATTTATTCTTAGCCATTGTCAGCAGTTTGTTGCTCAGCCTGTTCCTCTATATGGATCCAACCCTCCAA
The DNA here is from genome assembly GCA_009377845.1 of Nitrospirales bacterium. Lineage (GTDB taxonomy): Bacteria > Nitrospirota > Nitrospiria > Nitrospirales > UBA8639 > Nitrospira_E. The sequence continues at coordinate 9,515 of WHTE01000045.1, read as the reverse complement.
GCCAATTGGCCCCCTCAACCAGGAGTTGAGCCACGCCGGGATCTTCTCGGAATGATATTAGTTCCCCTCACGGCCATGGCCTTATCTTCCATGGTTATTAATATCGTGTTATTTTCGTTCAATCTTCTGCCGGTTCCTCCCTTGGATGGGAGCCGGGTTCTCCGAACCCTTCTCCCGGCGGGGCCAGCGGATGCCTTGAGTCGGGTGGAACCCTATGGCATGCTTATCATTCTTGGACTCCTGATGCTGAATTCCCACATCCCCATTGTGAGCAGCTTTATCGGGATAATGTTTCAAATATTTCAAAAGACGTTTTTACCAGCATTCATCACCTAAGCACCACTGGAATATTACTTATGACCACACGTGTACTCAGCGGTATGCAACCCAGCGGGCTCATGCATTTAGGCAATCTCCTGGGAGCGGTAGAAAATTGGAAAACCCTTCAAACCCAGCATGAGTGTTTTTTCTTCGTGGCCGATTGGCATGCCCTCTCAACCAATTATGCTGACACTAGCCGCCTCAAGGAATTCACCCAGGAATTGCTCATTGATTGGCTCGCAGCGGGAATCGATCCCAACAGGGCAACTATTTTTATTCAATCCAGTGTGCCGGAGCACGCGATCCTTCACTTATTACTATCCATGATCATTCCCATTCCCTGGTTGGAACGAAATCCCACTTATAAAGAAAAGCAGGAAGAAATCAGGGAACGGGACTTATCCACGTATGGGTTTTTGGGATATCCAGTCCTTCAATCCGCGGATATATTGCTGTATAAAGCTGATTTTGTGCCCGTTGGGAAAGATCAGCTTCCTCATCTGGAACTCACACGGGAATTAGCCCGTCGCTTTAATAGTCTGTACACACCCGTATTTCCTGAGCCCAAGGAGCATTTAACGCAATTTCCCAAAGTGCTGGGAACCGACGGCCGTAAAATGAGTAAAAGCTACGGGAATACGATCAATGTATCGGATACCGAGCCTGAGGTTCGACAAAAACTCAAAACCATGGTGACCGACCCTGCCAGAATTCGACGTACGGACAAAGGCAACCCAGATGTGTGTCCCGTGTATGACTTCCACAAAATTTTTTCTTCCGAGAATGTCAGGAAGCAGGTGGACACCGATTGTCGAACCGCGACCATCGGATGTATCGACTGCAAACGCCAGGTAGCCGATGCCATGGTGGAACGATTCTCTCCCATGTGGGAAAGACGCGCCACCTTAACCGCTCATCCCGATCAAACCAAAGAGATCGTGGAATCCGGGCGCCAACGAGCCTCGACTATGGCATCGAAAACCATGACAGAAGTCAAAGACGCCATGAAAATCCTATAAGGAATTTCGAGGCTTTCCGACCAAGGCAGAACCTGACTTTCCCAACTTTTATGCAGAAACATTTCTTGACAGAAAGTACCCCCCCCGCTAGTATCCGGCTTCTTTTAAAAAGTTATTCACTTAAGCAGTAAACCTTATGACTATACGAGTTGCCATTAACGGATTCGGACGTATCGGACGAAATTTCTTCCGGACTAGTTTCAATGATCCTGCCATTGAGATTGTGGCCATCAATGATCTGACTGATTCCAAAACCCTGGCCCACCTTCTAACCTATGATTCGGTCCACGGAAAATTTCGAGCTGATGTCCAATATGGGCCCGACTCTCTCACAGTCAATGGTAAGCAGATTCAGATCTTGGCCATCAAAGACCCCAAGGTCTTGCCCTGGAAAGACCACCAGATCGATTTCGTTATTGAATCCACAGGACGGTTCACCGACCGGCAGGGCGCGAGCCAGCATCTGACCGCAGGCGCTTCCCGCGTGATCATTTCCGCTCCCGCTAAAGACCCGGACATCACGATCGTGTTAGGGGTGAACGAATCCGCCTACAATCCTCAACAACACTCCATCATTTCCAACGCCTCTTGTACCACCAATTGCCTGGCTCCCGTTTCCAAGATCCTTTTACAGGAATTCGGCATCCGGCATGGGTATATGACCACCATCCATTCTTATACCAACGATCAACAATTGCTAGATTTGCCTCATAAGGATTTACGACGGGCACGGGCGGCCAACTTATCCATGATTCCCACGTCTACCGGGGCGGCCAAAGCTCTGTACCTGGTCATCCCGGAACTCAAAGGAAAAATAGATGGCATAGCCATTCGAGTGCCGACCCCCAACGTGTCGTTAATAGACCTTTCAGTTGAAGTCGAACGCGATTGTGATGCCGCGACCGTGAACGCAGCCTTTCAACAAGCCGCTCAGAGCTCGTTAAAGGGCTACTTACAGGTCTCTGAGGCCCCTATCGTTTCATGTGATCTCAATGGATGTTCATATTCTGCCACCGTAGACGCACCTCTCACCTCAGTCATGGATAAACGGCTCGTCAAGGTATTTGCCTGGTATGACAATGAATGGGGGTATTCGTGCCGCTTGCGCGATCTGATCAAGTTTCTCGCTCAACACCGTTAAATAATGCATCACAGCAGGAGTATCCGGCTTTACCCCGACATACAGCCATCGATCCCGGAAGGTAGAGGAAGGCATGAAGCATATCAAGAAACAAACGATTGATCAGGTTGACCTCCGCAACAAACGAGTACTCATCCGCGTGGATTTTAACGTTCCGCTCGATGATGCCGGCCAAATCACTGACGATTCCAGGATCCGGGCCGCCCTTCCCACCATCAATCGCGCCATCGACGAAAACGCCATAGTCATCCTATGTTCGCACTTGGGACGCCCGAAAGGGACCTTCAACCAGGCACTCAGCTTGGCCTCCGTCGCCAAGCGCCTACAACGGCTGTTAAATAAGCCGGTGGAATTTGTTGGTGACTGCATCGGGCCAGCGGTTGAAGCCGTGGTCAACAAAGCCCAATCCGGCGACGTAGTGCTATTGGAAAACTTGCGTTTTCATCCGGAAGAAGAAAAAAACGACGACCAGTTCTCCGCTCAATTGGCCGCCTTGGCGGATGTCTACATCAATGATGCGTTTGGAACCGCTCACCGGTCTCACTCCTCAACCGTTGGAATCACCAAATATGTGAAAGTCTCGGCAGCGGGATTTCTGATGAAACGGGAAGTCGAAGCGTTGGAAGGCACCGTGGAAAACCCTGTTCGTCCCTTTGTGGCCATTTTGGGAGGAGCTAAGGTTTCGGGGAAAATCGGGGTCATTGAAAATCTAGGCAAAGTGGTCGATAAGGTCATCATCGGTGGAGGCATGGCCTTTACCTTTATCAAGGCCATGGGATTAGAGATCGGCCAGTCTCTGGTCGAAAACGATATGCTGGACTTTGCGAAACGAATCCACGAGCAAGCGATGGCTCAAAAAATCAAATTTTATCTTCCGGTGGATTGTGTTGTGGCCGCCAGTTTAGACCCTGAAGCGGAAACGAAAATTGTCCCTGTGCAGGAAATCCCCGCTGGGTGGTATGGCATGGACATCGGGCCTGCGTCGGTGCGCCTGTTTAGTGAAGCCGTTCAAAACGCCAAAACCATTTTGTGGAATGGCCCCATGGGAGTCTTTGAACGCGATGCATTTTCCCGCGGGACTTTTTCTTTGGCCCATGCGGTGGCCAACGCCTATGCGAAAACGATTGTGGGAGGAGGGGATACGGCACTGGCTGTGTATCGCGCAGGGGAATCGGAAAGCATGTCCTTCATTTCCACCGGTGGTGGTGCCGCACTCCAGCTCCTGGAAGGCAAGCACATGCCAGGGCTTGCAGCCTTACCCGATCGCCTCTGATCCAACCGACCCATCTTTTTCACTTCCAAAATCTTCGAGGTCCTCATGTTACGTCGGCTCATTGTTGGCAATTGGAAAATGCATAAGACCATTTCCCAGGCCGAGTCGTTGATCAACGACATACTCAAGATTTATCAACCACATCCCTCGGTAGAACTTGCAGTAGCTCCCCCCTTTGTGGCGCTGCAAGCTGCTTCACGCCTGTTGGCCGTCACCTCGATCAAGTTGACCGCTCAAAATGTCTGCGCAAAAGATGAAGGCGCCTTTACCGGAGAGATTTCTCCCCCCATGTTACGGGAAGTCGGCTGCCACTATGTCATTATTGGCCATTCCGAACGACGGCATATCTTCGGGGAAACAGACCAGGATATTAATGAAAAAATCCACGCTGCCCTTCGCCATTCCCTCTTGCCGGTTTTATGTGTTGGGGAGCGTCTGGAAGAACGCCAAGCCAACCAGACGCAGTCGATCATTCAACACCAATTACAAACCGGCCTAGACGGTCTCCAATCAAAAGATCTCGCGCATATCACCATTGCCTACGAACCCGTCTGGGCCATTGGAACCGGCCATGCAGCCACACTCGACCAAGCTGCGGAAGTCCATGCCCACATCCGGTCATCTCTCGCCAAGCAATGGGGAATCAATCCCGATCAGACACGAGTCGTCTATGGCGGAAGTGTGAGCCCTGACAACGCCCAAATGTTATTTCAATCTCCACAAATAAACGGGGCTTTAGTGGGGAAAGCTTGTTTGAATTCAGAATCCTTTGTTAAGATAGCCAAGTTGGCAACTTCAGATTAACCAGGAACGACCCGATCAACAGATACACATTATGTATACACTGACCGTCATTCTTCATTTAGTTGTCTGTTTTCTCATGATTGCTGCAATCCTGCTCCAAGCGGGAAAGGGCGCCGAGATTGGTGCGTCATTCGGGGGGTCTTCTCAAACGGTGTTTGGGAGCCGCGGCCCAGGTACTTTTTTGAGTAAAGTCACCGTGGGAGCCGCTATCGTTTTCATGCTGACGTCTCTCAGCTTAGCCTTGCTTTCCAAACAGGCCAACACGTCGTCTACAGTGATTGATCTCCACCCACCCTCACATCATGAATCGTCTTCTACCTCGACTCCTGCGACGACTTCCCCGGCCGAAACCAAAACTTCGGAATCAACTTCAGAGACTACTCCAACCCCCAATGCCCCTTAACCCAATCCCCTTCAGCTGAGTCCACGCAAATATTGGTGAGAGTATTTTGGTCCGACACCTGTAGTTGGCATCCCCGGAAAAAGCGTGAGGCGTTAAATAGGGGTAAGCCAATTCGCATAGGCGGAATCTTCGCCACGAACGATTCTAAAGAAATCATTTTGAAGGCCTTGGGTCAGAGGGCCGGGTTTCCCTTCTCCGATTTTTCGATCGTCCAGTTCGCGAACCGGCGTGACTTCCGCAGCCGTCCCTGTCAGAAACACTTCGTCTGCCACGTACATGGCATCACGGGTAAACCGTTCCTCAACCACGGGAATCTTTTTGGCCCTGGCCAATTCAAGAATTGAATTCCTGGTAATTCCGTCAAGAATAGAGGTCAAGGGAGGCGTTTGTAAGACACCCTTACGAACGATAAACACATTTTCTCCTGTCCCCTCCGCAACATAGCCATCAGGATCAAGGAGAATACTTTCGGCATACCCGGACTTTTTGGCCTCCCATTTGGCCAATATCGAATTGACATAGTACCCAGAAATTTTGGCCCGGGTCATGGACACATTCACATGATGCCTGGTGAAGGATGAAATTTTTGCCCTGATACCCTGCACCAGGGCATCCTCTCCCAAATACGATCCCCACGGCCAGGCTGCGATGGCCAGACGAATAGGATTATCTCCAGGGTACACACCCATTGCCCCATATCCCACATAGGCGATGGGACGAATGTAACAGGAGACCAATTGATTGACCCGAACGGTCTCGACAATGGCGTCCGCCACCTCTTTTTTGCTAAAAGGCATGGGTATCATCGTAATATGGGCAGACTCAAAAAGCCGGTCAACATGCTCTTTCAATCGAAAAATGGCAGACCCGTCTTTTCCCTGATAACACCGGATCCCCTCAAACGCCGCGAGACCATAATGGAGGGAATGTGTGAGAACATGGACCGAGGCCTCATCCCAATCTACGAAGGCTCCATCCATCCATATTTTTTTTGATGCAGTCACCATAGGAATGCTTCTCCGATTGCAATGAGTTGGAAACGAGATGTCATGTTGGTCAAAGGTAGCATAGGCTGTTTCCGTGAGGATCAATGACGCCGATGATATACTAAAATCTTGACATAAATGTAAACATACTGGCAAAATGATTGTTTGTTAAGGAGCTAAAAACATGTATGCAATAATCGAAACAGGCGGGAAACAATACCGGGCGGAACCTAACGGGATTCTTCAAATTGAATCCCTTGAAGGCGACGTCGGGTCTATCATTCAATTTGACTCAGTGCGATTTGTCCATACGGACCAAGCACCTATCGTCGGAACTCCCATGATTCCAGATGCAGTGGTCAAAGGAGAGATTATCCGGCATGCACGAACCCGATCCATCACAATTTTTAAAAAGAAACGACGAAAAAATTATCGCCGGACCAAGGGCCACCGTCAGGGATTCACGCAAGTTCGAATCACCGAGATTGTGGCTTCGTCTTAACTTAGGTCTTTAGGTTTTTGGAGGTTTGACTCATGGCTCATAAAAAAGGTGGCGGATCGTCCCGCAACGGTCGCGATAGCAATCCACAATATCTGGGCGTCAAAGCCTATGCCGGTGAAAAGGTGAGCGGAGGGAGTATCCTCGTTCGTCAACGCGGAACGAAATTCTTTCCCGGAACGAATGTGGGTCTGGGAAAAGACTACACACTCTTTGCCAAAGTGGACGGGATCGTCAAGTATGAAGGGGGAATCGCCCGCCGCAAGGTGAGCGTGTATCCTTCCGTCTAGCTTCTCCTCCCATCTCCTGCCTTTTATCAATCCATCCACTTCATTCGTTTCAGGAAAGCCAAGTAGGATTTAAGGATCAGTATGTTTATTGATCAAGCACGAATATTCGTCAAAGCTGGTGACGGGGGTACCGGACACTGTAGTTTCCGGCGGGAAAAGTTTGCTGAATTTGGTGGTCCCAATGGCGGCGACGGCGGAGATGGAGGAGACGTGGTGTTTCTAGCCTCCAATAGGGTCTCAACCTTATTAGACTTGCGATACCAACGGCACTATGAGGCCACTTCCGGCGAAAGAGGTCTCAAAAGAAACTGCCACGGAAGCACAGGCCCCGATATCGTTATTTCCGTTCCTGTCGGGACTCTCGTCAAATCCGAGGACGGCGACATCATCGCGGATCTGGTCGCCGAGGGACAGACCGCCATTGTGGCCAAAGGCGGCAAAGGTGGAAAAGGTAACGCGCGCTTTGCCACTTCAACCAATCGGGCGCCGCGCCAATTCGAGCCCGGCACCCCCGGCGAAGAGCGATGGCTGATCCTGGAATTGAAACTGTTAGCCGATGTCGGCTTAGTGGGCTTCCCTAACGCCGGCAAATCCACGCTGATCTCGGCCATTTCTTCTGCCCATCCCGAAATTGCGAGTTATCCCTTCACCACCCTGCGACCGCATTTGGGAGTCGTAGAATGGATGGAACATTCGTCGTTTGTCGTGGCCGATATTCCGGGATTAATCGAAGGGGCTCATGAAGGAAAAGGGTTAGGAATTCAATTCCTGCGACATATCCAGCGAACGGCTTTTTTGTTATTTCTCATCGATATCAGCGAATGGATTACAGAAGATCCCATTGTGACCGTTGAAACCTTGAGAAGCGAACTGCAAGCCTTCGATCCCGAACTTCTCGAACGGCCGTTTGCCATCGTGGCCACAAAAATGGATTCACAGGGACAAGGCCAACACGTGGAAACGCTACGTGGTTATTGCGCCGACCACCATTATACCTTCTTTCCCATTTCGGCCATTACCCGGGAAGGCCTCCCGTCGCTCGTGACCTATTTGGGAAAAGCCGTTCTGGAGGCAAAGACCTCATGCGCGAGCAAGTGTTAGCGGCGTGCAAACGGATCGTCGTCAAAATTGGAAGCAGCCTGGTAGCTTCCTCCAAAGGAGGTCTTCGTATAGACCGCATCCACCGCTTAGCTCAAGAATTGGGCGCTCTACAGGCTCAAAACCGGCAAATTGTCGTGGTATCTTCCGGGGCAATCGTTGCGGGCCTCTCACACCTCGCCATTGCGTCATATCCGACCGAATTACCGCTTCAACAGGCTGCGGCTGCCGTCGGGCAAAGCCGGCTCATGCGAGCCTATGAGATGGCTTTTGAAGAAAACAAACACAAGATTGCGCAGGTCCTCTTAACGCATCAGGATTTGGCAGACCGTCGACGATTTCTGAATGCACGACATACCTTAATTACTCTTATTCAGTTAGGGGTCATTCCAATTATCAATGAAAATGATACTGTCGCCATTGATGAGATCCGCTTTGGCGACAATGACACCCTCGCCGGACAAGTGGCACATTTAGTTGATGCAAATCTACTGGTGATTTTGTCAGATGTGGATGGTCTCTATAGCCAGGATCCTCATCTCAATCCCTCGGCTAAACTCATACCCCTGGTTTCCACCATCACCAAAGATATTGAGGACCTGGCCGGATCGTCTAGAACGCAAGTCAGCCGTGGAGGGATGATCACCAAGATCAGAGCGGCGAAGCATGCAGGACGATTTGGCGTGCCTACCCTGCTGTTAAACGGAGAAACGCCGAATGCCTTAGGGGAAGTACTTGAGGGAAAGCCCGGTGGAACTTTTTTTGCTTCAGACCAGTCACCCCTGACAAGTCGAAAACAGTGGATTGCCTATACGCTTCGACCGAAAGGGGAACTGCTGTTAGACGAAGGAGCCGTCGCCGCACTGACGCTTCGAGGGAAAAGTTTGTTGCCCTCCGGCATCCTGGACATCAAAGGCACCTTTCTTACCGGTGACCCCATCACCTGCGCAACGCAAGAGGGCGTCCCCTTCGCGCAAGGTCTCACGAACTATTCCGCCGAAATGCTCCAGCGCATCAAGGGGAAAAAAACGTCAGAAATCAGAGAACTCCTGGGCTCTCTGGAGTATGAAGAAGTCATTCATCGAGACAATCTGGTCCTGACGTAACAGCGCGTTTCATCAGCAGAGTTTTCTATTTTCACAAGTCCCGCCCCACGTTCAGTTTGACCCAAATGAATTATCCTAGCCCGGCACAAATTGGATTGCTCATTTCTCCTCGAAATAGCCCCTGAGAGAAACAACAGAATGATGTTTATTGGGCTCTTAGGCGGCACATTCAATCCCATCCACAATGGACATTTGCACATTGCCAATTTTGTGAACCGCACTCTGCAACTGGGCCGGATCATCTTCATCCCGACGGGGGACCCTCCACACAAATCGGCAATGTCCCTTGCACCGGCCCACCACCGGTTAGAAATGGTGAAGCGGGCGATTGCCCCGTATCCTCATTTCACGGCATCGGATCACGAAACCCGATCAGAGGCGGTATCCTACAGTGTCGACACGGTCACACAATTCAAAAAAGAATTTTCCGAAGGAACGGAGTTGGGGTTTATTGTGGGCTTGGATGCCTTCCTGGATTTCTCGAGTTGGAGAAAGGTGAACCAGTTGCTCACCCTTTGTCATTTTATCGTCTGTTCCAGACCAGGAGTCGCCTTCGAACAACTGCAATCCCTTTC